>PAOK01000056.1 GCA_002708015.1 Methanobacteriota archaeon
TCGAGAACTTCCTTCAGATATTAGTCCTGAAGAAGCACCTGGGAAGTTTACCCAATCTTGATTGACTCCAGAAGTATCTGTAGAAACAGTCCACTGAGTATTTCCATCATTAGTAACAGTGAATGTTGATGTTGCAATTTCTCCTGGGCTAACTGAAATCGATGAAGGAGATAATGAAGCAATACATTCTTTTCTTTCCGGGACATTCAATGTTAGAGATAGATTATCTTCCGCTCCACCACTTGGATTTTGTTGATCTTGAGTAACCACTGCTCTTAGAATGAAACAATGAGAATCAGCAGATGTACTTGCACCATTTGGTAAATCAACCGTCACCGTTACATCTTCTGTATCTCCAGAAGATTGTAGATTAACTGTTTCAGGGTCAACAACTGCAGATAAAGAATCAGAATCACATGAACCATCATCATCCATGCTTAGAGAAACTGTTTCTGCTTGTTGACCTGTATTTTCAACAGTTACTGTCCATTCTACTTCCTCTCCGTCAGAAGAAGAATACTCTTTAGTTGGCTGAGGAGTTGTGAGTGATACACCGTATACCCCTCCTCCAGAACCAGCAGTAGTGGTAACAGTAATCTCATCTTGACCTGGAGCCCCTGGAGCCGCAGGAGGAGCAACTTGTGCAGTGCCCTGTACAGTTGTTTCACAATCTCCATCAGCACCTTGACCAACTGTGACAGTTAACGTAGTAGATTCGCTAGATCCTGCACCGATTGTCCCACTAATTTGCTCAATATTAGACGTAAAACCTTGGCAACCCTCTCCTTGAACTGTACTCAAACTAACTGTAACATCATCAGAACCAGTATTTCTTACAGTAATTGTGTATTCTGCTGGATTATCAGAATCGGCTTCTTGAGCCAAAGTATTGGAACTCAAAGTGATGGTTGCGTCAGCAGAAACAATCGGACTTAGTGACATCAGAATCAGCAAAAAAACAGGAAGAATTACTCTGGCCCTTCTGCCTCGCATAACCCTCCGTGAGCATCCTATGGATAAATGACCTCCGACAAGATGCATGTTATTCCACCACGAATGTTGATGAAGACGCGCCACAGCGTCTACAATTTTCTAAACCTGCGTGAATACACTCTCCAGGAAGATGATATCGAGCACCACATGAAGGACATGCTCTACGTTTAGAAGATATGATTTTCTCGCTACAAGCCCAGCATGAAACTGATGGACTGTCCGTAGATTCAACAGATTTGGGCGGAGGGGGTAAAGTACCTGTGAATGATTGACCCTTTGAAGGACGATTTCTAATTACGAGAACTACAATCACAGTTGATCCCAATAGCACCAATAATCCTGCCAAGGCAAATAGAATTCCCCCTATTCCCGAATCTGTATTCTCCTGAGCAGAGGCAGTTATCTCTAAATCTAAGTTTTCAGAGGCGATTGTAACGTCATCAGGACCTAAGATTTCAACGCGGATAAAAGTAGACTCAGTTACAGCATTATCCGGAGTTATGCGGATATCAATGAATGTCACAGCTTGTTGATTTAAGCTAATGATTGGAGAATCAATTAGTTCTACATCCCAACCTTCTGGTGCTAAAACCCTAACACGATGCTCAAATGGAGCATTTCCTGTATTTTGAATCTCTACTTCAACTTCGTTAGATTGTCCAGCCACCAGAATTGTAGAAGATTTTTCCGACCAAGAAATTGATGCTGATTCTACAGAAGCAACTCGAATTGAAATTATATCGAGTAAAGATAGGTCCCCTGCGGTAACTATGGCTCCTATCGCGGGCTGAGAACCGGGTGTAACATCAGCAGGCATAACAACTCTACAAGTCAAGTAACCTGAAGAACCTCCTGCTAATTCACCTGGAGAATCGCATTCATAATTCCATCCTGATGCTACATCTAATGAATAAACTCCAGACCATGGAGTAGTTCCATCATTTTCTACTAGCCATTCTAGTAAAAACCCAGGAGANCCAGCAGATACATCTCCAACTGATGAAGGAGTTGTTCCAATAGATCCGTTAGCTAGCAATATTGATGAGAATGAAATTTGACCGCTATATTCCTCCTGAACTTGAATTTGTAATGGTACACTAACTGAATATCCACTTTCAGTAACAAATTGAAGTTGCATAGTTCCACTNGAGGCGAATCCATTTCCAGTTAATGCAATTCCAAAAATTGCCTCATCTCCTTGTACAACATTAAATGACGACAATGAACTGCTTAAATCCCACCCNGAAGGGCGATTATCTGCATTTGGAGTGATAACNACATCNTGATTNCCNGTATTCGTAATTGTGTATTGNAGAGTAAGAGTTGCATCCTTAGAAACTACACCNANTTGAGTATCTAAACGNGCNGTTAATCTATCAAAGGACTGTACNACTANAGGTATCTCAATCTCCCATGATTCTGTTGGNTCNACTTGNGATGTTGCTACGAGNTTTGCNGTTANACTGGTTCCAGCAGCAATCATAACCGAAGGAGGAATTGCAGTCATATTGATTCTTATTTGTTCTCCAATTTCCATTGTACCCGTGGACCCTCCGGAAGCACCCTTTGTGGAACCAAGTTCATCGAATCCCATACTCCAACTTTGAGGAGCATCGATTCTCAGATCATACCCCTGAACACCATTACCACGATTTGACATCAATACCTCAAATGAAGTATTGTGAACGGGATGGAGAGTAACCAGTGAAGAGGTAGACTGTAATTGAACGTCGGGAAGAACCGGAACAATCAACATTATATCAATAGGAAATTGAATATTATTATCTTCATCAGTTCCAGTAATTGTTATTCGATAATTGCCNGGTTCTGGTTCGAGTGTGAACCAAAGTGTAAGTCACATCAACAATTTCACTACCTTCAAGAGGCATTGAAGTTCTATTGAATGAATTAAACCAAGAAAAGGATGTACCATCAAAATCCCTGATTGCGGGACCGGATTGCATAGAAGCATTAGTTGGAACCAATGCTGTATTCTTAATTCTCAATGTCCATGTGCTTGAGGCCTGATCAGCAGAGGTTACAACCTGAGTTGCTTGAATAACATCTACTCTTATCCCTGGAGCTGAAACAATAAGAGGGATATTTGCCACATTATTATCCTCATCCGATTCTTCAATTGCTTCATCAGGATCTATATTGATTCGTAATGTTACTTCTCCTTCGTCTTGAGGTGTCCATTGCCATTGAAGTACTCTAGTTACACCTGGGCCAATAGTAACAGTCTGGCGTCCTAAATCTGTCCCTAATGTCCCTACTTTGAGTATTCCTGCTTCGACAACAAGATCTAGTGCTCTACCACTACCTTGGTTGGAAATTGGAACAGAAATTGTCATTTCTTCGCCTACTTGTGGAACTTCTGATGAATAAGATACATCAGGTAAAACAACTATTGGATCTGATCGAAGATCGTTGACATTAACTCCACGAACTGCAATAGAATAAGGTTGCTCACTCCTACCTCCTCCGTGGTATACATCAGAAACTCTGACAGTCCAAACACCTGCAATTGCTGAATCAACTAGAACTACTTCGAGATTGTTAGTTGCATCAGGAGAACCACCCGGTGCAGAACGCCCCGACTGGAAATTATTTCCTAGATAGGAAGTAGTGCCATCTGGAGCAATTACTTCAAGATCAAGATTATTTCTTAACTGACTAGAACTGGAAGAACTACCTTGATAATCAGACCATGCTAATACTACTTTCAACGGAGAATTTGAACGAGTTAGATTGAATTCATAGGTAGCAGAATTACCAGAACGAAGACTATTCCTATCATCAACAAAGATCCCAACATCTGTTCCAGGAACTAAGGAATTTGCAACGTTAATTCTTCCCCATCCCTCGTTATCATTAGGTATATCTCTAGAACCCATATCTTCTGCGCCCAAAACCAACAATGCCTTGACTAACGAACCTTGAGGAGAGGGGCGACCGGCTATTTCCGTAAGATATTCATGAACAAGTGCAGAAGCTCCTGCAGCATTGGGGGCTGCCATCGAAGTACCTGAGTATTCAATATACCAAGTGCTCTTCCAACTATTTCCACCTGTATCTTGAGCATCCTGAGAAAGGCAAGATCTTACCCAAGATCCAGGGGCAGCAAGATCAGGCTTAATTCGACCATCATCAGTCGGCCCTTTACTACTAGACTGAGAGATAGTATCTGGAGCACTGCCTCCTCTATTGTGATGATTCGCCACAGCAATTGAATTCTTAGCTGTAGCTGGAGGTGTTAANCCAGTATTNCCATCATTACCTGCAGAATATAATACAGTAAATCCATCATATGACCAAAATTGATCGTATTGAGATGTCCTACTATCTACATCAGCCGCAGAAGTAGTATACCTTCCGTGATCTCCTTGAGATCCCCACGAATTAGTGTGAATCTGAACATCAGCATTGTAAGCAGTACGTAACATATAGTCAACACTGGCTCCAGAAAATTGACCCGAAGAGTCATCTTCCATTGCTTGGAAATATAATTCAGCCTTTGGAGCAACGCCTGCATATCCTCCTCGACTTCCATCACCTAAAACTGTACAAGCGACATGAGTCCCATGACCTGAATGTCTGTCTTCCGTGGAAGAATCGCCCCAAGTCATTGATTCAACGTGAGTGATTCGTCCATTCATATCTCCATGGTCCTGATCTATCCCAGAATCTGCAACAGCAACAGTAATTCCAGAGCCATTTAATTCAGAAATGAATGCATTAGACGTATCTGCTACTCGCATATGGACTAAGGAACGATCGTTGTGTATTTCCCACTGAGGAGGAAATGATATCCATGCAACAGATGGATTTGTGGCTAAAATTGGGATTGTAGCTGCACTTACTTCGGCCTCAACTCTGCCATCACCCCAAGGACGAATTTCAAACACATTTAATTCTGAAAAATCATGAATTTGTTCATCTATTTGTACCATTGAATTAAGATCTCCTGAAGTATCTCTCCAACCAGTAATCAATACAGTAATTCGATCTTCTGGATTCATTGATTCCACAGTATTCCTAACTGGTTCATCGACAACTAAAGCTGTAGGAACAGATGATGTTCCAATTATTCCGGAAACAGAGGAGGCTGCTGCTATCCCTTCTTTATTCCCTTGAATTAGAAACCCAGTGGGGGGAATCAATGATTTGACAGAAACTGTTTCTAAAGAAGAAAGAGTTTCTCGAGTAGACCAAGGATCTACACCACTATCTAACAAAATCAAAGACAGATCTTCTCTTGGTGAAGAAAAGATTTCACCAATATCATTCGACATTTCCCAGCCAGTTACAGATAACGAACCAACTGGAGTATCTGCGCCAGGATTTCTAAGTGAAATCGAAACATCATCAAATGATGTTGGAGAAACACCTCTTATTGAATCAGGGTCAGGTTCTAGTGCAACAGGAGATTCAGAGATAATCGTGACACCATCTCTAATTGAATAATCCTCTGGNGATGAAATAAATGCAAAATTCAAGAGAAGAAGCAGGACAAGGCCTACTGCTAATCTTGAGCGTGCCATGATTACAACTCCAACGAACCAGATTTAGGGCTTCGCACCTCTCGACAATCAAAACCAATGAGTTTCCCCTTCATCTCGGAAAGTTTCAGTTGTCCATTCACCAACTATGTGTAACCAAGTTTTCTCAACTGATTCTCCCCTATGATTCGTATAACTCAAATGAATGCTAATACTGTAATTCTCCCAAACAGATGCCCCAGAAATNGTCAATTCCAGATCATCACCGGCAACAGAAACATGACCNGGTAAACTAGTGGTTTCAAACGTAGAAGAACCTAGCAGACCATCCTGCATATCTCTAAACTCTAATTCAACTTGTAAATCAGTAACTTCTCGACTTCCATGATTGTGAATTTGAGATAATACAACATGTCCGGGCCCTCCCTGCATATATACAGTATCAATGACAATTTCATCCCTAGGAATCATCCAATACCATACTCCGAATGAACTAACTAACAACAGTAAAACTAAGCCAGTAGCTAGAATGACTCTTCCTGGAGTTACTACTGATACAATATCCTTAGCTTGAGCAAGTGCACCATAAGCTCGTTCTACATCTTCAAGAGCAACTTTACGTCCACCAATGTCGATAGTAATGTCATCAATATCTTCTTCAAACTCGTCTAAATTGTCTAAGACCATTTAATCACCTCCTAAAAAGGTAGCACAGAGTGTAAATATTCCAGTTGACATTGGTTCAGGTACCATGTAATGGGTCGTTGAACCATCAAACCCAGGCATTACATTTAGCAAGGAAAGATCGGATGCTATTCCGTTTACTCCGACCGATGTACCTGTAGGAATTCTTGACGTCTGTTGGGCATCAATCAATACCGCTCTACCGTCCCATTTTATTCCCATGAAATCTACTGATGCTCTTGAAGACATCAGAATCCGACCCCCCTGTACATCATCAATTTTGAAAATTGGATATGCTTTACCGATATAACTCAATGAAATTGTGGCAGATTTCAAATTCTCTCCCATTGCTTCCATTTGTTCAAGAACAATTCCAGGTTGAATAGGAACGTTGCTTTGTCTCATGTATAAGTTACGAATGCCGATTCCACTAGATCTAATTGCTAAATTATAATCTTCATCTAAGGTCACAGTCATCCTATCCATCAAATCCTCTGCTAACAAAACAGTATCACCGCGTTGATTTATTGCTCTTCCTGTAATTTCCATATACAAATCCATACCTGCTGAAGAAGCACTGAAATCAAATTCTGGAATCCCTTGGAATGATGTTGGTCGAGTAATATCAAAAATAGTTGCAGGATCTGTGGTTAAGTCGATTTCTCCAGGCACATCTTTCAAAAATATAGTTGCAGGCCACCATTCTCCCGCAGACCATTGCAATTGTTGAAGCATAACTGATTTTACAGAATCTCCTTGAATTCTTTCTGATTCTGGTACAGAAAGAGAGACTGATATTGATTCTCCTATAGAAGCATAAAGATCTATTTCCCCCGGAATATCTGAAACAAATAATTGGGATTTAGATCCTAAATTCCTATCTAGAATAGAGGCAATCACGTAATCTAGTCTTTGTGATAATTTATAATTCGTAGAAGTGGTAACTTCACTAACAGCACCTAGATTTCTTGTACTAAATGATGTTTCAACAGAAACCTCTGTGGATTGTCCTTCTACGAAGCCAATCAGAGCTAAGTCCAAATCTTGTCCATCGAATCCTTTAATCTCCACGATAAATTCTTCTCGAGCTGGAAGCCAATCAGACATCTCTACTTCAATATCCCATATCTCAAGACCAGATTCATTTCTAAATGAAATTGCAGTCTTCACATCAGGTGCCAAGCCGGGAAGCCAAGTTCGAACATGGAACCCTTGCTCATCATCTCTTTCAAGGGCAGTCATTGAAATTCCATGTCTCCATGTTGGTGGTTCAATCTCAAGTGATCCTTGACGGGCATCTACAGTTAGATCNAAGTGTCTATCTGCATCGAGTTCGAATCCCAAAGATAACTCAGAAGAGGTAGTTTCTCCTGCCCTTCCTGTAACTGTCTCAGTTAAATCCGCAAGAAGGCGATTCATACTACCTCCAAGTTCTGACATTCCATCCATGAATGATGCTAAGCCTTGGAGGCCTTGTGAAGTATTGAACTCAGGAATCATAATTTCTGGACCNCCCAAATTATCTGCACTAGGAACATCTAATCCTATCACTCCAGGTAATGGATTGAATAATGCACGTACATGTAAGCCACGAGTATCTGGAGAACCAAGAGCAGGTACATGTTGAATAGAAGATCTGAAAGGCAAGGATCCGTCTATGTGTAATTCAATTCGATCTAATGCCTCAGGGTCTAAATCTGTATCTGCAATGAGGTATGCTGCACGAGAAATATTTGTCATTCTAGCTGACATATAAGCAGTGTCAGTAGGGCCATCGTGATGGTATAGGAAATGATCTCCATCCATAGTACCTGGATTGGAATGATTAGAAATTTGAATTTCTACACTAGACATTGCAGATGAAGCATTCCAAGAAAATGAATCTGAAACCTCCATATCAAAATTGATAGGAATACCGCGCATCCTTATTGCTTGAACATGATCCTCATCCTTCCCAATGTATGTTATTTCTTCAATTTCNGCACTAGAGGACCAAGACATCTGACCAGGAAGTACAGTCATCTCGATTGAGTCCGGAATTGAACTAATTCGAACTAAATGAATAGATGAACCATCCATTGTACCATTATCATGAGAAACAAAACCTACACGTAAAGATTCATTTTGGATTGTTTTCAATCCAATAACTTGCCTATCTAAGGAAGTATCATCAGCAAGATCTGCAGCACTAAATCCTCTCATTCTCACACTAAGAGCAATTGGCATCAGAGGTTCTCTTGCTCCTGCTCTACCTTGTACTAAATTCAGATCTCTATCTTCTGAAAGTAAAATGTGATCACCAGGTAATGTTGGATGGTCGGAGGTGCCCAAATCCATTTCGATCATTCCCAAAGTCATCGGAAGGCGGTTTACACTAATATCATCAAACATCTGTAAATGAAAATCTGAACCNGATAAGCCAGTACCGGAAGTCATGCCTCCACTTATTGCCTCCCCTAATGCTTCAGGAACAGCATTCAATGCTCCTCCTATCCCAATGAAAATGTCAACTAAATTCAAGATAGTNGTATCTAAAATTCTTGAAAAGAAATCTAAATTATCTGAATTATCAAGAGATACATTAGTTCCTTCGTCGGTGTTTCCTAAAGAAAATGAACCATATAGAACCAAAGCAGTTGGAAGTTGTTGCATTTTAGTTCTAATTTGACGACGATCTTCATCGGCACCTTCTCTTAGGAACCAAGAACCGTAATCTATCTCATCTACTGATTGTACAGATCGAATCAATACCAAAGATTGTGGAGGATCTGCTGGATTTACAGGCAAAGAAGGATCGTTATCGTTCTGAGTCGTATCCTTAGAGAAATTCTTCAATGCGATTATCAAGCCTAATCTACTAGGAATTTGACCAGGGAGTTCAGGAGCTTTGTTTGAACCAAGCATTGTGAATATTCGATTAATTTCTAATTGCCCCATACTACCTTGTGGCATTCCTCTGAGCCAACCTGAACTTTCAGTTACATTTCCATAAGTATCTCCCAACTGAGAGGGGGCTTTGTTTCGTCGGTCTTCATGGAAATGAACATGAACATCTGCTCTACGATCAGAATAATACTCTATGGAAGTCAAAGAACCCTCTCCTACATCTGCAACTGTGGTTGATAAAACTGAATCAGAACGAATTACTAGATCCACTTCACTTGGAATTCTATCGTCTAAACCTCTAGGATGAGCACTAAATTCGATGTAGGCTAATTCAATCAATGAACGAGTCCCATCAACAGGTTCACTAAGATGAATATATCCAAAACCAGCTAAAATTCCACAACCATGTTCCGTAGGGATTTCACTAGCATCTGTTAACGGATCATATGTAGAAGGACATGCAGTACTTCCTAGTGTTTCAAGATGAATTGCATATGGTGAAGAAATCGAAACTAATTGAATTCCGGATAGATCTATTCCAGTAAGTGAAACGAGTAAACCAAGTGATAATCCATTAATTCCACTAAGAGCTGTATCGGCGATGTCGAACCAAATTCGTTCTAAACCAACTTCCAAAGAGGTTGCTTCTGGAGGTATTTTGTGAAATGTATCAATAATCCAAATGTAACTTGGACCTGTTGAACCAAAAAATAATGATTCAGAAAATGTGAATTGTTTAAAGAGAGAAACTCTGAGTTCNCTCATATTATTCCAAACTGCATCACTGCTATCCGAAGAAGGAGTTCCAGAACAACCTCCATCGAACAAATCAACTTGGCCATCAAACATCTCTACGGAAAACTCGACTGTGGGTTCTAACCACAAAGTGGTTCCTTCAACCCCTGCCCCGTCATTAGGATCGATGGANACAGTTAATCCAACAGAGACATCGTATCCACAATCTCCAGGATCATTTGGACTATCGGGTATCCCATCGCCGTTTGTATCTATCAAAGTTGGAGTATTTCCATCATCAAGAAAATCATCAATATCAATCTCATGCTCAAATGGCTCTGGGGAGAATAATAGGGATGTTAGAGATGCTGAGAAATCTACGACTTCGAATTTGTCAACCACTGTTCCATCATTTCCTTCATAGTGAGTCCAAATCACATAATCAGTAATATTGATCAACGTATTGAGAATACTATCTGTTGCTCCAGGGGGAGCGTTCGCTGGATCTAAAATAATATCAAAGGGATCTGGATGATCTACTGGTTGAATATCAATTTGTTTGAAACTAGCGTCTGACATCGGGTTATCTGCTAACGACAATGCATCATATGCTCCTGATGGACGGATGGCTGCATCTACAGATGCCATGGCAGATTCTGCAGATGCAGATTCCCCATCATCGGCTAACAATCCACCTCTTACATCTAATGCGTCATGTAAATCTGTTAGTACACCTAAGTCACGATTTTCGATTTGTATAGCCGCATTAGCAACAGGTACAGGGAGCCAAACACTCATCAACATCAAGAGGATTAGGAAGATGCTCGTTCTCCCATGGTTTCGAGGCCCCTCTGCATCCATTGTTTATCACCTCTACGAACTCACCTTTAGCATATTGCTGTTAATGTTCAAAATTGGCTCATCGTTGAACAAACTCAATTGAGCCACAATGGGGACAAGCCGTTTTTCCAGAATTTATCCCTGAAGGAAGATCAACCTCAAATGATTCATTGCATGATGAACAATTTGTTCTGATAGAGGTGGCTAATACCTTCATAGGTTCTTCTACTGAAGATAATGCAGACATATTCGGAATTTCAATTCCCAATGTTGAGGGGGGAGAGGACAGTGTTTTTACATCATCTACTTGAGCGGATTCAGGTTGATCTTCTGGGATATTCTGCTCAACTTCTTCAGAGAATAAATCATCTAAAACTTCACTAGATTCGATTTTAGAGGTTCGTTGGATTTCTGTAGATGACATGCCAGCAATTGATTCAAAATCATTTGATCTTCTAGAAGCGTACATCTGAGATTGCTCTTCTGCAGTAGGAGGAGGGGCTTGTTCAGATTTTTCTGCTTCCTGCTCTGCAATAATTTCAGCTACACGACGAGAAGTAGAACGTTGCCAAATAAATGCTCCAATTGCTAGCAGTATTAGGATAGTTATCAAAATAATAATTGCAATCATTCCAAAAGATATGGAACTAGATGTGTCTTCTACTTGAGGATTCAATATAGTAACAGTGAATGTTTCAATTGAAGTTAAACCAGCCTCATTAGTAACAACACATGAAACAAAACGGCTTCCTCCTGTATCGTAACTTACACTAATACTTGCACCAACATAATCAATATCATCATCTGAGATACCATTTGAATCCGAATCAACCGAACCATCGATATCCCATTCATATGTCAAATTAGAGGATTCTGCATCATTTGCACTAATACTGAAAGTAACAGATTCACCTGGATTTACTATCTGGGTTCCAGATATTGGAGAAGTGATCGGAGCAGTAGTATCCGAAATTTGTACAGTAATATTTGACTCCGAAGTTAATCCAGATAAATCATAAACACGGAGAGTAATTACACGGTTGCCTATATCAGTTGATGAATCAAAAGAGTATGTTAGTGATGTACCTGATTGATTCTGAGTTTGAACTATAACCCCATCAACTAACCATTCTTCTTTAGCAACCTCTCCATTGTCTGAAGATTGTCCAGAAATAGTAAATGATTCTCCTACGCCTCTTTGAATTTCTCCACTAACTAGAATCTGGGACACAGGAGGGGTGCTATCGATTACAATTACATCTACAGATTCGGTATCGGTTCTTCCATCTGTAGATGTAATAGTTACTTCAACGGTTCTTTGACCCTCTGTTGTCCAACATAATGAAACTGAGTTTCCAGTAGTTGAGATACTACAATTTGCTTCAGGGAAAAACCATGAAAATCCTGCAGGATCTAATTGATTCCAATCATTCGGAGTTGTTAATGTAGAAAGTGAAATTACCTGTCCCACATCAACCTGAAGTAAATCATCAGAACTAGAAATCTCTGCATCCAATATTGGTAAAATGGATAGCACAACTCCTAATCTTGCAAGATTTGAACCTGATCCTCCTCCTGTGGGAGATGCTGTATTGTCTAACATAAGATACAAATCTTGGTCTGCATGAACTGCAGGTACCAACCAAGAACGGGATGAGGATGAAGATATTGAAAGAATATCTGTATCTGAAATTCTAAAATCATTAGAATAATCTTGTAAATACAGATCTTTCTGCTGATTCGTCATAAAGAAAACATCTGGAGAACCCTCTATTTCAAAGGCCTCAATTAGAATTTGGGTTCCTTCTCTGAAACTAAATGGGCCTGCAATATTTGTTCCTTCTCCTGCATCTAATGACCACAACATGTCATGAAGAGTCCAAGAACGAATAGAAGCGTCTTCTATTGTGATACTCCCTGTAGCAGAATATCCTCCATTGGAGCCTTGGTCATCATCTTGAGGATGATCTAGGTTATCGATTACAAGGTACCAATTAGTTTGAGATTTATTTAATGGAGCTGTCCAACGCCATTCTGCAGTACCATTCAAAGATTCAAGCGTACCTTTCTCATCCCATACATTTGATGTTCGATATGATTGATCATTAGAATAAACAGACAAACCTGCTTGAGAAAAAATCAATACGTCAACCTCATTATCTGTTTGAAACTGAATCGAATGAACGTCACCTGGGACTATGCTACCTAACGCAAAAACAGCACATTCCTGATCTTGAAGTGACCAAGAAGATGAGCCAGAAATACAATCTGTTTCTCTAGACTCAGTAGCATTCACAGTAGGGATAAGAAGGCCGAGAATGAGAATAGTGGTTACTACCATTACCCGGCGCATAGATTGAAACCTACCTCTTACAACTTGAATTAATCCACTAAAAGTATCATGATTTCAATACCTATACGATTGAAATCCATTCTTCNGGACCTTTTCTATCAAGACAAATTGAGCCATCNAAATTTATTGATATCCGATCGCCATCTTCTAAAATATGGGATTCATTAAACACTGAACGTGCCTCTTTTTCTAANTGAGATAAATCTTGAAACCTAGAAGAGAAATGAGTTAANCCAAGAAANTTNACNNCCATGTGAGAAGCGATTTTTGCAGCATCTCTAGCTGTACTATGTCCATAGGANGCTGCCTTATNTTCCAGAGAATCATCAAANGTTGACTCATGAACTAGCACATCTATTGNNGANTTCATNTCAATAAAAGANGGAACNTCAGAGGAGGTATCTCCNGAAATTAATAATGAACGAGNCGGCCTTGTTGGACCCCTATATTTTGCAGAGTNTGAGATATCTAAAGCAATNTCACGAATGGATTTCTCATCATGGCCATCNTCAATCGCTGCTGAACGATCAAACTTACCAGGAAGATCAGGGGTTGAAAAATGATAAGCAATCGAAGGGACNTCTAGNTGATTTGTAACATAAGCATGNACACTCATTTNATCTTCNTNGGAGATGGAAATACCCTCAACACCNATTTGATCTACAGGATAAAGGATCCATTCAACATCAAACTGAAATGCTCCATTTTTNCCGCCATGCTTTTTCCACCANTCGAATTGAATTGCTAAATCTCCTGAATAAATTCCNGAATCATGATCNGGGACCTCTCCNGGTCTATCTTTTATCCAATTTAAGGCTGCNATNGACGTAGGGCCATGAATTTCAAGTTTTGATTTNCGTCCATCCTTATCCATTGAATGTAACATGGGTAAAANACCCCAACAATGATCAAGATGTGCATGTGTGAGATATATTGCACGTAANTTTGAGATTTTTGTTCNCTCATTTGATCCTATNGANCNGAGCCATCTATCGTGTGNTGCAATTCGTTGTTGCATTCCTTCNCCACAATCAATNAGAAATGAACCTGTAGGACTATTCANAAATGANCCTGATACNCTCCTATCCTTAGTTGGCTTNGCAGATGAAGTACCAAGCACATGGAGAGNAATCATGTCTTGCACCTTGAATACATACANATGAAACCTCCCAATTTATCGCGATTTAGGGATAGGAGTTTGAGGGAACCAACGNAAAACTACTACATCTCCAATAGAACGAACCCAACGCCAAGGAATTGCAATATGTATGCTATCTTCAACAATTTGAGGAGGAGGACTGGTNACGAAAAGATGAGTAATTGATGTTGATTCTACATCCACAATTGCATCATGCACCATTCCCAAAACTCGACCATCAGGTAATATGACCGGGCGTGAACGAAGTTCATCGGAACGCATGTCAGTCATGATGCATCAGCACACATGGTGGGCATTGAACCTTGTCCGAAAAATCGAAGAAAAAAATCACTTACCACGATTTTTGTTTGCAGCGAGGCTAGGACGTAACTTTTCTGCACCCTTGCCCTTATTGTACAATCCTCGACCACGCTTTCCAGCACTTGTTTTTCCACGATGAGCACGTCCTCGATTACTAGAATTAGTCATTGGATTAAGATGCTTATCGGCCTTAATGACTGGATGAGCAGGATCAACACAAATTACTTCAAAGAACTTATTCTTTCCATCTTCTCCAACCCAGTATGAATTCAAAACTTCAAGATTAGGATAACGACGAGATACTCTTTCTTCNGCTATTCTCTGAGTAGACTTGGCCATGGTGATTTTCTTAATACCTGCCTTNGAGGGTTTTCTCTTCATATGGATCTTACCCTTTCGTAGACCTCCTCGACGAACTCGAGTTCGAATCATTACGACCCCTTGCTTAGCCTTGTATCCCATTCTTCGAGCAGCATCNATACGAGTTGGCTTCGCAATTCGCTGGAAAACAGGTTCACGTCTCCATTGAGCTTGCCTNTCTCTGCGATGGTGAGTAGACATAGAGGCCTTGGGACGCTTCCATGCCTCACGGACATGATGATATGCGGACTTACCCATACGAACCCCTCTAAGCATCTCGGCGAGATACCTCCCATATAAGACCGTTCGGATTCACTGAAGAATATTCAAACATGAATTCTACGAATTATATGTGGTCATTTTCTTAGTATTNTATGTCGGATGGTACATGCAAACAAAAACAGTGCGTAGTTTGTCAAATTCCATTTCATATTTTGGGTGCTTTCGCTAATGAACAAATTTGTCAAACGTGTAGAGCAGTGTTCCAAATTAATATGGAACCACCACTAAAAAAATCCTTGGAATTGTTAAGAACAATTACTGTTGAAGGTAATGGATTTGTAGAGATAGATGGGAATGAATTTATTGTTGAAGGAACTTCAGGGCTAGGTTATCGCTTTGAATTTCAAAACCCCTACAAAATGGGAGTTGAATGTTATAGATCTAAGGACGCTGCATTGAACCCAGAGAACGAATTATGTTTACACCCATGCATAGATTTAGATGATGAAATAATAGAAATTCCAATTGGAGATTTAGTATTTACATATGCCATGACATTATCAAATGATATGGACTGTGCTGAAGAGATTGAAACTCTCGAAAATTGCATTTCTTTTAGAGATTCAATTTCTTTTTCTCCAACTCAAAAAGAATGGAATGAGGCCGTAGATACAAAAAGAAATGATGCTGCACAACAAAGATTTGGAGGCCCTTTTCTTGTGGATGAAGATGACGACATATGGTTCCATGAAGAATTTGATTTTCCAGAAGATTTTGAGGTAGTTAATGAAGAAGTATTAGGGATAAATGATGATTCAACAGTTGCTGGTCTATCAGAGAGATCTCAAGAAAGAATTGATAGATTCATGCTAGATTTAGAAAGGAGCTAGTCGTCAATATATGCATCTTTAGCCGCATCAACATCAGCTTTTCGAATTTCAGACAATTGTCTCAATGCTTCCATAGCTACNTGTGGATCNTTNGAAGANTGAGCAATCTCNGTTAGNGTCGCAATNATTGATTCAGAACNTTTGGANGCAGCATCTATACGATTTTTCTCTCTNCCNGCTTCCATTTCCATTCNTTCTCTCTTTCTAGCTTGNACTTGATCAAACATTTCCATTGCACTCTTCTGCTTTCTTTCNTCAGTCTGAAGTTCATTTTCTTGAAGAATACGTTGTCTTTCAGCTTCTCTTTCTGCAAGATTNACTTGATGATCTGCTTCTGCCATTTCTTGATCTCTACGAAGNCCCTCTCTTTCAGAATACAATCTAGCTGTCTGNTTCCAACGCTCTAANTCTAAATCNCCAGCAGCGCGTAATGCAGCAAGATCTACTTCGGATTTTGCTCTCTCTTCNGCTGCTAGCGAAGACATTCGAGATCTTGNTTCTAANTCTGCNGCACGTAAATTAGCTGCTAGNATTTTCTCCATCTCCATGATTTGTTGTTCTTCCATTATNGCATTTCGATCNGCCATTGCAGAAAGATCTGCTCTCATCTTCAATACCTTCTCGGCTTCAGTGGTATTCCAATTGACNAATGAGGTTTGGAGTTGTATNCCAAGTGATTCAAATGTTGANCGCATTCCAGTACGAACCTCCATCATNAAATCAGATGTTGCGTCAACATTTCNCAACTGATCTTCAGTAATTTGATGAATCACTGGCTTNAATCGAGCNTTNACTTCNGACTCAAGAATNTCTACCAATGATGCGGCTGTGATCTCCATATTCCCTTTTGCTGGAAGTTGAAGTAATCTTGAGGCAGACTCCCTAGATATACTAACTCTCATTACCATAAAACCTGAAGCTGACCTACCGTCAGATGTCATTCCTTCTATGCGTAAGATCAATTCATGTGGACCTAAGAAAACGAAAAGGAATGTTCGCTTTGGATTTCCACGACCAAATATCTTCGAGAGGACACCTGCTTCTGGATTTACTTCCATGTGTTTCTGTGTAGCAATTCCTGAAATCCTTCCATCTTCGACAACCACACATGCCTCATTGGGCTTTAGTGTAACTTCAGCACCCTTAGGAACCTCTCGATCATGAACATATTTTGCAATCACAGCAGGGTTGTTTCTCCATTTGTAGCTTTTATCACTCATTCTTTCACCTCTTTACCAATCCATCAATGTACATATTTCTTTCAAGGAAATGATTTCTTGCTCTAGAAATTTTATCATGGACCATATTCATGGAAATTTCTCCTTCGATTTCAACTTCCCCAGGAGATAAAATTGCATTAATTAATCGAGTACAATCTACCATCATATTGAGTGTTTTAAGATCGTGTTCTACAATTTTCTTCTGGCCTTTTCGACTGAGTTTTCCAGCCCCATCGTGTATCGATGTGGGAGAACCGGTTACAGCCATTTGAGCATCATCTGAAACCCCTTGTAAGGTAACTAAAACCTCTTCACATTCATTTCGTAATTTGCGGTCTCCTTCTTGGTGAGCACGAGATTGAATTCTTTCTAGATGTCCTCGCATCATATCAGTTCTTCTTCTGATTTCTCCTCGAACTGCTTGATCTGATTTCAGAAATTTACCTTTTTCATATCCATCATATGCTGTAGCTAGTGCTCTAACACCATTAATCAGAACCGGTAGTGCAAGAGTAGACGGCTCCATGAACTAACTACCTCCATGGAAGGGTATGAAACCTTTGATGGGGGGCCCAGTAAATTTCAACCATACATTAGACTAATTATCTGAAGGCCTTACGACACTACATGCCATTCTGCAGACAGTGTGGAAAGGAAGTAGAAAGTGATTGGAAATTATGTCCATTTTGTGGAGAACCACAAGATATTGAAAATGATAAATCTCAATCACCTAGTCCTCTTCAATTCCAAGATTCTGCTATGTCAGGAGATATACATCATACTGTAATCAATAACGATGTTGAGGCTGTGACCAATGCAGTAATTTTGGCCCTAGACAAACTTGGAGTTGTTTCAAATGATTCAACAAAGGAAGTTCCTGTAGAGCTTGTTGCTCCAGAAATTCAACGTCTTAGCGTAGGGGATGTAGTTGATTATTTCAGCCCAACAAACGAACGTTGGTTAGATAGTTGTACTGTTACAGAAGTTAATGCAGATGGAACATATGTCGTTTCTGTGCAAAAGAGTAGTAGAACGGAGATAAAATATGCAAGGTCAATTGGAGATTCTCCAGGAAGCATTCGACCTTCTCAGCCTCTTTTTACAATAGGAAATAGGGTTTTGGCTAATTGGAAAAATGCTGGACCCCTATACTTTGGTATTATCGCAGATGTAAATCCAGATGGGACATATGATATCCAATATGATGATGGAGATGCAGAATTAAGGGTTGAACAGTCGCGAATTTATCTTGCACCAAATCTGAGTGTAGGAGATCGTGTTTTCGTGAATTGGAAATCTCATGGATACTATTTTCCTGCATATGTTGCAGCTATTCATCCAGATCATACAATAAGAGTAGATTACGATGATGGAGACAAAGAAGATAATGTGCCACTATCTAGAGTGAGGGTGATTACTGAAGAAAACACAGAAGTAATGGAATATGCAGAAGCAATTTCAGAATCTGAAGAAGAATTACTTCAAGCATTCCGCGTATTCGATACTCAAGAAACTGGAACCATTTCAGCAACTGAACTATTTCGAATACTTACTGAAATGGGAGATCAACCTATCGACCAATCAGAAGTGTTTGAATTATTCAATGACTTAGGGATTGAAATGGATGCTGAATTGGATTATAGACAATTAGCGAAATGGCTAGTAAGTCCTTGATTAATCATCAATAGGGCGTCCACCGACGACGAATCCTCGATATCGATGCATATATTCAACAAAGACAGCACTTAATGAAACAGACTCAAGATATTGAGTTGTGAAGGGAGGAGGATTAGGAGAATAATCTGAATCTTGGAGACCTAATGGCCAATCAGGATGTGCAATTCCAACACGTCCTACTCCAACTAAATCTGCTCCTTCATTCATCACAAATCGTACATCATTCGAAGTCCAAATACTTCCTGTAGAAATTAATGGAAAATCATTGGGCAGTACTTCTCGGAATCTTCGAGTAATTGTTGGAGAATCGACAGAAGCACCTTCTGGTCCTTTGAAAACATCCCAACATGAAATATGTAGAGCATCAATTTCAGTTTCTATCAAACGCTTAGCCAACTCTAAACTATCCTCCAATGTTATTCCTAGGTTTTGAATTTCTGGAGAAATTCTAACTACAACTATAAATGAAGGACTGGTACGTTTTTTCACTTCCTCAATGATTCTCATTAAGAAACGTGATCTTCCAGTTAAATCTCCTCCCCATGAGTCAGTTCTACGATTAGTAACAGTACCTAGAAATTGAGCAATAAGATACCCATGAGCCCCATGAATCTCAACTCCATCTATTCCCGCTTTTTCACATCTTTCAGCGGCAGAAGCGAAGGCATTAATAGCATTTTGAATCTCATTTTCAGTCATTTCTCGGGCAGGATCGTTTCCGTTCTTCTCATCATTATAACTTGCAGAAATAGGTGTTGTACCAATCAAATCAGCAGGAGCACGCATTCCTCCATGAAATATCTGAACTAGACTCAATGCTCCTTGATTTCGAAGACCTTCTGCTAATTTTGTTAATCCGGGAATCTGGTGATCTCCCCACACCCCCATCTCTCCTGGCCAACCTTGACCATTCTCCATTACATGTGATGCAGCCGTAGTAACAATTCCAAAACCTCCTTGACCTCGACGAAGAAGGAAATTTATCTCTTCATCTGATAGAGTTCCGTCATCATTAGATTGTTTATTTGTCAAAGCCGCAAGAACTGTTCGATTTCGAATACGATTCCCGACACGTGGAAAAAACCATTCTTCAGTTGGATCCATGAAAATCACATCATTGTGAATGAAGTTCAAGAATTTCGAGATCTACAATCTCAAGTGCTCGGATATGGGTTGCTTCAAGATCTACAGGAGGTGCACAACCTTCTTCCCAGGCCTGTTTCCATCGTGCTGCACATAAGCACCACCGATCTCCTGGACTTAATCCAGGAAAACGGAATTCAGGTCTAGGTGTAGACAAATCATTTCCAGCATTCGCACTAAATGTCAAGAATGACTCATTGACAGTAACGCATATTGTGTGAGAGCCTCTATCAGAATCATCCGTATTACAACATCCATCACGAAACCACCCAGTCAAAGGTTCAGTACTGCATGTGGCGAGAGGACCTCCGAGAACGTTCACAGGTTCATCCATGAATCACCGTTAATGTTCCAGTTCATGAGTACTCGTATTTTTCCATATCCTATTTTTTAATCAACATAGAGATTTTTTTCTTTATTGATTAAAATTTAGCCTAACGGCTGAACGCACGGAAAATCCTCGCCCGAGGATATAATCAAGAAGACCTACTTAATCAGTGAAGATGGAT
>PAOK01000057.1 GCA_002708015.1 Methanobacteriota archaeon
TCAGAGAATGTTGAAACAAATTCAGTTGGAGCTTTCCTTTGAGCCCAAATTACCTCTCCTTTAACCTCAATATGAGGGCCTATATCTCTGTCCAAAAAAAGTCGGAGGGGAAAAACAATGTCNGCACTNCTAACAATCCATTCTTTACGTAANTTATCACGTAATTTGGGTACGATGTTNGGCTGAGTAACATCTACNCTCCAATGNGGAACTTCACCTTTCTCAGACCANAGTTTTCNTGACTCATGAATTTTNACTACTCGATCATCATTCCTTACNTCAGACAACCTCGCTTCCAGCATTGAAGGAGATGGTGCATCAGGTGCAGCTATTACCACATGTGGGGATAATCCTTCAACCAAAATTGTGAGAGAAAAACCTTCTTTAGATCTTGCAAAAAGTTCGATAGTTGTACCTCCATTTTTGAGTATCTGATAAGAAGTATCGATCACACAAACTGATCCCGACCATTGAGGAGAGGGCGCGACCATAAACTTCGATTATTGCGGTCAGTCATGAATGTACCCAGAATTTCTTAATGATTATCTGAGGGAATCGTTCATAGACGAGTTTTGATTCTAATGTTTACCGGACATAGTCCAGTGGGTGAAGATTGAGATGGAGATTGACTGGGATAGCCTGACTTTCTCGTTTACTGCAACCGATGTGATGTATCGTCAAGTTATTCCATCTGGATCAGAATGGGGAGATGGAGAGTTACTTCCCTTCGGAGATATCTCTATCTCTCCTGCTGCTGGAGTTCTAAATTATGGACAAGGTATTTTTGAAGGAATGAAGGCACAAAGATCAGAAGATGGTTCAATAGTTTTGTTTAGACCTAAACAAAATGCTGCTAGGTTTGCTCAAGGGGCAAGTAGGTTAGGAATGCCTCCTGTCCCTGAAGATATCTTCATCAATGCAATAGAATCAGTTGTAAGAGAAAATGAAAGGTGGATTCCTCCAACTGGAAGAGGAGCTTTGTATGTTCGTCCAGTTTTGTGGGGTAGTGGAGCAATTCTAGGAGTAGCTCCTGCACCTGAATTTACTTTCATGGTATTTGTTTCTCCAGTAGGTCCTTACTTCAAGGGAGGAATGAGTCCTATTTCTCTAAAAGTATCTGATGAATTCCACAGAGCAGCCCCTGGTGGTTCAGGAGGCGTAAAGGCAATTGGAAATTATGCTCCTGGTATGATGCCATCAAAAATGGCAAAGAAAGAAGGTTATGCAGAAATTATCTATTTGGATGCTGTTGAACATCGTTTTGTTGAAGAAGTAGGGGCAGCTAACTTTTTCTGCGTAAAAGATAGAGTCATTTACACTCCTGAATTAACTGGAACCATACTACCTGGAATTACTCGAGATAGTATTGTACAATTAGCCAGAGATTCGGGATATATAGTCAATGAAGAAAAAGTTGATGTGGATTTCGCAATGCAAGCAGATGAAGCATTTTGTGCGGGAACAGCAGCTGTGATTTCTCCTATCGGTCGAATAGAACATGGGGACAAAGTTACCGAATATTGTAACGGTGAAGTTGGAAAAATCACTCATGAATTATATCAATCATTATTAGACATACAACTACGTCGTTCGGAAGATAAACACAAATGGATTCATGTTGTCAAGATATGAAATTATCTTCGACCAAACTTCTTCTTTCTTCGTGAAGATTTGATCTGAGGTCCTTTTCTTTGTGAACGAGCTGATTTATCTCCTTTTCTTGGGCCTTTAGCTTTGGATTCCTCTTTCTTTTGTTTTGCCTCCTCGTGACTGGCAAATAAACTAGAACCGATAGCTTGCATTAATGCCTCTTTTGATTCTGTTCCAGTTGAATTGAAGGCATCCTTAGATGATACAATCAGAAGGCCTTCACTCAATCTAGGCCTCTTGGGATGAGATTTGTTAGTTACTCTCTTCATCTTTCTAATTCCAAGAGATTTTGCAGCATATGCTAGTTGTTCCAAATTTGGATTTGGGATTGCACAATCTCGATTTACTCGTCGACCTTGACGTCGAGTTAATCTAGAGTCAAAATAGCCTGTCCATATCGAAATCCTCGATGGATCTCCAGCCACAAAATCTACCCCGTAAAACAACCTAGTGGGCTAACCCGTTTGGGTTCTTCGCTCACTCGTCAACAAGAACGCCGCTAATTACACCGTCCATTCCAGGTCGGCTAGTGATTCTAACACGACCAATTGATGTCTCAACAATAGCCCCTTTAGTCAGAATATTTCGTCGGACATAGTTAGGATCTGCAGAGTTTTCAACAACATTTGTCATTTCAACACGTTGTGTCTTTCCTGAAGCGTCGCTTACGTTAATCATCTTCTCACCAAGAACGCGTACAGTGACATTGCCACTACGCTTACGGTACACTTTATTCTGAGGTTCTTCAGCAATAAATGCGAAAAGTTTCTCACTTGAAATCTCGGTTCTTCGCTTTCCGCGATACCGGTTCGGACGCTTTAGNCGAGCACCCGAAGGCTTGCGTCTAGAGATGCCGTGCCACTGTGCCACTCTTGTCGCCTCCGTTTTTGGCCGACCCACTCTCCTTATTTGAAAGAAGCGCCCAAATCAGATTCCTCAGAAGTTACAACTTTGGCCTCAAAATTAGTAATACAAGTATTATTTTTCCATAAACTGGCCACCAATCTGTCTCCAGGAAACAAAGGACCTACGCCCTTTGGAGAACCGGTGAAGATAATATCGCCGGGTTCAGGAATAAAACGAGAATGAATAGCTACGAATAAATCATCTAAGTTGTGAACCATATTGGAAATATTGCCATGTTGTCTAATTTCTCCATTTACTTCTAATTTTATNTCNTATGNAATNGNTTCATANGGAACTAANNTACTGTNAGGGCCNGACATTGGAAANGCCTTGGCATCAGTCCANGGCATACCTTCTGANTTNGCTANCTCTTGNGCANTTCTNTTGGTAAGATCTAATCCTACTCCACAGCCATCGGGTCTACCATCTCTTCCAATTCGAACAACAAACTCAACTTCATAATGCAAAACAGAATTGACTCCAGGATGGATGATTGTGTGAAGTCCGTCTACTTGCAATATACTACTTGGAGGCATCAGGAAAAACATAGGAGATGGTGGTGGCTTAGCACCCATTTCTTTAGCGTGATCTCGAAAATTTCGAAGGACTCCCCATCCTACCGGCATAAACCTCCGAAACAGAAGGTGGCCTTCATGGGTTCGGCTTAGACGGGAACTTGATGGAGTAGTTGCATATCCAAATGAATGTGGCCGCAAGGAAAGTGAAGAAGAGAAAGCCGGTACGAATCAAAGTGGTTCGTAAATTGGTTGAACGTATTCAAGAAGATTTTGATATAGAAGATAACTTGGATGGGGCATTTCTAGAAATTGCAGAATTTGGAGATATACAATTGCTTCTCGCTGACAAAGATCCAATAGTTATGACATTAAAGCGACCTGATGATCTAGGAATTGAAGAAGAAATCACATTTCCAACGTTGAGAGGGATATTAAGATGGGATCTAGGGAAAAGATGGTGTGCTGTAGATAGAGGAGCTATTCCGTTTCTAATGAATGGAGCAGATTGTATGGCTGCAGGAATTCAAATTGTAGATCCAATTATCGAACGTGGAGATTTAGTATGGGTTAGAGACGAAGAACATGGTAAACCAATTGCTATTGGATGGGCGTTAATGGATGCAGAAACAATGGATAAATCAACTAAGGGTAAATCAATTAGAACTATTCACTGGATCGGTGACGATTTATGGTCAATTGATAAATAATTACATCAGTATTGAATAGGATAAGGGATGTCCAGTAAATATGAGAACTAGGATTGCCCTCTCAATTTCTATTCTTATCTTTGCATCCACGGTTGTATGTGCAGCAGGTGGCGGTGGTGAGAATCAAGTTACTGATATACAAAACTCTGATATTTCAGAAGTAACATTTCCAGAAGTTTTCTATGGAAATCAAAATTTTCAAATTAGTGTTCAATTAGATGATGAGTCAAATATCTCATCAATTCAAATCTGGACCCAAATTTGTGTAAATAGTGGGCTGTGTTATCCGCCAAATCCGCAAGATATGGTGAAAGACAATGCTACTGGGATTTGGACTGTTGAAGTAGAGCCGATTGATGATCAAACATATGTAAATTGGTATTTTGATTTAGCGGAAGGAGAAAATAAGACTAGAATTCCAGATACTGGGTGGGGATGGAAAGTTTGGTCCGATTGCTGGTTTGATAGTGAAAAATGGGGTGGAGAAAATTATGACCAAGAAGGAGGAGTCTGTGGTGAGATTGAGACTACTCCTACAATTGGAATCGTGGGTATAACCATGAGTATCTTAATTGCCGCTGCAGTCATTCAACGTCGTTAATTTTTGAATGTTCAACAAATCGGGAAAGACAGCGTCTCGCTTCAATTCCCCATGCTTGAATTTTCACATTCCCAGATAATCCATCATCCGATAAATTCCCTTCAGTGAGTCCCGGTGAAGCTAGATCACTTGGAACAAAAGGAAGACGGATTAAATGATTAAATGTAAGGCGGACACCATTATCTTCAATTTTGACTACTAATCCAGAAATTTGAATTTCTCTCTCTTGGCTATAATCAAATGTTTGATTTAACGAACGTAAATGCCTCAATACTGCATCAAAGATTTCTTCAGGAGGGCTTTTTGCTTGAGATATCTCATCTTCTACATCAGAAGCTGGGCCATATGTGGATAAAAATGGTAAATCTATTTCATTTTGAGCCATTAAATCATCAAGACCTCTACTAAGACCTCTTTTTTCATCATTCATTATTGAGCCCTCCAGGAAACCATAATGCTTCTAGTTCTGAAGAAAGAAGTGAATAATCCTGACCACCATGGCTTTGAGGTGCATGAAATTGAATTGGTACTCCTTGACTTGGAGATTCAGCAAGACGAATATTTCGTCTAATAGGCGGCTCTAAAACTAAGTCTCCAAAAGTTTCTCGAAGATGGCCAGCTACCTGTGTATTCAGTAGAGTAGGAGAGTGCATAGTCATGATTACTGCATCTACTCCAAGTGAATTATTCAGTAATCTTCGAACTTCCTGAATTGTTCCCATCAATAATGCTACCCCTTCTAGGGCTAAATATTCTGTCTGAACTGGAATTAAAATCCCATCAGAAGCAGTCAATGCATTAACAGAAACAATACTCATTGATGGAGCAGTATCGATTAGTATCAAATCATAATGTGGTCGAAGAGTTGCTAATGCTTCTACTAATCGTCTCTCTCTTCCTAGTTGAGCAGACAATGATTCTTCAACACCGACTAAGTTATGATCTCCTACAATGAGATGTAAGCCTTCAACGGCAGTTGCATGTCTTGCTTGAATAGAAATGCTGGGAGTAAGTATGACATCCTTGGTTGTAATTTTCGTTTTAGACTTATCAATGCCCAAACCCGATGCACAATTTCCTTGTGCATCGCAATCGACAACAAGGACTCTAGCACCTCTCATAGCTAGATGAGTTGCAATATTAATTACCGATGTTGTCTTACCTACACCTCCTTTTTGATTTGTGACTGTAACTATTCTCGCTAATCCTTGTTTAGTGGGTAGAGAATGAGGGATATCGAATAATCTACGTGGTTTAGCATCAGTATCAGTAATGTCACTAGAGAGAGGATGTTCTATTTCAACAAATGAAACATCATGAATCAAATGATCGTCTATCGAATTATCAATTCTTGAAGAAAATGAGTCATTCAATTCCTCGCCCATCGAACCATCTCAAAGCTAAGAGGTGTTCAACATGACGCTCAATAAATCTTTGAAAACTAAATTTGAAGTGAATTTTCATGCAACCGTGGTATGAATCCATCCAATTATACGGCCTCTTTCAGCATCTATTGCAAGATCATAATTGTGTTCAGCAGATCCATCGGTCCAACTCCTAGATGCTGTAAATCCAACCTCACCTTGATCAATACTTTGTTGACTAGTTAAAATATCCAATAAATCAGAGCTAGTAGTCGCTAGCAAAATTGCACCAACTGTAACATCAGAATTCAATCCTTGACCAAGTCCCAAGATAGAACCTGGCTCATCTGAACCATCCATCTCTAGCATTCTAGTTTCTAATGTAGAAAGAGATAATGTTTCAGGAATTGCATTTAGATTATATCCAGGAGAATCTGAAGGAGAAATTGTTCCATCACTAATGACTTCACAAGATTGTTCGGAAGTTCCCTTTACCTCAGTCCATCCTGCATCGTCTTGAGGATCGACCCAACTCAAGTTCCAAATCTCTCCATTTTCCTGTCTATGATTTACTTTCCACAAATAGCCATCATTATTTATTGCTGAACGAACTCCACTAGGTGAAGATGAATTCATTAAACATTCAACGGCTTCTTCGATTGTGAATTCTCTAATTATTGATTCATCTGAAATATGATTCGTCCATTGCGATTGGCTAGAAGGAATGTCTTCTCCAGGTCCCGGTCTACCTGAATATAATATTCCCCAATCAATAGGTCGCTCTCCTTGAGTAAATGATGTTCCACTCAATTTGTAGGCAATTATCAATTGTCCTTCAGGGACAGTTAATTCCAATGCTGCTGATTCGATTGTTCCGCAATCATTGGACTTTCTATTTTTATTGATTAAGATGTCAACATGTTGTTCTACAGGCCACGGATTACCTTCTATAATCTGTAATGACATTCTAGCATGACCTAGACATGCATTGATTGATGGTTGTTCCAAATCAATAGGAATAACCAACTGTCCATTTACCCTCAGAGAATCCTTAACCTCAAAATTCCATCCATTTACTTCCCCAGTTACGCCGGGTTCAATCAAAGTCGTACCAAAAGAATCGAACAAGTCCATAGGAATTGCAGGTTGTAAGAGAAATGGCAATATTCCATCAATGGCAGATACTCCTGTACCTCCGAATGAAACTGCATCTACTCGGGTCTGATCATTATCAGGAGTTCGGAAATCTAGTGATGAAACTGATTGGATTGTTGTTTCTTCAGTTAATTCTTCCCAAGAAATTGACTCGATTGCTAACGAATTACTATTCATTTCCCATTGCAAACTATTGCTACATTTGCTTCCATCAGTAGTCCATGTTCTACCACTTAAATCCACATTCAGATCGTAAGATAAGCTTCTTTCTGCTGTTAAATGAATACGACCATATCCGTCAATTGACTCAGCAGAACCAGAATAAATTTGATCATTGGTATTCGTAATCTCAGAAGAGGGAGCATTACGAAAAGACATCGATCCTGTGCCACTCATTGCAACCTCTAAATCACCACATGCTTTTTCTAGAGCATCACCTGTATTTTCCCTCAATAATTCAACCATCTCTTCTCCTGTAGCAGAAATTTGACCATCAGTCATTGTAAATGACATTGTATCGCCATATCTTGAAGGCTCAGTTGTGAAAGATTGTTGATCTTGTACCCATGTCCACCAATATCCTCCTCCTGCTACAACAGCACCAAGTAGAATTATTCCCAAAACAACAGCTTTACGGGGTTTACCAGCATGAATTTTGATCTCTATCATAGGTTCAGACTTCTTGGACGTTGGTTCTCGTACCTTCAAAGATGGTGTTTCAGGAATATGGTCGTCTTCCACCAAAACCGCATCTAGTATTGTTGCTTCCATTATCTCTATTTTTTCATCAGAAGGAGTTGAAGAGGATGCTTTAGAAATTTCAAGCTCATCATCAAAATTTTCTTCATCTTCGAGAATTAGAAATTCCTCTTCTTCATCAAGTGAAAATGAATTTTCTAATAATCGATCAATTAAATCGGATTTTTTACCTGATTTCGATAGACTGTTCTCTTCAAGTAAAATTTTCAACTGGGCGACAGTCATCGATTCAAGTTCGTCGCGATCCACGTACTGCACCTCCGTACATGCTGATGTCATCACGCGTCGCTATCAAACCGTTGCACTACAGGTGCAAAACAATGCGTTTTCTTTCAAAATTATCAGTTGCCGCGCATTTGAGCAATTTGCTCATGAGTCCAACCTGCGGCTAGTAATTGCTCATCAGTATATTCAGAGGCTCCTGTTTCTGACTCAGTAGTTGTTTTATCTGAATTCTCAACAGAATCTACTTCCTCATTTTGTACATCAATTGTGTCATCTTGGGATGGAGTCGCATCTGAATCTTGGTCATCAACTCCTTCAGAACCCGTTGACAAATCCATGCCCATTGCCCTTTCAGCCTCCGCAGCATCCATAACTTGTTCTTCAGTAGATTTAGAGGATGATTCAGGGAATCTCAATTGCTTGAATGCCCTTCCTGCTTTTTGTGCACCAATAATTGATGATATTAACAATGGTAAGATCAAAACACATATTGGAAGAAGAAATGCTCTAGGCCAAAACATATCCACTTCAGAATCTACTGTAGCCTTCCAGAATTGGTTTGTATTGCTCCAAGAAGGATGATTGTAATCCTGAGTATCTAGATACTGGAAAATTAAACAATAACGCCCAGGTTTTACAGTTAAAGTAACTTCACGAATTTCCCCCGGAGGCAGTGCTGCAGATTCTTCTGTATCCATTATAGTAGTTCTAGATGTAGAATCTCTATTCCATACAATTTCAGTAGTTGGTAAAGCATCGCATCCATTTGGTGCATAAAATAAACCAATGTTGAAGGATGTATTTCGTCCATCAAATCTGTATCCTTTGAGACTAACTTTAACTTGAACATCATTCAATGGACCTAATTTGAATGGCTGCCAAATACCTAAGTTCAATTCTTGCTCAAAAGATCCTGCATTGAAATCACTACCGTCCCAAATTTTGGATTCCGCACGTTCATCTATCTGTTCTTGAGTCCAATGTAGAGGACTCATCGGGTCCATCCAAGAAGTTACTTCCTCAGAAGACAATGATTCATGAGGGTTTGACGAAATATCTCCTTGAGATAAAGGGAAAAATGAAAACCCAAATAACAATGTAAGAATCCCAAGAGTAAGGTATACATTAATCCGCTTAGAAGAGCGATTTGACTTCAAATTTTCAAGCTGTCGCTCACGTTTTTCTTTTCTATTTCGCTTATCTTCCATTTCAGCGATTGGATCAAAAGAAGTAGGAGCAGATGTAGGCCCAGCAGGAACAGATGGGGCAGCATTAGGGGGCTGCATAGATGGTCGGATGCACCCCTTAGTCTTCAATAAAACCCCAAAAATAGGGATGAATTCAAAACAAGACCGGGATGGTCGCGGTTTGATGAGAGCGCCTAGGCTATGTATTCTGTCCAGGGGTCCACAGTTGTATAGTACTCGACGTCTGATGAATGAAGCAGATGCATCAGGGATGATTGTAGAAATTGTAGACCCTTTAGAGACTAGTCTAGTTCTAGATGACAGAAATGGACAAGTAATTTACCAAGGTTGGCCCTTGGATGCTGATGCTGTAATACCACGTATTGGATATTCAGTAACCACAGAAGGAGTCAGAGTTGTTCGTCAATTTGAGCGCATGGGTGTATACGTTGCAAATTCTGCAGATGCAATACTTAGAAGTCGAGATAAATTAACTGCCAGCCAAATTCTTTCCCAAAAGGGAGTACCAGTTCCAAAAACTGCTTTAGTCACTTCATGGAAAGACGTTGAAAGAGCAATTTCACGGGTAGGAGGAGTCCCCTGTATAGTCAAAACTAGTCAAGGAACTCAAGGAGACGGGGTGTTCTTAGTTAGATCAATTCGCCATGCTAAGGAGATGGTCTACAGACTAATTGCTGAAAGAAAAACTGTGCTTGTTCAAGAATATATCAAAGAAAGTCACGGGAAAGACATCAGAGTTATTGTTGTTGGTGGTGAAGTAGTGGCAGCCATGAGAAGAGTTTCTAATGGTCGAGAATTTAGATCAAACTACCATCTAGGTGGTAGAGTAGAACAAATAGATCTGCCAGATGATTATGCTAAAGTCGCAATAGAAGCTGCAAATCACCTTGGAATAGATGTTGGAGGTGTTGATTTGCTAGAAGGAAGATCAGGGCCAATTCTACTAGAGGTAAATTCAAGTCCAGGATTGGAAGGAATCGAAAAAGCATCTGGAATCAATGTTGCAGGACATATCATAGAAATGATCGCTAAACGACATAAGATACAATCAGTAAACTTAGATGAAATCGTTAGAANAAGAACAGGCTTTGGTACAGTAACAGTGGTACTCAACATATGGCCTCAATTCATTGGAAGGTCGATTTCAGAAGTTGTACCCCCAGATGCAAATGTAGTTACAATTATTCGTGGAAAAGAAAATATCTGGTCACCAGATGTTGAATTAATTTTACAACCAAATGACCAAATTGTTTTGTATGGGCCTCTAGAATCGATGAGATCTCATATTGAAGGAAATGATGAGTCACCGGCTGCTTTGAGTTAATAAAAAAAAGATATCTGCGGTTTTCAATCGTCAGGAAGGGTTCAAACATAACACCCCTATCTGATACTACCCTTCGGGGATGGGATGGGACCCATGGATAACGAGCGACAGCGGAGCGGATGGTCACCAAATGGTCCTCACGGACGTTTAGCAACACCTTTCGATTCAAATTTCACTGGAACTGGACAAATCCTTCCTTCTAGGTTAGTACGAATTCAACACCTTCCTTGGATTTCATTATGGGAAACCCAATTAAGAGCTGAGAAGAAAAGCGAACACACCATTAGATCTTATCTTTCATCAGCAAGAAGATTTGCTTTGATTCTATTACCTGATGAAGAAGAAATTGATGTTGAAGAAATGCCAATTTCTGAGATGCATAATCGATGTGATCCTAACAATGGTAGATTGGATTTATTTGTTCAATCAATCTCAAATCTTAGACCTGCAACTATCAATGCAAGGATTGCTGCAATTGGTCATCTATTCAAGTATCTNGGGCACAGAATTCCTGATTGGGTACAAAGACCTGGTGGAACAAGACCTTTGCCTAGAACTTTAACTCGTGATGAAATTGAACGAGTACGCGATTCTGCNTCTAATTCGGAAAATCCACTTGCAGAACCTATTATCACTCTATTACTAGACACAGGTATGAGAGTCTCAGAACTATGCTCACTTGATATGAATAATNTAGATTTGGCAGATAAATCAGCGAGAATTTATGGTGGAAAAGGAAACAAAGACAGATTGGTCCTCTACACAAAAAAGACCGTTGATTCAATGAATGCATGGTTTGGTTCCCGTAGAATGCAAATAGAAACTAAAAGCCCTGTTGGAGATGATGTAGATGCGGTTTTCCTATCAACGAGATCTAGTAGAGTCGCTCCAAGATATATACAAAAAATGATGGACGCAATTGCTGATTCCGCAAAAATTCCGCGATCTAGATTGACTCCACATACTCTAAGACATAATTTCGCTACAGGACTACTCGAGAGAGGCGTAGATTTAGTTTCTATTCAACGTCTTCTAGGACATTCAAATATTCAAACAACTAGAATATATCTTGATATTAGTGATCAAACTCTTCGAGAAATATACCATAGAGCACAAAATGCAGCTATTGAAGAATAATCAGCGCTTTTGCCCTGGCTTTTTCTTATTTTGTCTCTTATCGATATCATCAGGGCCTGTCCATTGTCTATTTGCTCTGACCTCGTTTCCTTTATGTCCAGGGATAGGGCAATGTTTTCCAGACCTACATCTTGAGCAATTGTCCTTAGGTGGAATCTCAAGAGGTTTTGTCAGGCGACCATACTTTCGCCTAGGCATAAATGATAGAGAGAAAAGACACTACTTCATCAAAGCGGTCAATCTGATCGTTTTACCCTCTTGAGCATGTCAGCGACACTTTTGGGAGCAGCAATTTTTGTCCCAATTTGGTCTCCTCTAACACCACTTTCTTCTGTACTAACCTTAGACTTAGTAATTGGAGAAGGAGTAGTTTTCTTGGGTTTAGCTTTCTTAGTAACAGCCTTAGCTTTCTTTGTAACAGCCTTAACTTTAGACGACGCAACAGCCTTAGCAATCTTTGATGCTGTTCCTGCTGTTATTCCAGCAGCTTTAATCCCCTTCAAACCCGCTTTTACTACATCAGATTTGGAACTCATTCCTGCTGCTGCTAACTTCTTTGCAGTCGCTTCACCAACTCCAGGAATTGCTGTCAATGCATCTATGACCTTCTTACTAGCCTTCGCCATGAATCTCTCGCTATCTTGGCGGCGTATGAATATCACCGTAAATTACCGCAGGAATCATTGCTAGGAAGGTAAAGCGAACTTCATGGAGGAGGGGAAGTTCGTACTTTGGGCCCAAGTCCGGACAGGAACCCCTCAAATGAAAGTGGATAAAGAAGGAGTATTGAGACCAAATGCTTGGCCTGAAGGTGGAAGTTTGGTATATCTAGGAGATGTTACCCAAGCTGTACTTAGTTCTCTAGGCCCTCACTCTCCACCTGAATTCATTGAACGTCCAGGATTTGATGAACAGCGTTGGACTATTTCAGTACAATCAAATGAATTGAAAATATTAATCAGAAGTGAATCTTATTGGGGGTTTGGATTATTTGCAAGGTGTTATCTGAATAAAATAGAGATTATTGGAACACGGAATGATACAGCAAGAATAGCATTTGATATTATTGCCAGCCTAGGTAGAGATCCGTGGGCAACAACTTTTCCTTTCGCATTTAGAAGAAAAACTGAGTTGTCAATCAATGACCATCAAGAAAATTGGACTGAATTGATAAATGCCGGAAAATACGAATTAGCAGAAAATATAGAACTCATAGCAGATCAATATAGGAAACTAATAGGTAAGGTTGACAAAATAGGCAAGGAGCACCTAATCGGAGTAGATGAAAATATTACGACAGCTCGACAGGCTCTTCATGATAGAAACGCACCAGCCGTTTCACGGGCTTTATCTAGAGCAGAAAGGAGTCTAATTCTAGCAAATCCAAAAACTAGATCTAATTTAGAAGAGCAGATGAATGAATCAGATGATGAGGAAATACCATTCGTTGATTTGACCGAATCTGAATAATTATCCAAATATTTTTTCCCATATCCATTGCCAAACACCATGGTTTGCCAGATAAATAATGATAGACATTGAAAAACATGCAAAATACACTGCACCCTTAGGAATTTGAAGAGCATCTTCAGACTCTTCATCGAAATATCGAATCAATCCAGCAGCCTGTTGAATGCCGCTATTATCCTTCTTCTTAGCCATACTAACCATCCTTCCCGACCAGAGGTCTCTATTTTACGGTGACGCATACTTTTGTTGGAGATTAAGGGGCTAAAGCTTCGACTAAAACGACCCCGTCATGGAACTCAACAATCCTCGACGCAGACTCAACTGCTGCATCTAATGAGTGGGTCATGAATAACTCTCTTCTTCTACCATCTCTCATTTGAAGAACGAGTCGATGAGATAGTTCTGAGAGTGTTTCACGATCAACAGTTTGCCACACCCAATGTTCTGTTTCAATTGTTACTAGAGCCTCGACTGGAACCAAAGATCCTTCAGCACGACCGTAAAGTCGAGCACGTTCAGTCAAACTTCGAAGTTTTCGAACTGTCTCATTAGTATCAGTACGTATGACTCTTTGTTCGCCTTTTCCATATCTTGATGACCTGCGCTGCTCTATATGTTGCATAATTATCCCATCCCGATCCAGTAGGACCGATATCTGAAAGTCTTGAATTAGATATTTAATGATAGCCGCAAAATAACTCTTAATATGGCTATTATTATGTTAATTTCTTGGAACGAGATATCTATCAATAATATTCCAAGTCATAGGAGTAATCAGAATTGTTACTGTCATAATTTTAATCGAGACATCATCTATAGTAACGAAACTAATCAAAAATAATANAGCAAGTCCAACTCCAAAAATACACCACCTATGTGCAGATCTATTACGATTATCAAAACCTAAGACTGGAAGTTGGGAACCCAAAGTAGCAAAAATTGATATTATTCCTATTCCTAAAAGAGATCTTTGTACTGAGAAGAAATAAATTAGTAATAGTGCTACAGAAACCAAGAGGAAAGTAAATGCTAAAGATGGCCAAGTTTCTCCTTTAGATTCTGGAAATGATTCTGAGAACCCTCCGATAATATCTGTAATCATAATTATTGATGAAAAGAAAATTAATGAAAAAGTAGTACTAAAGGGAAGAAGAGATGAAATTGAATCTTCATACGATACAAGAAAAACAAGTAGAGTCCAAAGAATAATTACAAATCTAGATTCTCTTATTGTAAGATTTTTTTCTAAAATCAATGGTATTGACCTTAACATAGCTTCACCTAAGATTAGTCCAATAAATAATGAAATAATAAATGGAAATACCGTTGGAACGGGTGCATATGAACTAACTACCACATCAGTTACTGGGGCAAAGGCTTGTGCTGAAGTTCCTACACCAATGATTGGTAATAATGGAATAGAATAAATTGAATTTTGAAAACTAAATGATTTTGGCATTCTAACAATAATGTAAATCCAATAAACTAATCCAATAAGAATTAGTCGACCTTCAGGGCCGTAAGAAAAATGAAGAGATGACATCATAATTGAATCTGAAATCCCCCACAACACAGCATGACTATGTAATGGACTTTGAAAATGACCTATAATGCCTTGAATCACAATCAGAAAAAGAAGTACTAAAACATAAAATGAAAATAATTTCTTTACTTGATTAGATCTGATATTATTATGAGTAAATCGCCATTCAATAATCCACAATATGGGGAGTGAGAGCACCAACAGTTGCAAAAGAGGTTCGACCCCCAGCCACATGTTCATGTTTCTACGATAATGTCATGGCCATTAATCTTGTAATCCAACATTACGATATCTGATGAAGATTCAGGACACAACATGGCAGACGACCTGCGACCTTGGAGAGAGCAGGCATTGGATAGCCTCTTACTCAAAGCTGTAGCATTTTGGACAGACGATTCAGACTCATGGTTAGAGGCAGCATTGCCTAGATTAACGGAAACCATCAGAATTAATCCCCTTAGAAGAGAATTCAATTGGGTTGAAAATCAAATTATTGAAATGGGCGCTAAAGAAATTGAATGGTGTCCCAATGGATGGGTTATGCCATGGATTAGAGGAAATATACCACCAGAGCATCGAAAATTATTCATCGCCTTGCATGAGACGGGCAGAATTACTCGGCAAGAAGCGGTTTCAATGATTCCTTCTCTACTTTTAGAAATTCAAGAAAATCAAATTATTCTTGATATGTGTGCATCTCCTGGTTCTAAGAGTACGCATATTGCCGAAGTCTTACAAGGAACTGGAGCTGTTATAGCAAATGATGTATCAAAAAAGAGAACTAATACTCTAGTAGCAAATGCTCAAAGAATTTCTCTTCCGAATATTATGATTGTTCAGCATGATGGGAGACATATTCCAAAAATCCCTGGAGTTGGATACGATTCCATATTAGTTGATGCCCCTTGTACCGGATCTGCTACTACGAGAAAAAATCCTGATGTTTGGAATAAATGGAAACCCTCTGCTGGGAAAAGATTGCACACTTTACAAGTTAATCTGTTGTCTCGCGCAATAAAAATAGCCAGATCTGGGTCAGTTATCGTATATTCTACCTGTTCTCTAGATCCAATTGAAAATGAAGCAGTGATTGCCAGAATCTTAGAAAATGAAAAAGGAATCCAATTAGAAAAAATAGATGATGAGACNTTAAAAGGACTATCATACAGAAATGGNATGAATAATTGGACAGTATTNGATGATGAAATCAACCCNATTGAAGATGAAAGATTTGAGCCGTCAAAAAACCTAGAAATTCAAAAAATGNTNNCAAATTGTATTCGAATACATCAAGATGAGTCGGGNCATGGTGGATTTTTTGTTGCAAAAATTCGNATANATAAAGAAATTGATACTTCAANAAAAGATAATTGCCGAAGAATACCTCCTAATCCAAATCGAAAAGGAGTNTATCCAATCCCGATTAATATCAATGAATTNCCATTAATTTCTGAAATGTATGCACCAAAGACTGNAAATTCTAGTCTGTGGACTAAAGGAAAACGAATTCTGTGGAGTAATAGTTGCATTATGGATANGATTTGGTCTCAAGAGACTAAATCAAGACCCGATAGAATACATGAGGGTTCACAATGGCCTCCTCTAAACTTGATCCATCTTGGAATTCGTGCATGGGAAAAGAGAGATTCCAGAAATTACAGACTGAGTTCTGAAGGATTGCATTCAATTGAAATAAATGATACTGGGTCTAGGATTCATAATGTAAATATTGAACTTGCATCTCAAATTATTAAAAAAGAGGGGACAAGTGAAAATACTGAAAACTTCATTTCAGGCAGTCATTTATTGATTTTAGAAAGACATGGAATTCTTTGGAGAATTCCAATTTGGGCTGGAGAACGAATTTCCCAAATGTGGAAACAGCAAGAGGATATAATTCTAAGAAAAATGATGGAGGAGGCTACATGAAATATGTAGCTATTTTTCTTACATTTTTCATCATTTTAGTCCCTATTGTAGACGCTGTTCCGTTAGTAGAAATATTTGTTGATGAAAATACTCCATCAAACAAAAATATTCCTGAAGTTATTGTTTCTTCAGTTGAGAATGGTGATTTAGAATTATTAGTCTGGTACTTAGATCCTAATAGCTCACTACATATTACTGCTGCAACTGAGCGTGCTGAAGATCTTAACGCGCAAAATGGTGACCTTTTCATTCAAGGTATTTATTGGAATAATTCAAATGAAAATTTACCTAATGATATAGATGGCCTAGATATTGAATTAAACGTAAAACAAGGAAATGATAGTGGGATAATATTGGAAGCTAAAACTACATTAGAAAATGAGCTAGATCAAACTGTTGTTCTACAGTGGTTGTTACTCAAAAGATCTGTATCTATTTCAGAACACCCCATAGGACCTACTGAATCTAATGTGGTTTCCTATCATGCTTGGGACTCGAATATTAATAGAACAAAAGGTGCTGAAAATCAATGGACTCATCAAATAGAACCTAATACACTAGAAAGCTGGAATATTGGAAATGAAGAACTAATTGCGATAGTGTCTCTAATTTCCCTAGAATCAAAAGAAATACAAGGATCTGGAAGTTCTGAAATTATTCTTTATCAAAGTCAAGAAAGTGATAACAATCATGCAACTTCGTTTTTATTAATTTTCTCTGGAATTATTGGAAGTATACTTGTAATCCAATCTGAAAGAAAAAGGCAGAAAAATATGCCATTAATTCGTCCATTGATCATAAAAAAGAACAATGATATAGATTATGATTATTTTATCGAAATTACTACTAGGCAAGCGCTTGTTAAAGAAATAACAATAGATGGAAATGGTTATTGGAAATGTTCGTCCAATGAAATACCCAAAGAGATTTCTCCTCGAACATCTAAGAAAATAAAAATTCGTCAAATCTCTAAAGAAGGCAAAAATGAACCTTGCACAATTCGATTAGAAGTTGATGGGTACGAACGATGGGTACTAGATATCGTCTTTCCGGAAACTTAGATGTGCAAACTTCAAGAGCGGCGGACCGAACTGCGATCTCCCGAAGGGAGATGCGGCATGCTCGATGTGACGGACCGGGCCATATTGGCCATTTTATTTACCGATGCTACTATGTCCAACAGAACTGTAGCAGATTTGGTAGGAGTATCTCAAGGAACTGTGAGCAATCGTATCAAAAGAATGGAACAATTGGGAATAATAGAAGGTTACTCTATTCGACTAAATCCAGAAAAAATTGGTTGGAGGATGACAGTAGTTGTTGGAATCAGAATAGAGAAAGGTCGTTTATTAGAAATTCAAGGGAAGATAGCAAAAGATCCGAGAGTAGTTTCGGTTTACGACGTTACTGGAGATTACGATTCNATGGTTGTTGCTTTAGCAAGAGACAGAGAAGATCTGAACAACTTTACCAAAACGGTACTATCNCTAGATGGAATAGAACGATCTCATACGCACATGGTTTTGAACACTGTAAAGAATACTTGGATAGGATTACCAGAAGATTCAGAATCATACGATTGAAAACCCCTCGATGTGGAGGTTATATCATATGACTCTAGAATATCCAATTCATGATTCGTCAACATGGAAAATGATTCAAGCCGAAATGGANATGAGATTACCGTCATCAGATCAATCTCTATCAATGAATTTTGGACGGTGGGATGATCAGCCTCATCAGCATCTCCCAATCGCCAGAATGCTTGCTGGTCCTTGGGGGGGAGTTTTAGTCGCTGACGAAGTTGGACTTGGAAAAACGATTTCTGCAATTATAGCAATTAGAGAATTACAAGCGAGGGGAGAAANAGGAGGAGTACTAATCACTTGTCCAGGTGGTCTAAGATCAAAATGGAAACAAGAATTACATCATAGAGTCGAAATTGATGCAATTACACCCAAATCATGCTCAGAATTTCTGATGGCTTTAGATAAACTNGAANANGGNGGAGATGANGTTGTGATTGTAAGTCATGGCATTTTACGTAGAGCTGAAATATTAGATTCGTTAGTAGATCGTGACCTTAATTTAATGCTAACAGTAATGGATGAAGCTCACCATGCTAGAAATCCAAAATCACGACTTCATGATGGNATTCAAATGCTAATACTTAGTTCAAAATGGAAAATGTTACTTACTGCTACACCTGTTAATCTTCAAAGTGAAGATCTATATGTTCTGTTATCTCTAATTGCCCCTGATCGATGGCCAAATATAATGGCATATTACAGAACTATGAGCCCTACTGCTTCCATTCATCGAACAATAGACTCGATTTCTAGTGATCCTATTGATTNAGAAAATATCAGAACTGAGCTGAATCGACTATTACACACAGTTTCACTAGCCGACGATCCTAGATTAGCAGAAATAAGAGCATTGATGGATGATATTTCNGAATCTTCTGGAAACGTAAGGAAAAGAGTGATTGATTTATTGAGAGAGATGAGACCTTTGAATGATATGTTAGTGAGGACACGGAGAAAAGATCTAGATCTAGATCTTGCTCAGAGGGTNCCCATTATTCTACAAGTGGTATTGACTGAAGAAGAATGGAATTTATATCATGCAGCCAGGCTTTGGTCACAGACATTACAACGAATCAAAAATCCTGATAATAAAAAATTTGATTGGGCGTCAGTGATACCTGAAAGAATGGCATCATCTTGCCTACCAGCATATGCAAAACATGTACTTGGAAAAATCGATGAAGTAAGGGATGAACTTCAAGAAACTGCAGAGGATCAAGATGAAATCACTCGAAGATTAATAAATAGATTAGGGAATAAAAGAGGTCTAATAAATGCTGCAAAAAATCTAGGTGATCAAGATACTAAACTAGATGCTTTACGTGCTTGGTTAAACGAAACCTTAGATCATGATGAAGGAGGAGTCTTATTATTTTCACAATTTCATGGAACTCTAAATCATCTCAAATACAATTTAGAGAGGGATGGGTTTCTTGTCGAAATATTGACTGGTAAAACACCTATGCTAGAAAGAGATAATATTCGTGCCCGATTTGCTNAGGGTGATTTCAATATTTTATTGAGTAGTGAAGTCGGAAGTGAGGGATTAGATCAACAACATTGTCATAGATTAGTGAATTATGATTTGCCATGGAATCCAATGAAGTTAGAGCAACGGATTGGTAGATTAGATAGATATGGTCAAAAAAGTCCAATTATACAGATTGCAAATCTATGTGTTGAAGGAACAATTGATGCTTCAATTTTAGGACGATTATTACATCGAATCCATATCTTTGAATCGTCTTTAGGAATGGTAGATCCTATGCTAGGGAAAGCAATGAAAGTACTTGCAGAAAAAGAAATATCAAAAGATATTGAACGAAACAATCTGAATATAGGATATAAGATCGTAGATATGGAAACTTATCGAGAAAATTATGATGATGATGTTGAAGATTTACTAAATTCAAGAAATACTTGGACAGAAGAAGCAGCTCTCAAAGAAAGAATTGCCATAGGAGAAGATCCAGGTGTACAAGCAGTTAGACAAGACATATTGAATCGTGAATTAGCATTAGATTCTTGTTCAATTCAGTCGGTTTTAGAGTCCTGGATTATTGCAAACAGTGGTGAACATTATGCTGATAAAAATAATACGGTATTGATTAGAATGTCAGATATTATTATCCAAGGTTGTNTCANTTATGCTANNGGTAGTTCTAGATGGTTNGANTTATTGAATCGAATGAATACCACNTCAGGCCCTCATTGGATTGAAGCTACTTATGACAATAATNTTGCAAGAGAACGAAATNATTTGATTTTTCTATCTCCNTGGCANCCNNTTGTTCAACTTGCAATATCTTCAGATAANAAACGAAATTTTGCTGAGGGTGTTTCTGGTTCTGTANTNATTGCAGAAAATATTCGAATTGATGANATNCCNCNNAATGCCAAATATTTCNTTGGAGTAGAGTGGAANATAAATGGATTAAGAGAATCAAAAATTAGAAGATGGTTGGTATTNGATAAACATGGNGAACCNATTCAAGAAATTNTCAATAATCCATGGTCNAAATTACANTCNGAACCTTGTCGAACTGTTCTAANTGANAANGAAAAAGGAATCATAGAATCTGCAAGAACTCAAATTCATACAGCATTATTAAATCAAGAACGAATGAGATTAATGCCTTTATTGANTGAACTTACTGANAATTCTCATCAGGCTTGGATGAGTAGAATCGAAGGAGAAGAAGAACAGATTNGAAANGCTGAATGGAATNCNATGTTAAAAAATGAAACNGTAGACCCTCGATGGTTAAGAATGAAAAGAGGNATTATCCGATCTTTACATGAACAACTATCAAATCGAGTAACGGAAATTGAACGAATTAGAGATGACATGCAAGCAAATATTTCATTCCCGATTATTGTTCGAATAATTTAATCAAAATACAATATCAGGAGGGGGATCTTCTAAATTAATTAGAGGAATTAAATCATCAACTAAATTCTTGAGGCCTTCTATTGTAGGTGCTTTCAATGCTACAGTACGCATCAATGTCTTCCTTGTAGATTCATCAATCCACATATCTAAACTTCTCATTCTACCGAGTAAATTCTCATGAAGGCGCATACCAGTTCTATCCCAATCCATCATTAACATCAAAGCCGGACCTCCATCAACTGGATTCTTTCGGCCATATGAGTCATGTAAATGTGCAATTAGTCTGCTTTGCCCCCATCCTCTATTCACCAATTCTATNGGCCCATCAAATCCTAGTGATCGTAATGTCTCCATATCTCTTCTACCTTCGACAATTACTGGGCAGCCTGAACCTCCTTGAACAGGATGTCTGTTTCGAAATCTAGCTTTAGCGAGAGCTCTTGCTGAATGGAAAAGAGTTGCTGGTGAAATGATTTTGATTCGACGTTCGAATCTAGGAGGCATCAGAACTCACTGGATTANATGTAAAAAGGGGAGGTTCATCAATACAACGCAATTTCAATTTTCTTTGTAGAGAAATTCTCAGCAGAAATAATTCTAATCTCCCAGTTAACTGATTCTTTTACGTCAACTACGAATGCTTATCAACAGGAGTCTAAACGAAGGGGTCGGGGGCTAACAATGAGTATAGCCAGTGCGACTTTTGATGGGCTTTGGAACCACTACGAAATGTGGTCTGCAATCGTTGGCGGGTTCACCTTTCTATGGCTTGCACACCATTCTCTTGTTTACCGATCTAAAGATGTAGATGATGACTGGGAAGATGTCGATGGAATCAAAGTAGGAGTGTTTCCAAAACACAATGATGACATCAAGTTAGAACTTGCTTGGACCATCGTTCCATTTATCCTAATTGTATGGCTTACATACTACTCTTGGGGACCTATCAATGAAGTTTGGGCAAGTCCAGATGACCCTGACAGCATGTATGGCCTAGAATGTGGAACAGAGGGNCATGATCCAAACAAATGCTACCATACAATTGGAATCACTGCTCAACAGTGGTTTTGGAGTTTTGATTGTAATGGTTTAGATGCTGACATTTGTGATTCTTCTGAATATCAAGATCTAAACGGTACTATGGTTCCTGTATTGAAATTAAAACAAGGAGAATACTTCCTCGCAAACNTGACTTCTGAGGATGTCACTCATGCACCTTGGTTCGTGAAATTTGGTGTTAAAGAAGATGCAGTGCCNGGATTACATTCNGCATTGTGGATTGCTCCAACTTGTGAAACTGCAAACTGTGGAGGAGATGAAGGAGAATCTACTCTTCTTCTATGCACTGAATATTGTGGAGACGATCACGCTTACATGGCCGCGATTGTCAATGTACATAATAATTGAAAATTGAGGTGATAAAATGATGAAAAGAAGGTCATTTATTCAGACTTTTGCAATTTTAGTTATTGTCGGATTGGCATTAAATCTCGCACCTGAAGCTGATTCTCTTCCTTCGGGAATTGGTGGGCAATCTGAGAAGGGATGTATTTGCCATGGAGCTATTCCAGATTCAGGAGTTACTCCATCNATTACTGGTCTTCCTGATACNTTTACAGCTGGTACAACTTACACTCTTACAGTCTCTTTCACAGGAGGGCCTTCTGGAACAGATGTAAATGCTATGAATCTAGGAGGATTCAATCTTGCTGCTTCTTCAGGAACTCTGGAAGCAATTGATGAATGGGTAAGAATCGAAAATGGAGAAGCAGTACACAATGGAATTGATGATGATGCTAATAACGATGGAATTGACGATGCTGTAGCAGCAGGCGGTACAGCAATAATAAGTGGTAATGATTTCACTTCCTGGACTGTTAATTGGACTTCTCCAGAAAGTGGTTCAACTACGTTTAATTTAGCCGTTAATTCTGTGAATGGGGATGGAGTCGCCTCAGCCGACGATAAATGGAATACAATGTCTGTATCAATTTCTGGACCATCGTCAGGTGTTGCAGCAGAACCTCTTGAACCAGCCGATCCATTTGTTGTACTTGCAACATTGATTATCGTTTCTGGACTCTTACTGGGTGCTGTAATTCTATACACATTTTATCGAGCAAATCCTAATGGATTTAGTTGGGAAGTATTCTCGCCTTGGATTACTGATTGGTTGACAAGTACCGATCACAAGAAGGTTGGAACACTTTACTTCCTAGCAGGTTTCTTTTTCCTAGGAGTTGGAGGAATCATGGCAATGTTGATTCGTGTACAACTCGCAGTCCCAGGTAATGATTTCCTTACCCAAGATCAGTACAATCAATTCTTCACAATGCATGGAACAGTAATGATTTTCCTTGCGGCTATGCCATTGATTAATGGATTTGCGAATTGGCTAATTCCACTCCAAATAGGTGCTGCCGATCTTGCTCTTCCAAGAATAAATGCAATGTCATTTTGGCTCCANCCAGTAGGAGCTTTGCTCATCTTTACAGGAATTTTTAGTGGTGCTGCTGCTGATACTGGATGGACAGGTTATGCACCATATATTGTTTCAGAGACTGCACATTCTGGAACAACGATGTGGGTCGCAGGTCAAATAATGTTAGTTGCTTCGTCCACATTAACTGGAATCAACTTCCTAACTACAATTTGCGCAATGAGAGCACCTACTATGGGTTGGATGCAAATGCCACTATTCACTTGGTCTGTTTTTGTAGCAAATCTAATGCTATTCATTTCAATCCCTGCTTGGGGGGTTGGACTTATCCAAGTGTATCTCGATCGTACGATTGGAACTGCCTTCTATCATGTAGCTTCAGGAGGTGACCCATTACTCTGGAGTCATTTATTCTGGTACTTTGGACATCCTGAAGTATACGTAGTAATTTTACCTGCATTTGGAGTAATATCTGAAGTAATAGCCACGTCTGCTAGACGTTCTGTATTTGGATACCGTTCAATGGTGTATGCTATGGCAGGTATTGGAATTGTTGCATTCATTGTATATGGACATCATATGTTTACATCTGGAATGTCGCCTACACTAAGGTTCGTAACTATGTTAACAACAATGTTAGTTGCTGTTCCAACTGGAATTAAAATATTCAATTGGCTGAAAACAATGCACAAAGGATCTCTAATCTACNGAACTCACACACTATGGGCTTTAGGATTCTTAGTTACTTTCACTTTGGGAGGAATTAGTGGAATGTTCTTCCCCTCATTAGCTATGGATACGCACCTTCATGAGACATATTTCGTTGTAGCTCATTTCCACTATGTATTCGTNGGCGGAACCGTGTTCGGTATGTTCGCAGGAATATACTACTGGTTCCCTAAAATGTCTGGAAAAATGATGGATGAGAATTGGGGATTACTACACTTCCTTACTGCATTTATTTCATTTAACGGAATCTTCTGGCCTATGCACAAACTAGGAGTGATGGGAATGGCACGAAGACACCATACCTGGTTTGTTAGTGTGGACGAGTACNCCAACATTCCAGCAGAGATGGCATCATGGAACTTATTCATATCCGTCAGTGCATTCTTATTCTTCTTCTCGAACTTCATTCTGATTGGAAATATGATTAAGACAATTATTTCTGGCAAAAAGGCTCCAGCAGATCCTTGGGGTGGATGGTCGTTTGAATGGATGTGTACTTCNCCTCCTCCAACACCTTCGTTCGACCCGCATAATCTACCAGTTCTACACGATGAAAATGAATATCATGAATCTGAACCAAGTAAATTTGCAGAATGGTTTACTGGATTGATGGTTCCTGATGACGATTCGGAGGTGAGTCATTGAGCGGAGATCATGATTACGAACATCACATAGAGCCTTGGGGTCCTCACGACTGGAGTCATGGAGCACCTCACAATTCATTTGCTCCATTGGTAATGAGTATCGGATTCGGAGTATTCCTTTACACATTTGCTAATATCTTCGTAATGGGAGAATTAGTCGATATTAGCTCTATGGCAGGAGTAATGCTTGGTTTCATTATCATCACAATAGGTCTAATGATTTGGTGGCGTCAGGATATGTCCTTCGATGGTGTTTACGAACCTAAAGGAGTAGGAGCCCCATTCCGTAATATCGAGTTACGTAAGGTTGCTATGTGGATTTTCCTAATGTCTGAGATGATGGTATTTACAAGTTTATTCAGCACNTACATCCGATATCGACTAGGTATCCAGAACTGCAAGGAAGTCTTTCTTTCCGGTGAATGGGTCGAAGGAACTACTGTTACCTGCTTTGAGCCTGCAGCACATCTAATTGCAAGTAGTTGGTTCCACCTAGCACCAGGAGCAGTGAACACATTTGCTCTGATTATTTCTTCTTTCACAATTGTACTTGCTCTTAAAACGGCGAAGATGAGTAATAAGAAATACGCTAAGAAATACAATATTGACAAAGCAGATGTTGATGCTCACCGTAGTCGCAAAGTTGCTGTTTTCCTCGGTTCTACGTTATTCTTAGCTACTCTTTTCTTGACTCTAAAGTTGATTGAGTGGTTCGTAGGTTTCCCTACACCTGGTCCTCTAACTGAACTCAATCACGGTTATGATAGTATCAAATCACTTTATGCTGAAGGATACACAATCCATGCCAGTGCATATACAAATGTTCACTATGTTGCAGATCCATCGTACAAGTATTTCGATATCCCNGCAGATAGTGCTCTCCAAATGATGATGGATGCTGGCACTCACCCTGGTGGAGTAATGATGGCAGATATCCGTGTCAGCGCTTCCACGTTCTATGTAACAACAGGAACGCACGGTGTACACGTCTTCGCAGGTATGGTCGGTCTATCNTACATGACCTTCAAGGCACTCAGAGGAGGATANGGTCCTTCAAACGCAGTCTCAATCGAATACTTCGGCCTATACTGGCACTTCGTTGATCTGGTTTGGGTTCTAGTTTTCCCATTCTTCTATCTATTCTAATGGTGATAAAATGGCAGGATATACAATTCTCGGACGCGACCCATATTGGATGAATTTCTGGGGTTTAATGATTCTAACTGCTATTGAAGTGATCGCAGTTGGAGTAGAAATTTCAAAGGCAATCACATTGAGTATACTTGTTGGAATTGCAATTCCNAAATTCATCATGATTGCTGCAATTTTTATGCATCTTTATGGTGATGCTGACTCAAAGATATTGACCATGACTGCTCTTTTCCCTGCATTCTTCATCATTGTAATGGTATTCTTCATCGGATTGACTAGTCCAGGGGCTCCAACTGAGTTACCTGCGTGGTGTAGACCCCCTAGTTGGCTCTAATTAGCACAAACCGTGAAATCCAACTAGCCTTTCGTNGGGGTATTGCTGACGTCGCATAGCCTGGTATTGCGCTGGATTTGAAATCCAGTGTCCCTTGGACTCGGGAGTTCAAATCTCTCCGTCAGCGCCACCTAAATAACACGGAAAGGTATTGAACAACAATGTTGCTCGGAGGTCATGCCTCGAAGGAACGTCATACTACCGTTGCTGGCAATCCTGCTTCTTCCAATGGCTGGATGTTTGAGTAGTTCACCAATAAATTGGGGCAGTGATGTAGGAGAATATTCCGCTGTTCTAAATGAAAATAATACTGAGATTGTGATTGATGATAGAATGTCAGTATACCAAGAAAGTTATCTGGAATCTGTTGGAATTGGNACTGTAGGTTGTCAAGGAGAAAATGGNACNATGGCTCAATCCTCACAATCTGTAGTTGCAGATGAATATGGAGGAACACCAATTAGAATTGAAGGATGGTTAGCNAACGGTAANGCATTTCCAGATCACGATGGTCCCGCAGTATATTCAATCGCTGTAAATATGATGCCNATGGAAGAGGCTCGTAATCTAAAACCGCATGAATTAGACCCTCAAGAAGACATACCATTGATGAAGGAATGGGATGACCCATTAATGGCTGAAGGGCAATTTGGATCTGAATTCGAAGATATTCAAACAAAAAGAGGATGGGCNNTAATTGGAGTTATTCCTGCAAGTGAAAATATTGCAGATGGAATGATTGGACTACTAGATTGGAANAGACCAATATCAATTGAAGGATATTTCNTACATGATCAAAAGAATATTCGTATCCCTACNGAGTTATCNGTATCCGATTGTAATGTAGCATTTAGAGAAAGTTTTGGAGCATATTTCGCTGTTACTTCAATGACAATTGCTGGAAATGAAGCATCGGCTAATGAAGAATACTCTNTTGGATCAATTCCATTATTGGGTGGATCTATGTATCTTCTATTGGTAATAATCGGCGGGGCAGCAGGGGCATTTGGAGCCTTTACTTACAGTACCATTCAAATTAGAAAGAAGGCAAATCAAACTGCATCTGTACTAATGTCTGAAAAACAAATTCGAGCAGCNGGTGGAGTTGATAAAGAACTAAAACAACATCGACGAGATGTTGAAAAATTAGAACGTAGCAGTAGTTCTTCGAACATTGAGGTTGTAGATGATACTGCATCAAAGAAAATGGAGATCAAGGAATTTGATGTTTCGGGCACTCTAGAGAGCGCTCCAGATGGGTTAGAAGCCACAGCTTCTCTNGGTAAAACTACAGGAAGAGGTGTAATTCAAACTGAAGAATCCGCAGAGATGGATGAAAAACTCAAGTCCGTAATGGAAAATGCTATGGCAAAAGAAGAAACTGTATCTTCTGGCCCTTCTTCAAGAAGAATCGGAGGAGGTGTCACTAGTTCGGGAACAAGTTCTGTCTCATCAAGTGGAAAAAGGACTATGGCAAATATTTCCACAACAAAAACGGGCGTCAATGAAGAAATAGTGGAGCAAAAATCTCCACCTGTATCCCGAAGAAAACGTGTAGTGAAAAAGGAAGTAGTGCCCGAAGTAGTAGAGGAAGAAGTTCCTGAAGANACAGGGCCCAGATATGAAACTAGAGAAGGGCCAAGTCTTTCTGATGATGAAGAGTTCTCAGACTTTTCATTCTAATCAAACTAGTAATCTAANAGCACTAGGGAGTACAGTCATATCCATTGGAGTAGTTCCAATATTTTCTCCATCAATATTGATTGCAGTAGGAATTGGAGTCTCTATTCTTAATGACTTAAATCGATGGTAAACNACATCAGGGTGAAAAACATGNCGTCCCTCTTTTTTTAGAAGGCCGAAGGCTTTCAAAATCGCTCCACGACGCATACGATTGAGGATACCAATATCCATCATNCCATCATCTATTGATGCTCCNGGTGCTAAAGGAAGGCCTGCTCCNCCTGTTTGGGTATTTTGGATAAGAAATAACGTAAAATCTGAATCCATTTCATGACCATCTAATATCAATTTAGCATGACGTCTCTTATTGAGTAAAATCGAAATAACAATTCCAACATCATATCGAATGGGACCTAGAAAGCGCATTTTTTCGGCAATTAAATTCGAATCAATTCCTAATCCCCAAGTAACAAGATTATGGCTATACCAAGTCATTTGATCTTTTTCATTTCCAGGTAATCCNTCAGTGAGTACAACTCTAGAGACATCTAACTCTTGTATTCTTCCTGAAATAATTCTAGATACCGCATCTTCAACTCCGTTTATTTTCAAATCATAAGCATGAGAATTACCTGTCCCTGCTGGAANAAAAGCNACAATGGGAGGTTCTCTATCTTCAGAATTTCGCATTCTTCCTGTAATCACTTCTGACATGCTTCCATCTCCACCTACTACAGCAAAAACATCATCATCATTTGCAGAAATATTTGCTGATAATTCAATTAAATGTCCAGGGTGTGATGAACGAAAAATTTCTACTTGAACTCCAGACTCTTCGAGTAGTTTCTTAGCCTCTAAAGCAACTTTTTCTCCTTTTTTCTTCCCTGAATACGGGTTAACCATTAGATGAACTTTTGANGGTNTAATTTTGCCAACCGATTCACGAGAGAAAATGGGAGAAAAAATGGGNCTGTGAACTCCTCCTTTCTTTTTACTTTCAAAATCAGAATGAAACTCAACTGGCTCAGGTGAGGNTGGCATGATCAACGTATANCTGTTCAACCCTTGAATTCTACCGAAAATTACGGGTATCTGTAACCCCTCCGGAAGAATAAGACAGGGGGGGAGAGTGGTATGGAAGATCAGATTCGCTTTATGAAGCATGCATTGGATATTGCTGAAAAAGGAATAGGACGTGTGTCTCCAAATCCTCCTGTTGGTTGTGTACTTGTACAAAATAATCGAATTATTGCAGAAGGATGGCACAATCGAATCGGAGATTTNCATGCTGAACAGGCAGCAATTGCTGATGCTGAAATGAGGGGAGAAAATACAGAAGGTTGTATTGCATATGTTACATTAGAACCATGCAATCATTTTGGAAGAACCCCTCCGTGTACACAAGCACTACTATGGGCAGGTGTTTCAAAGGTTGTAATTGCCAGTCGTGATCCTAACCCAAATGTTCGAGGAGAAGGCATTGATGCACTATTGGCTGCAGGCATAGANGTAGAAGTGGGCATTCTAGAAAATAATGCAATAATTCAAATGCAATCTTTTCTTAATTGGTGCCAATCAAGAAGACCTTTAGTAACAATAAAAATAGCAGTTGATAAATTCAATAAAGTAGACAATAATGAATTAATTTCAAGCAGATTTACTAGCCAAAGCTCATTGNAATTCGCTCATGCATTAAGACGACAATCTGATGCTATTTTGGTTGGTTCTCAAACTGTAATTCGCGATAATCCTTCACTGACGATTAGAAATGTAAAGAGAGATGGTGTGACAAATCCAACTAGAATAATTCTTGACACACGAGGAGAAATAGAGAAAGATGCAAAGGTTTGGAATGACGATGCACCTACGATAAAAATTCATGGTAATTTGAATAATATTCCAATTNAAGGAATTGAGGAAATCTCTATGCCATCCGTTACTGAACAAAGAATTCCTAAAGATCTATTAGATCTTCTAGGTGATAGAGGAGTTCAAGAACTTCTAGTAGAAGGTGGGCCTTCAGTTTGGTTATCATTCCTTCAGAATAAAGTTGTAGATCGTATTATTCACATACGTTCTCCAAATGAGTTAGGTGATGGACCAGAGATGGAATTAACAGATGAATTACTTACNATGAATAATCTTGTTTTGAAAAATAAAATAATGAGTGATGGAGATGAGATCAGTATCTTTACAAAAAATGGAAACGAACTGCCTCACAAAACTTGGCCTNATCCGTCGGTTTGAAAGGTATTGCATAAGTGGAGAGTTTGGGCGATTAGTGTAGTCTGGATATCATTTGGCGCTTCGGACGCCAGGACACGGGTTCGAATCCTGTATCGCCCACTTCTNAGCATGGGTCGATACGAACCAATGCTCTTGCAAGNCTTCTATGAACCCAAATTGGATGTATTATAGAAATATCATAATTAATTGCANTTAATGCNTTTCNAAATTCCTTNGGTTCAACATCAAACGGAGAGAATGTTTCNTTATTCAATAAGTCAGGNTTNGTTCNTACNACATCNGGATTTATTGGNAGNAGCATTACCATTGGNCCTCTAGAAATAATTGATAGNGANTATATCGTNTTTTTAAGAATCTCNATNCCTTCTCCACTAGTCCAAGAATTNCTTCCATAGGGNGGATCAAATGCATGAGCAGCCCCTGAAATAGGTTTAATTTTGTTATGAATCTCAGTAGCATTAGAAGATTGAACTATTTTCTCTCCNTCGAATTTAATTTGATTCAGATTGAGAATTGTTCCATCAACCATCTCTGGATCTAAATCACTTGCGACGATTGGAATTCCTACCATAGCCGATTCAATTACTATCCCCCCTGTTCCGCAAAAAGGATCTATGATGGTCGTGGGTGGTTGTCCATCAGTATAACATAGATTCACCATTGCTCTAGCTAGTCTAGGATCTAAGCTAACTGGCTTGAAATATGGACGATCGGTGGGAGAACGATTTTGANAACTTTGACCTCCGGGTCCTATTGATTGAAGGATTCCCCAAATGAAAAAAGGAGAATCTAACTCAGCCGGATCTGGAGGAATCGGTTTTTGAGGGCTACCACAATAGTGCAACATAATTTCAATATCTGGATTTTCAAGATTGACTCTCCATCCTCTCTTATGTAAAATCGCTCCAACACCTGATTGAATTTTACTTATACTAATTCCTTCCATGTTTCCCATTTTTGATGCCCTGACTGCAATTGATTTTTCATTTAATGGTTGGATATTTGAAAACCAATCTGCAATAATTTCAGCACTAGGTTCCTCATAAGAAAAATCAAATGGAGACAATGATTGATCAATAAATGCAGAATTTTGAATAGAATTATTGTTTGAAACAAGAACAACTCTAGGATGAAGAATTTGTTGAATCTTCCCAAGAGCATTTGCTTCAGAACGAAATAATGCTGGGTGCCAGCCGTTTCCAACCCAAGCGGCGACCATGTCTTCCCCGTCCTCTNGGATGCGCTATTGGCCTTCAATCCTATAACACCCAATGGGCTCGAAGGGGCATGAGCGGGGCAGGTCGGAGTACTACATCACGAATCGCTCTGATGATTACATTCATCTTTTTGGGTACAATTTTACTCACAGTAACTACTGCTCAATCAGATGACCCTAAAGTTCTCTCACACGAAAGAAATCGTCTCTATTTCTATGGTGAATCAAATGGTGATGGATATACTACGTGGCCCATGTGGAATCATGCTCAAGCCTCCGACCCAAATAGCGATGACAGTATTGGAGAACAAAACGCGTTTGTTCCAGGAGATCCAAACAATGGAGGAGGAACAAGAGAATTCACCTTTGATGGACAAGTTGCTAGTGAGAATATTACTGAAATAAATTCAGAACAAACCATCACAGGAAATTTCAGACTGAGTATATTTTGTCAAGGAAGTTGCAATACAGATGTAACTGTATTTCTTAGAAAGGGTGGAGTAGATATCACCTCAGTAACTGTATCTCCTGAAAATGAAGGTGGAGATACTTATGTCTTCGAATTTTTCCATAANATCAAGGAGATNAAAGCAGATGAAACTCTTGGATTAAGAATTCAATTTACAAAACCGAGTGGAGCAGGAGATGGTTATACTCTATACTTAGGACAAAATGATTTCCAAATGGATATCCCCGTTATTCCTCCTGAAACTTCGGATATAGGAGATGTTCTATTGGAAGAAGGNAGTGCTTGGAAAACTCCGTATGCAGATGCAGGATTGGGGTTCCAAGCATCATCTACTGAGAAAGTCGGAATTTTCATGCCTATTTTCTTGGGCATCCTCCTTCTTGCTGGGGCTATATGTGGAGTTGTTTTTACTCCAGGGATGCCGGCAATGACCGGAGCCGCTGTTCTCACATGTTTATCTCTAATTGGACCAATAGTTGCAGCTCCAATTGTATCATACATGGATGTCGCAGAACATTCAGATGTAGATATGGAGCCAAATATGTACACTGTTGATCAATTCGCATCTTTAGAAGCTAGTTCTGGTAGTTTCTTGACTGACTTTTCTGAAGGTGATGAATTTGAAATCTGGGTGCCTCTTAATGGAAATGAGGTTTATTCAAAATCTATCCAACATAATGGTCGTTCTGCAATTCTATGGGGATTGGCTCATGAAGAGCATAACGAATTATTAGGAAATTCGGAAATTACTACAATAGCTGGAAGAGAAGCAATTCAACTTTATTTTTCTTCAATCATTCAGTATACTGATGATTTAGACTGCACAGAAAGTTCGAATGAAAATGATACTGATGAAGACGGACAAACAAGTGCGTGCGCAGAATATGACTTAACAAAAAGTGGAGGAGTTGTACTAAAAGTAGTACTNGGACAAGATGGAGAAAATGTACGTCCAATCAATAATCAAAATGTGACACTAACAGATGGTTCTCCAAGAAATGCAGTACTATGGACTGACACAGAACCTATGGGTACACCACAAACATGGGGCTCGTACTCTTTAGCAGGACTTGTTCCTGCAATTGGATGTCTAGGATTTGGAGTCTGGGCCATTGTTAGTTCACAACGTAGTTCTGAAGATGAAGATGATGAATATGATTTTGAAGATGATGATTTCATCGATGATTTAGATATCTAGGTGGAACCATGGGTTGTAACCTAAGGGATTTAGCAAAAGCAGAATCAATTGATCTATCAGATCTGTCCGGTGAAAAAATTGCCGTTGATGTATTCTTATCTGCTTATCAATTTATTACTGCAATGACTGGACAGGATGGCCGGCCTCTTTCTGATTCAAAGTCAAGACCTGTGGCTCATCTAATGGGGTTCTTAGATAGAGCAACTATTTTGATTGCTTCAGGAATTGAACCTGTGTTTGTTTTTGATGGAAACCCTCCAGATTTGAAACGTGAAACACTTAACGATCGTAGAGCAAGGAAAGATGTCGCAAGAGCAAAATGGGAAAATGCTATGGAATCTGGCGACTTGAAAGCAGCTAAGAAAATTGGACCTCAAATTGCAGAATATACATCTGAAATGATTCAGGAAACTAAAGATTTGTTTGATGTTCTGGGTGTTTCATGGATTGTAGCCCCTATGGAAGCCGAAGGAGCTGCTGCAGTCAGGGCAAGAAATGGAGAATTACATGCAGTTGCTACTCAGGACTGGGATGCTTTGCTATACGGAGCCCCGATCATGATTCGTAATCTAATGTCACATGGGACCAAAAAATTTGGTCGCACTTTAACAGCAGAACGAATAATTCTGAATGATCTATTGAATGAACATGGAATTACTCATGAGCAACTAGTAGATCTTGGAATAATGATTGGTACTGACTTTCATCCTGGATTCAGAGGTATAGGTCCTAAAACCGGATTGAAATTAATTAAAGCACATGGAACTCTTGAAGTTGTAGCCGAAATCAAAGGAATTGAAGTACCGCATAATATAGAAGAAATCAGAAATCTTTTCCTGAATCATCCAATCAATGAAGGTATGGACTTACCTACACCAAATAGAGCAGTAGAAGAAAGGATTCGAGAATTCGTTCAAAATGAAAGAGGGTTTTCCGAAAATAGAACTATGCGTGCTTTAGATAGATTAGCATCTGTTGGAAAATTAAGATCTGAATCAAAGCCAACTCTATTTGACTTCTAGTTGGATAAGACTCTTCCCAGCGATTGCATGTCGACTTCTATGGAGGATACAGTATCTCCAACCAATGAGCAATCAATAAAACAAAGAAATTGGGTTCTTTTATTGGTTTTCGGACTCTTTCTAAACATCATTGTATCTTTTACCAGCGATTTAGGTTTGGATACTCACGTACATATGGCAAGAGATAGTTCTCTTGCAGAATCTGAAGAGGCTACTCTTCCTTGGGGTCATACTCGACCATTAGATCCTATGGCGAGTAATCCAGAATATTCTCCTTCTCTTGATTTTGGATGGTATCATTTTCTTCCAGATTCAGAAAATAATGTACATCTTCTTGGATTTTCACTAATGTGTGTGCTTATGATCTTCACAATTTTGATTTTCAAGATTTATGGATCAATAGAACATGGAATTACAGTATCTGCAATTGTAGCAATACATCCGACATTTATTTTCGCAACAGGAAGAGCTTTTCCAGAGGTAATCGTAGCAATATTCACAATTCTACTGATTATTGGGTTATTGATTTATGAAAAATGGAAATCATGGATTGGGATTCTTTCCTCAGCAACAATTTCAGGATTATCAATGGGATTAATCCTATTTGTCAAGGGAATCAATCCATGGTATTGTCTTGTTGTCATCTTTCTCATACTACTCTGGCATTCTGCAGACAAAATAGAAAAATTCAATGAATTTACTCGTTCTCCCTCATTTGCATTCAAAATTGGAAGTGTAGGTACATTGATTGGTTTATTTTTCGTTGTAATAATTTCGGATTCGGGTACATTCTATACAGTAAAAAGCGAAACATTACGATTTACAGGTGCTTTACTAGTTGCTTCAATAGATGTAATTTTGATTTATACTTTATTTGGAATGATTCTTTGGCCGATCATAGGTAGTAGTTTACGGAAAATCAAGAAAATTAACAGTCATGAAATAGCAGGATTAGTGGGTTTTATTTCAGTCATAACTACTGCTATTATTTTCTATATCGCTGCATTGTGGACTTATGAATCTAAATTATGGGATGCTGATTGGCCATGGATGATGTGGACAATGGGAAATAATGGTAGATATATTTCAATGCTAATGGTTCCTATTTTCTTTGTAATATATCGAATTCATCAAAATGACTCAAGTACTGTAACACCACTAATTGCAAAAGAAAAAAGAATTTCGTTGATATTAGGAATTTGTTTAATCATTCCATTGTCCTTACTCACTGCAATTCATGGACAAACAATGTGGACCGATGATGCTGCTCTAATATTATCAGAAAATATGGATGATGGTGAGGATTTCTTATTTGTTCATGATGCCACGTTAGGAATGCATTATCTTTACACATTCCATACAGAAATTGATGATGTACAGATTAGAGAAATTACTGGACATTGGCGAGATCCGAATTCTGAATGGGAAATCGAATTACTCTCTGAAGAACAATGGAGTAATCGAGGGAATCTATCAGGTATTAACTGGATTGTACTATCTCCAGGTATAGAATGGGAAAATCCACCTGAAGAGTGAGGATATATCACAGGTCAAGCAGATTTCATGAATGGTGGGGGGGAATGGAAAATTTACAGTAATCAAGTGATAATTCAATCATGATTTTCATCCACGGTATCTAAAACAGTATTTCTCTCTCTTTGAAACCATTTTAATCTCTTTTTTGTAGGAATAGATGCTTCTTCGTCGCTAGAAGAACGGAGGATTTTAGGAAGGATTTTGTCAGGAATAATTTGGAATGGCATTACAAAGGCTGCAACACCCAAAATCATCTCTGCACCTGGAATACTAAAAACTCTCAATGGAGGAACAAAAACACCAATAGAAGCTAACTTAGAAACAGTATTGCGTCTTTCCTGTCGAGATGTTCTTCTTCCAAGCTGAATCTTATACAATGTAAGCATAGCATCTTTCACGTCAATAGACTCGTCCTTAACTAGATCCCAACCTTCATTCAATGAACGACCCCATTCTTCTGGATCTTTCGCAACTTTTGCAATTTCAGCGCGTTGCTCTTTAGTGGTCAAAGATTTGAGTCGTCGAGCGCCTTTCAGAGCTATACTGCGAAATGCAAACAAGCGCCGAAGTTTACCTGCCATACTCAGCCTAAGCGAATGATAGACTTGGTTATGTCGATTAATTACCTGAACGTTCATTCTGAATCTTTGCACGTACGTTCTTACATTCTTTAGCAACATCAGACAATGCTTTCCTCAATCTTCTACCTGCTGCATCAGTTCCACGATCATGTTTTGCAGCATCTCCAAGAGCATCGTTCAACATTGCAATCATATTCTCAATATCACTAGTTACAGCCATATTTCGCGGGGACAAAAACTCCTTCAAAACATTTGCCAATTTAGGTTCAATACATAATTGAAGTTATTGTGTTGTACTAATTGTGAAATACAGTTACTACTGCCCATTAACAAGGAATGCGGAGGGTTTTGGATGGATTGGTATGCTCGCAAGCCATCTTTGGAACCATCTGATCCTCAACATACAGAGGAATGGAAAGACTCAATTCGACAAGTAATTGACAAATTGGGAAGAAATGAAGCTGAAAGAATACTTCTAGAAACTCTTGCTGAAGCCAACAAAAATGGACTGGAAATTCGTCCAGTATCTACACCTTATCTCAACACTATCCACCATAATCAACAACCAACATATCCAGGGAATTTATCTGTAGAATCAAGAATTCATGGAATTCTTCGTTGGAATGCAATGATGATGGTAACTAAAGCAAACAAAGAAAATGATGGAATAGGGGGTCACATCTCAACATATGCATCTGTAAGCACTCTGTGGGAAGTAGGAATGAATCACCATTTCAAAGGGAAAAATATGGGGAAATCTATCGGTGACCACATATATTTCCAAGGTCATGCAAGCCCTGGAATATACGCAAGATCTTGGTTAGAAGGAAGGTTGTCAAAAGACCAAATTAATAATTTTCGTCAAGAAGTAAATGGAAAAGGATTGTCTTCTTATCCTCATCCAAGATTAATGCCAAATTATTGGGAGTTTCCAACTGTGAGTATGGGCCTTGGACCAATGTCCGCTATTCATCATGCTAGATTCAATCGTTACCTTAGTGATAGAGGTTTAGCTGATACTAGAGAAAGTACTGTTTGGTATACGATGGGAGATGGCGAATCAGATGAACCAGAATCCCTATCTGAAATTGCATTAGCAGCAAGAGAAGGATTGGATAATCTAGTGTTCATTATCAATTGTAATCTTCAAAGATTGGACGGCCCTGTTCGAGGAAATGGAAAAATTGTTCAAGAACTTGAAGGAAGATTTAGTGGTGCTGGATGGAATGTGATTAAGTTGTTATGGGGTACAAAATGGGACCAATTATTCTCTCATGAAAATGGAAAGTATCTTGCAGAAAGGCTGAATCAATTAGTAGATGGAGATGAACAAAGAATACTCACAGGAGATGCAGAAATAATTAGAAATGAATTATTCAATTCTCCTGAATTATCTGAAATGATTCAAGGTTGGAGTGACGCTGATATTCTTGCATTAACGGAAAATGTTGGAGGTCACGATATGGAAAAAATCCATGCTGCTTTCAGTTCTGCTCGTGCGAATAAAGGATCACCAACGGTTATTCTTGCTCGTACAATCAAAGGGTATGGATTAGGTCCAGGATTCGCCGGTAGAAATACTACTCATCAAAAGAAGAAGGCAGATATTGATTCAATGATCCACATGAGAGATATGATTGGTCTAAAATTTACTAATGAAGAACTAGAATCTTATCCATTCATTGAGCCCGGAATGATGCCTGAAATAGAAGAATACATGCAGCAAAGAAGAAAGCATCTTGGTGGGCCTATTCCAGAAAGAATTGCTTCGGAAAAATCAATAGTTGTTGATTCTAACATTTTCACAGAATTTGATGAAGGGACAAAGGGAACTCTAGAGGTCAGTACAACGATGGCCTTTGTAAAAATCCTTAGAAGTCTCATGAAAAACAAAGAGGTGGGTTCTCAGGTTGTTTTGATAATTCCTGATGAAGCAAGAACTTTCGGTATGGACCCGCTATTTGCCGAATTTGGGATTTATCATCCTGAAGGACAACTGTACAAGCCTGTTGATCATAAAACGCTAATGAAATACAAAGTTAGTAATGAAGGACAAATCATCCAGGCTGGAATCAATGAAGCAGGTGCTATGTCTACATTTATCGCAAGTGCAATGTCATATTCTACAGCAAATATTCCCACTATTCCATTTTATACATTTTATTCCATGTTTGGTTTCCAGAGAGTTGCAGATCTAATTTGGGCAGCTGCCGATGGTAGAGCAAGAGGATTTCTGATGGGGGCAACATCAGGAAGAACAACCCTCAATGGTGAAGGGCTGCAACATCAAGATGGACATTCTTTGCTAATGGCACATACTAATCCTGCAGTAAGAGCTTGGGATCCAGCATTTGCATATGAAATTGCAGCTATCATTAAACATGGTATCAATGAAATGTATGTTGAAAATAAGGATGTTATCAATTATATCGCTCTATATAATGAAAATTATTCAATGCCCAAAGTACCTAAAGGCGTAGAAGAAAAAGATATTCTAAGTGGAATGTACCTATACAGAGAATTTCAAACAAATTCTGAATTAGACAAATCATCTCTTGATCTAACGGTCAATCTATTTGGTTCAGGACCTATAATGAAACAAGTTCTGGAAGCCGCTGAAATATTGTTGAATAAAGGAATTGCATCTAAAGTATGGTCAGTCACATCATATGGTGAACTTCGACGTGATGCCATGGAATCGGAAGATTGGAATCGTCGACACCCTACTAAAGAAAGACACTCGAATAGGATTCAAGAACAATTAGGAAACAGTGTCCCAGTTACGATTGCAGTTAGTGATAACATAGCAGCAGTCCCTGATTTAATCCGCCCATGGGTTAGTGGAAATTTCCACGTACTCGGGACCGACGGTTTTGGTCGTTCGGATACACGTGAAAGCCTGAGACGATTCTATGGTATTGATTCTGATAGTATTGTTCTCTATACATTATCTGCCTTAGTAAGATCACATCATTCTAAGCCAACAGTATTAGAGAATATAATCACCCTTTACTCAGAGCATTTAGAATCAATGAACATAGAAGAACTAAACGATATTACATCTATCTAAGGAAGTGGGGGGATCCATCCTCCTTGACGGTTATGATCTAGGATATGCCAATAAATCGAAGTTATCGAAATGGATGGGTCAAGTAATTCTTGTTCGTTGCTACAGTGTAAATCAGATAATTCTCTCTTCCAAACCCAGTATGAATGCGATCTAAGAAAGGGAATATGTAGAGCAGGTCCATTTGTTGGCATTCCATGTTTCACTAACCATTCACGCTCAATGATTTGATTTTTAATTAATTCATTTCTGACTTGTTGCCAACCGTTTAATTTACCATTTTCATTTTTCCCTGATTTTTTCTTCAACAACCATGTTGGATTAATTGATGAATCAAGTGTGATCCCATTTTTCTTCATAATGGGAATCATCCAAGGTGAAATATAACCCCCTGGGGCACGAAACCAAGGTCTGAATGACGCTCCAGCAAAGGTTTGTATTATTCGTATTGATTCAGAAATTGCATAACTAAATTCCTCAGAACGATTCCCCCAAGCAGACCAACAGATATGTTTCAATCCATGAATTCCAATTCTCAATCCTGGACGACTGTTTTGTATCCTATTTATAGCATCCACGAAAAGTGGATCTTCAAATTGTTCAGCGATAACAAAAATGGTTAAAATTTCGTCATCTCTTCTAGTAAGCCACCATTTTTCTAATGACTTGAATGAATGATTCAACGTATTACTCATGGGCCTAGAATCTAAATCTAAGCACCATGGAGATACCTTTGATCTAGTAGGATGACCAGAAATTGATGGATGATGGTGTAAGTCATCGGAATCTACTGAAAACCAATATCTCGATGTCATTTCATTCACCGGTGAGTATCCAATATGCCTCATATGGAACTTCGTTGCCTTCATTTTCTTCAATCATCTCTACTCCAAAATCAGAAATAATCCCTTCATGTCTTTCAACTGCAGAACGAATAGTGATCAAACCACCTAAATTTTCAGGAGCAGCAGAGAGTTGGACAACATCTACGTTGGACTTTGATGCAATGTTAATCATTATGTCAATTGATTTGGATGCTAAGCCACGACGACGAAAATTAGGTGCAATCCAATAACCAAGATTCCAATGAACTCCCCTACTCAATGATTTTCTTTCAATGGTACGAAATCTAACTACATCAAATCCAATTAATCCGACAATTTCTTCACTATTTTGATTAACTAATACCCAATGATGGTAATGAATAGAATTAGGACCTGATGTAACATCAACAATGAATGATCGTATCTGGAATTCTATTGATAATGTAGAGTTCAACCAAGGCATAGCTATTCTAACAGAATTAGGATCATTGGTAAATGCATTAATCAAACCATGAGTATGAAGCGTTGATAATGGAATCAACTTGATTCCATCATCTAAATGATGCTCTGAACAGGTCCAATCCACAAATTCTGATGGGGACACTTCGATTCAACCCAACTGCTTCAATGCGGCTTGAACATGTTGATCTTCTGACTTAGAAGTCTTAGCAGCATTCAACATAGAAGCTAACTCATTGGTTCTTCCTAGATTTTTCAATAAAGCACCAACATACAACATTAATCGATATTTATCCGAAAGGTGGGGGCCTATTTCATCAAGAATTCTTGATGCATCATCTTTTCTGTCTGATTTTGCTGCTTCCATTGCTTCTTTGATTTTAGAAGCAAGAATTCTATCATCCCAAGGGTCACTTTGAGCCCAAGGCCAAATCGTTTTATTTTCTTCATGAGGAGTTTGTTCAGGTTGAGATGTTTGTTCAACAGGCATTGATGGCATTACTGGCATTTTTGGTGCTGTCTCAGAAACAGTATTCTCATTTTGAAAAGCTGCTGAGGATGGTGCAGAAACTGGGGTTGGAGGTAAATTAGCAGGGGGAGCCGTTTCAGCATTAATCGTAGGTTGTTGATTTTGGGGCATTGTTGGCATTGGGGGCAATGTGGAAGTTGAAGGATTCTCCTGAACATTAGATACCTGAACAACAGGAGTTATTGGAGCAGAATTAACATCTTTATCTTCTGAATTCAGAACTGGTGCTGAATCAGTAACTTTCCAATCTTCATTCATTAAATCAGCATCCATTTCATTTGCTGAATTAGATGTTGGATCAACTAACTTAACCATTGTAGGCTCTGGGATAGAAATCTCTGATTGATCTTCTTCGGGAACGATGAATTTCTCAACAGAAGTTGGCGCATCCTCCGGAGAAAGAACAAAATCAGTTTCTTCAACGTCACTACCTATTTCATCTTCAGATACCAATTGTCTTGCAAACCCTACTGAATGTGAAACTACAACATCATCTGAATCATCATATTCTGCAACATCTACTGAAAAATCAGACATATCAAATGAATGATTTGTCCAATCAACATCATTTTCTTCTTCTTCACCTTCTTCAATTCCAGAAGTTAATTCATCTAGGAGACCACCGACTACTTGTTCATCAGATTTTCTTGATTGTTGATGAGAGCTAACTGTAAAATCGTAATAACATCGAGTACATGAATCTGCATTAATAGGGTTCTCAAGACTACATAATGGACAGTGAAGAGTCTCATCATCAGTCTTCTTTCTTCGGAACACCTGATGCACCCCAGTAACCTTGTCGTGTAATGTAACGAGCATAAGTTCTCCCTGTCTATGTTGAGAAAAAAATCATCTGGAAAACAGATTGATTTTCGGGAGGGTCATAAGTACAAGTCATTAGCACATAACATGACGGGCGAGAATAGTCGTATCCGTCGGATCAATACTTCTTCAACAGATGATGAAATTAGAACAAATGTACGTAAAAGTCAAGATTACCATTCCAAATTCATTGATGCGATCCAAGTTGAATTAGAAGATGAGATGTCACAAGTAGAAACTCGACTTAAAACTTGGAATAAAAAACGATTATTAGCGCATGGAGTAAGTCTTTTTCAACTCAAAGCAAGATCTGCTGGATGGATGTACGGACAACGATTACTACGTCTAACTATTGATGGAGGTGGCCCATTACCATCTCACAGATTCAAACATGGAGATATTGTATTACTAAGTAGATCTGACCCACTAGGAAAAGAGGCAATAGAAGCAGTAGTCGCTAGTCGTTCTAGAACCTCAATTCGATTAGCAATGAATGATCTTCCAAAAGGACATCGACAAGGGCATTGGAGATTAGATAGGGGGGCAAATCGTATTGCACATGATAGAATGAGAGATGCATTAAACTCATTTTTATCTGATGAAAATTCAACTGATCTTTCATCTTTATTATTGGGACAAGTAAGAGATATTGAAGATGCTGGAAAAACCCCACACAGAATAAAGGGGATCATATCAAACGAATTCAATAATTCAACTCAATTAAATGAAGTGCAAAATCAAGCTGTTTCTAAAGCAATGGATCAACGTCTATCACTAATACAGGGGCCTCCAGGAACTGGGAAGACATATACAGCAGTTAGGATATTAGAAGAATGGGCAAAGAATAGTAATACTCCAATTTTAGCCGTAGCAGAATCAAATGTAGCAGTAGACAACCTGTTGGAAGGTCTACTAAATCTAAGAATAAATGCAGTTAGATTAGGGCAACCAGTAAAAGTCAGAGAATCATTACGTGAAGCAACAATTGATGCTAAAATGGAGGTTCATCGTCTCAGAAAAGATCTAGATGTTATACTTGACTTAAACGAAGATTTGTCAAGACGGATTCCAGGAATGAAAGGTAAAGACAAGGGCTTAGCTCATCGAGATTTGAAGAAGGGATGGAAAGATGCAAGAAGAATTGAACAACAAATGAAAGATGATATTTTAGACAATGCGGCTGTAATTTGTGCAACATGTATTGGTTCAGGGCATCTACTACTTGATGGAAGAAGATTCCCAAGAGTTCTCATAGATGAGGCTACACAGGCCACAGAACCTGCTACATTAGTGCCAATAGTTAGAGGATGTAAGCAGCTAGTTCTAGTTGGAGATCATAAACAACTACCTCCTACTGTTATCTCATCTCGTGCAGAAAAAATGGGATTGAATATCTCACTTTTTGAAAGATTGACTCAATTAGGTGTAAACTCTACTATGTTATTAGAACAATATAGAATGCACCCATGTATTGCTGAATTTCCTTCAATACAGTCATATGAAGGACTTCTTAAGAATGCTATTTCCGAAGATAAAAGACCTACACCGATTGGACTAATTTGGCCTGATTTTGAAAATCCAGTAGCCTTTGTTCCTGTTGAAGGCGGTGAAATTGTTTCTCAGGATGGTCATTCAAAGGCAAACCCTACTGAAGCTGGATGGGTTTTGAAGATGGTAGAATCAATATTACAAGGAGAAGATATTTCTCCTCATGAAATTGGAATTATTACTCCTTACAACGGACAAGTAAGAGCGATTCGTGACTTAATGGAATCATCTGGAGGAATGGAAAATGGAGGGAAATGGGAAGGAATAGAGGTCCGATCAGTTGATGGTTACCAAGGTCGAGAAAAGGAAGTAATTATTCTCTCGGCAGTACGTTCAAATCCAGAAGGAAATGTAGGATTTTTAGACGATTCACGAAGATTGAATGTCGCATTGACAAGAGCAAAGAGGGGACTGGTCGTCATTGGAGATCAAAAAACATTACGAAATCAAAGAGATTGGGATTTTTGGCTAACATGGGCAGAAGAAAAAAACCTCATTGCTTGGCACTTGCTGCAGATGTAAAGGGGATGAGAATGGAGGGGCCAATTTCGACTCATGGTCAAGTGACCAATTTAGCAAAACACATTGTTTCAGTTGAGCATGATCATTGGAAAATTCCTGATGGTACAATATTAGCTCCGATTTACAAAAGGGCTGCTGGATTTATTCTAGATGTCATATTTGTAATGAGTATTCTTTCAATATTAGGGGGACGTTTTGATGGACAGTTTAGAGTAATGTTAGCGTGGGATCTAACAACATGGATGTCCCCAGATTTTCATCATTCATTAGCATGGACTATTGCTATTCTTCTCTCTCATTTTTTGTATTGGAAATATTCAGGATTGCGTTTCTCAAGATCTCTTGGTCAACGAATAATGGGGCTGGCCATAGTTCAAGAAAATGGTGACCCAATGAATTCCAATAACTGGGACGTGCGTTCATTCCGGAAATTATTATACCTTATTCCAATTCTAAATTTATGGTTTATTTCTAGAGATTTGTTTCGAATACACAAGAGACATACTCATCAATCAGAAATAGATCTATCAGCAGGGAGTATTGTAGCAATTGCAAATTCTCTTCCAGTTGCTCATCGGGGTCCGATAAAATAGTGACAACATACGGATTCAAGTAGCGATTAGGACGTGCTTGCAATATGGCGATCCCAACTATGCTCAGGTTGGGAGACCTCGTAATCCATCTAATGGTAGTTTGTGACGACATCGATGAAGACGATCGAGATGCTATTCTTGTACGAACCTTAGTTCAAAATTCTACGAAAAATAGATTAAAATCTCCAATTCTAAATATTAAAACATCTGGAGCGCAGGTCCAAATTTTCAAAGCTTTAGGCTCTCAAATTGATGGAAATAGTCAAGATGAGGCTTTCCATTTTCTTCCAAAAAAGCCTGGTGCTTGGATTCTTGCTGCTGAACATTTAGGAAAACAGGGGGAATTAGGCCCATTTCCAGGAGATTATAGAATGGAAATGGACTTGGAAGAAATTCCAGTTGTTGCTGAAGTATCTGAAGATGTACTTTCTGATGTTTTTGAAGATGCTCTTGCAGGATTTGGAATGGAAGAATCATTGTTTAATGATGTTAACATCAACGAAGAAACTGACCCATTGGCAGCAGCTTTTGCACATGGATTGAATTCATCTCCGCCACCTACAGAAAATAGAACTATATCTACAACGGAAAAAATAGATGTCACAACATCTCCAATGACGAATGAACCAGCAAATCATCCAATCACTGTCCCCTCACAAGGACCTCCAATGGCTGGACCCCCACAAGGACCTCCA
>PAOK01000027.1 GCA_002708015.1 Methanobacteriota archaeon
AATGAATCCCAGACATACAGTATTGGTTGATACTTCGTAACATCATATGCAAGAGTTTCCATTTCTTCAAAATTAGGTTTTCTATATTCAACCTCACCAGACGCACATGCGTGCTCCATTTCTCCAAAGGAGGATAATAATCCAGGTCCTACAGATTTCACATTCCCTTCCTCACGACAAGTTCCAAATTCAAGAACATACCAATAAACAGATCCAAGGCGATTAATTGCAGCTTCATTTTCAGTTCTCATATCTGCTTTTCCAAAGAGAACATTGAGTTCAGCCCACTCGGGTACACCTAGCATTGCCGTGTGTCCAACAAGTTCGTGTACAACATCAGGTTCAGGCGTGTAAAATGGTCTTGATGAATGTCTAATGTATTGTGTTGAAAGGAAAACTCTGTTTGCTAGAGCAGTGTGAAATGTTTTGGGATGAACTAAACCTCCGACGGGCTCTTGTCTGAATCCAGTCATCTCTTCTAGTGTCTCACTGACTTCCTGTAATTGTGGTATTCTATCGTTAGGCAATCCTAATTTTCTTGCATTTTCAAGATACTGTTTACATGCGTATTTTTCATGAACTGGAGTAATTCTCTCCATAATTGCAGCCCAAACAGCATCTTCATCTTCAGAATATGGAGCATGTGGGATCTTTTTTGATCTTCTTTCATCCATGGACATTTCGTTCCATTCAAGGGCAATCTTAGCAATCTCATTTCTTCTTGATCGATAGCCTTCATCCTTGAATCCAGGATGATCTGGGTCTAGTTCTACGAAAACGTTTCCACCAACTATTTTTACGGCAGAATTCGCTTCATCTGTTTCTTCACTTACTCCTTCAGATGGTCCATGCATAATATATCACTAATGACCACATGAAGCCTCTAATAAATGTCTTTGTTTAACTTCCTTGAATTCAAGTTTACCTAATGTTAGTTATTTATATGTGAGGATAATATTTTACTAATGAGCATGGAATCTGAAGACAGATCACTGAAATTTATAATGTTTATTTCTTTCCTTGGCCTCATTGATGCGCTATATTTGTCTTATTTACATCATTTAATATCTAAAGGGGCAGGCTGTCCAACAGAAAATCTTCCAGGCCTAGATTGTGGAGTAGTCCTGGTAAGTGAACAGGCAAAATTATTCGGTATTCCAGTCGCTTGGCTGGGAGTGGTTGGATTTTTGATGCTAATTGGATTGTCTTTAGATAGGTATTTGAATATGGACTTAGAACGCACTTACTACAATAAAATTCTTCTACCAATTACTGGCGTTATTGGAGTTATTTTCGGTTCATATTTAACTTATGCAGAGGCATTCATAATTCATGAATGGTGTCCTTTTTGCGTAGTTGCTTTCGTTTTAACAATCGCAGCAACTTTTTTCTGCATAACTGAATATGGCAGCGATATAAAGGAGTTAATTAACAAAAATGGCATCGAAGAGGAAGCGTAAATTAGAAAAAAAATCATCCAAAGATTTTAAAGATAAAATGCAAGCCAGAAGGGCCTCTGCAAATGACGCATTGTGGACCTATGGTCTTCCTTTGGCAGTTATTTTAGTAGTGGGATTAGGAGTATACTTTGCTTTTTTCTACGAGTTGGGCGATCCCCGAGCAGAAGAATGGGAGCTTGAAGATCCTCAGTCAGGTGAAATTTACTCTTCTGAAGATTATTACAACAATCGTCTGACAATTGTCGAATTTTTTAACTCTAAATGCGGGGCTTGTCAAACACAAGCACCAATATTGAACGATGTCCATGCAAATTACTCATCACAAGTAGATATGTTTGCAATCGGTGGCTACAAGTTAGGGAGTGGGCAAGATTCAGCTTCAAGTATCGCAAATTTCAAAATAGAATATAATATGCAATTCCCTCATTTGTATGACCCCTCTGGAGATTTGATGAGAGATTATGGTTTTTCATCGTATCCTTCCTTAGCTTTTATCAAAAATGGAGAAATCGTTTACAGCCATTCAGGCATTTTATCAGAAAGTAGATTAGCTGCTGAAATTGAAAAATATCTTGAGTGAAAATTTTATATAACTTTAATGTGGAGTGGAAATATGAATCGAAGAGTTCCGACAATTTTTATTGTTTTTGTGTTCTTAACATCAACTGGTTGTTTAGATGCACTTACGAATTCTAGAGATTCAGGTAAATTTTGGGGTGAAGATTGCGAAGACGTTTCTGAGGAAATATGCCCATCAGGTGAAGCACCAGATTTTTCATTGGTCGATCAAAACGGAGATACTGTTAATTTGACACTGTACGAGGATAAAATAGTGGTAGTTTCGTTTGTTTATACTTATTGTCCTGATATATGCCCAGCATTAACTTATCAACTAAGAAAATTATCGGAAGAATTGGGTGATGATTATGGTGAGTCTGTAGAATTTATTACAATAACTGTAGATCCTAAGCGAGATACGCCTGAAAGNTTAGCCTCTTTTGCAGCTAATAATAATGCAGACTGGAGATTTCTAACATCCGTTTCTAATGACTCATTTGGAGACATGGTTTCTATTTGGGCAGATTACAGAGTTTACGTCGATATCGACGAAGAGGCTTGTTCAGGCAATGGGCATTATATGGAAGGATACGATGGTTGTCATTGTAATCCGGGGTTTATGCAAGATTCAAATGATGCCTATTTCGGTAAGGATGTATGTATTGCAGATCCTAATTACAGTAATTTAAATGTTTCATTTGAGCAAGGAAGCATAGAGTATGATATTATTTTAGCATTAGAAGAATTCAACGAAGCAGGAGGAATTATAAGCGAAAATTTTGCTCTTCAAACTATAGAGACATATGTATCTCAAACATTTCCTTCAAGTTGGACATTACCTGGTGTAGATAATACAACATATAAATCTAGAGATTACTACAATAACAACCTAACATTAATTGAATTTTTCCATACAGATTGCTCAGTTTGTAATGCACAAATTCCAGATCTCAAAGAATTTCATGCAAATTATTCAGATCAAGTTGATATAATCTCAATCGGTGGATATTCGCTAGGTAGCAATGTAGATGATATTTCTACGATTGAAGACTTCGCATCTGGGCACAACGTCTCTTGGCCTTACGTCCTAGATGAGAAAGGGACAATGATGACTAAGTTTGGACTCGAGAGCAGATATCCTAGTTGGGTCTTATTAGAAGGAAATTTGTCATCTGGCCTTCCACAAGTAGTTGATACATTTGTAGGCAGAGAATCTTACGATGATTTAGTTCACAGAATTGACAATCGTTCATCTCTAATTAATGTCTCTGAACAACTTGTTGAAGTTATAGATTATTTTGGACATTGGAATCAAGACCATGTGTCTGACACAGATATGTTGTCAATCATCTCAGAGTTACTAGGATATGAGCTTGAAAGTGAAACAGTTGAAGAAGTAGCTAATTATGGCGTCAGCCATTCTAATAAGCTATACATTATAGATAAAGAAGGTAATGTTAGAGTAGTTTGGAGAGGACTCGAATGGACTTATGCCTCAATTTACCATGACATTCAACTTCTTATGTTGTGATATAAGTTAAACCCAAATACCCTAGTTCAGATTAAGTTGTATGACACTACTAGGATTCGGTGACGACAGTTTAGTATTTCTTGACATTGATTTTAGCTACGTTAGCATAATTGGCGCGAGTATATCGGTTTTTCTTGGAATTGTGATGACACAATCTGGTTTTGATAAAATATTTAATTGGGAAGGTGAATTAGATTTCATTACAGGTAAGTTTGCTAACACACCACTAGCTAATTTTTCTACATTTGGTTTAATCCAAGTTACAATATTTGAAATATTATCTGGCCTTTTGTCTATATTTGGTTCGCTTATGGCCTTATTTTACGACGATTATTCATATGCGATAATGGGNTTAATTTTAGCAGCAGGGTCTTTAGCAATTCTAATGCTAGGTCAGAGAATCTCGAAGGATTATGANGGNGCTGCAGTGTTGGTTCCTTACTATATTCTGACTATGTTNGGATTATTTGTCTATACTCAGTTCTAGAAGCCACAAATTGTAGCTAAATCATCGACGGCACCAGGAGTAGTTAGTCCTACCGCCAAGAATAAGACAGCCAAGAAAAATAAAGGTACAGATGCAGTTTGATAAACTAATGGAGGATCCCACGTCATGTGCATAAAGAATGAGCAAATGTACCAGCATTTGATAAGCGCTATACCGAACAAAATAAGCATATTCATTGCAAAAGAGTCAAATTCTTGAACTATCGCTAGAACTTCTAAAATTGTCCAGAAAACCAACCACGCGAATATCTTGATGAACCCATCGACAGGATCGTCTGTGTGTCCGAACGTAACCCAACTAGGGAATGAATGGTCATCATGGTCGTCATGGTGTTTGTTAGCTTTATCTTTAGTTTCGGGTGCTTTTGCAGGAGCTTTGTCTATACTTTTGACGGCAATTTCGGGTACTTCAGCGACTGTAGAGCTCTTTTCAATGGCATCTGAACCGTCGTCTACAGTTTCTACGGTTGCATTTTNGGCCCCATCTGAACTTTCGTCTACAGTTTCTAGCTCCAACTTCATTTCTTCAAATATAATTCTGTTTAATACGTACTGAGTCCATCCGCCTCTTCCATCCTTGTATCCACCTTTAAACAATACATTTTTATCTCTTAATCTCAATATACTTTTTTTAACAGAAGGTGCACTAGTGTCAGCAAACTCACTCAATTCTTTTACAGTTATTTTTCCGCTAATTCCATTAGCGTCCTTAAGGCACGAATTGAATATGTATTCAGTCAGTTTGCTCTGTATTCCAGTTAATTCGGAAAATTTAACCAATGGTTCATTGCCGTTAGACAATTCTAGAGCTTCTTTATTTTTATCATATTCTTCTTTACTCATCTTTTAACCTCAATATAAATAGAAAAATGGGAATACAAATACCCATACTAAATCAACATAATGCCAGTATAGACCGAATAGTTCGATTGTCTCATGGTAGTCTTCGTTATATGCATCTTTATTTGATTTTGCAATAATATATCCAAGCGCAATTAGTCCTATGAATACGTGTGCACCATGCATTCCAGTGGTAATGTAGAAAGTACTTCCTTCTATACTAGTATCTAACCAGAACCCATTGGCATATTTTGGAGCAATACAATGATCAGCTATACTTTGTCCAGCCAGTACGTCACATCCATTATGCGACTCGTCCCAAAAGTTGTAGTTTTTCATTTCACCCCATTCCCACAGCTTTAGGACTAAAAACATCGCCCCTAATACAAAAGTAACCATTAGGTACCTTGTAGCTGCCTTAGGATTGTTTTGTTTAGCAGCATAAAGTGCTAAAACAACGGTTAAACTACTCAAAAGAAGTGCAAATGTATTGATGACTCCCCAAATTAAGTGACTCCTGATAACATCTGCAGCAGGTACCCAACAGTCTTCGAATTGTAGCCCGCAATCTATATCTGGNGAATAATCAGGCATGGATGCTCTATATCTCAAATATGCACTTAGTAAAGTACTGAAAACCATCACCTCGGTCAGTAGAAATATCCACATACCGAACTTTCTAGTAGAAATAGTCGCCCAGAAGGAATGATGAGCTTCGATATGTTCATCTTCTTCACTTTCTTGAGGCCAATAGTCTTGGACCCACATAAAAAATGAGGTAAACATTCCTGCAATCCCCAATATAAAAACAAACCAATACCCCGTATCTCCAGTTTTATCTTCTCCTCCAGCAGTGGCCATTACAAGGCCAATAAACATTATGGCCGTGGCAACACTGAACAAGAAAGGAGCGGGAGTTTCTATGTGTGCATGATGACCATCATGTCCATCACTCATTTNTTTCTGCCTCCTCTTCGGCATCCAACAAAGTTGGAATTTCTATAAAACTATTTTCTGGAGGTGGAGACGATGTGGCCCACTCTAATGACCATCCGTTCCATGGATTATCTCCAGCTTCTTTACCATTTCTGTAAGAGTAAATTACGTTATAGACAAAAATTAGTTGTGCTAAACCGAACAACATTGCGAAAATACTGATGAACTGATTTAGTTCTGTTAACGATGCATCATATGTAGCATATCTTCTTGGCATACCAGAGATTCCTACATTATGCATGGGGTAAAATGCAGCGTTAAATGTTATGAAAGTAACNGCAAAATGTACAATTCCTAATTTTTCATTCATCATTTTTCCTGTCATTTTAGGATACCAATAGTAAACTCCAGCTATGAAGGAAAACATAGTACCTCCTATCAAAACATAGTGGAAGTGGGCTACAACAAAGTAGGTGTCATGGAAGGCAATATCTAGCGGAATTGAAGCTAAAATGATTCCAGTAATTCCTCCAATAGTGAAAGTGATAATAGTTCCAAGTGAGAAAATCATTGGAGTATTGAGTACCACAGATCCTCCTGTCATAGTAGCAAGCCAATTGAATATTTTAATCCCCGTGGGAACTGCAACTAGCATCGTCGTCAACATCACTATGAAACGGAACAATGGATCAGCACCAGTAGTAAACATGTGGTGACCGTATACAACAAATGAAATAACTCCAATTGTAGCCATCGCNTANACCATNGAAGTGTANCCNAANATTGGTCTTNTTGAAAANGTAGANATTATTTCNGATAANACNCCNAANGCNGGCAAAATNACTATGTANACTTCNGGGTGTCCNAAATACCAAAANAAGTGTTGCCATAANATAGGATCNGAATCGGGACCTGANAAGTATAAACTTCCAAAAGTTCGATCAGCCATCAATAAGATCAAAGCTACTGTAAATACGGGAATAGACAATAACAGTAAGAAAACAGTAATAAGTATTGACCATGAGAAAAGTGGCATTTTCATTAAATCTACACCTGGCGCACGCATTCTCAGCATTGTAACTAGGAAATTAACCGCAGTCAGTGTCGAAGAAGCCCCTAGCATTAACTGACCAGCAACCCAGAAATCGGTTCCAGGCCTTGTGGCTGAAGCACCAGAAGAATAAGGAGCATATCCAGTCCAACCTACATCTCCAGCACCTCCGGTGAAGTATCCCATATACAATACAATACCTCCTGTTGGCAGAAGCCAGTAACCGAATGAATTAATCCTAGGGAATGCCATGTCTCTAGCACCAATTTGCAGAGGAATTAGGTAATTAGCAAATCCAAAAATAATAGGCATGGCAGCCATGAAAATCATGGTTGTTCCATGCATTGTAAATGTAGAGTTATATTCTTGGTAAGTTAAGAAATCGCCGTCAACACGAGGTTCAAATAATTGCCATCTGATTAACAGTCCAAGTATACCTCCGATGAAGAACCAAGCAAATCCAGTTACAATGTAAAGAGTCCCAATATACTTGTGATCCGTTGTTGTTAGCCAAGGATAAATCCATTTCCAGTAGCTTTTCATTACTTCTTCGAATGATTCATCCTGGTCGACCATTCTGTATCCAACTACTACTACAGCTAAAGTGATGAAAACAATACCAAATCCATAAACAACTTTTTTGGGTCCTGAAAGTTCACCGTGAGCACTTCCGTCTGCAATTTGAGCATTTTTACCTGCAAGTAGGAATGTGCCTGAATTCCAATAGTCTCCCGAGTTTCCTGCATTATCTGAAGGATCTTTAGCGTTACCATTTACTGAGTTTCCATAAACCATGAAACTAGCCACTACCGAATCACTGTCCGGCGCTGTCCAATTGAAGCTCCACTCTCTCATGGTGTTTCCTATTTGGGTGTGTGTCAAGTAGCTAGATTCACCGGGTTTCTGTACATTATCATCAATAGGTGTTAAAATACCAGTAGAAACCTTAAGCATGAATCCACCCATATTCGGTCCTTCAAGCATTGGAGCAATATCATTGGGTCCACCAGATATGTTAAGTTTCAGAGTATAAGTTTCACCTGCAGTGAAATTATCAGGCATTGTTAAATTTAGAATAACTGCCGAGTTAGGATTATTCATGTCACCATCACCTATATTGTGACAACTACATCCGTTTGCTTCGACTAATGTGCTTATGCTAGGATCGATTCCACCTGGGTTTGTTTCTCCAGTTGGTACAGCAGTTACAGCAAAGATAATACTTAGTAATATTCCTATTCCTAGTGCTTTACTTCTAAGCATTGTTAACCTCAGTAACATAGATCTCAGCTAGCATCATAGAGTGACTATTTCCACAGTATTCAGTACAGTAAATTCTGTAAGGCTCGTCACGGGGCGATACTAGGCTAGTGTCAACCCAAGTAGCTGTATTCAATCCAGGAACTGCATCTTGTTTGATTCCCATATCAGGGAGGTAAAAAGCGTGCAAAACGTCCTGAGATGTAATATTAAAACGAATGACACTATTCGCTGGGACCTCTAGACAATTGATATTAGAAGAACACTTTGTAAATTCTCCGGGTTTTTCATAATCATTAGCGTACTCAAACCCCCAGTACCAAGAGCCTGCAGTGACATTTACTGTAACATCGGCATCTTCATTGTCTGGAACGTCCCACATATAATTCAAGGGAGCTAGTGAAAGGAAGGTAAGCCAAGCGACTAATATTAGAGGAGCTATTGTCCATGTTAATTCAATTTTAACGTCTCCTCTTTCGTGTGGAAAAACTCCAGCTTTCAAAGCATCTTTTGGTTCAGGGTCGCCTTCTTTATGTCTGAAGAAAATTAAGTTGTATCCTAGCCAAGTAACTACTAAAAGTCCAACAATAACAGACCAAATAAACATTTGCCAAACGAGCCCCCCAATACCTGAACTGGTGCCTCCAAAGTTGTCCCATATGGCAGGGTTTTCAAAATAAATTAAGTCAGTGATAACGGACATTTTTTGCCTTTTAAATTAAAGTATTATTGTATATAGAATGGCATTATTAAAGATAAGTACGATTATACATTGTATGCAGTATCTAAAACAAGTAAAATGAAGAATGCAAAGAGGTACATGTTTGAAAACTTAAATAAGTTCCAAGCATCGTCCTCAGATTTGGTTTTTGTTAAGGTTTGAGCAAGGTATGCAAAATATACAGAAAGACTAATTCCCGAAATTAAAAATATTAATCCTGTATTTCCATTAACGATTATAGAAACTGAGTTTAGCACTAAACATACACAATATAATAAAATATATTTTCTAGTTGTGTCTTCTCCGCTAACAACGGAAAGCATTGGAACTCCAGCCTCTCCATAATCACGTCTTTTAGAAAGTGTTAAAGCCCAAAAGTGTGCGGGGGTCCAAAGAAAGATTGTTAGTACCATTAGCCAAGGTAGTAATTCAAATACACTATTGGAAGCAGCAGCCCACCCTATCGCAGGAGGAGTAGATCCAGCTAAACCTCCAATCACAATATTTTGGGGAGTTCTTCGTTTGAGGAGCATTGTGTATATAACAGTGTAAAATAAAGCGCTTGCAGCAGTCAAAATTCCAGCATTAACATTAGTTAGAAAGGTTACAAGTGCAACTCCTGCAAAGGATATTGTTATTCCGAATAGCAATGCGTGCTCAGCAGATATAAAACCCGATTGAATAGGTCTATTTTCAGTTCTCTCCATCAAGGGATCAATATCTCTTTCATACCACATATTTACAGCCATAGACCCTCCACTAGCCATTGTCCCTCCAACTAAAACGACTAAGGACGTCCAGATGCTGTCTACGTAGTTTCTTCCATTATCATATCCCTCACTGAAGTCATAGGTAAAAATTCCACATAATGCAGTCACTTGTAGCAAGAAAACGACTCTAGGTTTCATTAAAATCCAATAGATTTTCAGTAGTGATGGTTTAGTTTGAGACATTTGTTTCCTTGAATTCGCTTAAATTAATTAGTAAATATGTTGTTGCTAATGATAGGAACACGCAAGCACCTACAAGTAGATGTAGAAGCGAGAGCCAACCTAGAAANACTCCATCAACAGCAGTGATTACATAAAAACCGCCTAAAAGTATGTTTCCAAAGTAAAAGAAACATGCNATTTTAATAAATTTTTCAACGTTTGAATTATTAATTTCCCTTTTTATTTCTTTCAAGACATACAAAAGCAAAAAACCTACGATAATTGCAGATAATCTATGTCCATAATTTAGAATGATACCAAATTGTTCGAGAGNAGGCAATACCGAACCTTGGCATAGGGGCCATCCTTTGTAAAATCCAATATCACAAGCAGCTCTATGGTAACTAGTTGAAAGATACGCNCCTATCATTAATTGTACCAGTACAATTAGACATAGATACCAAATATAATTTTTAAATTTAGTNCTGATTTTACTAATTTTAAAGTANTCTGGTAGCCCAACCTGATTTTGCCACCAAACAAAACCAACTGTAATTAGTGAAGTAGTAAAAATCAGAGCCATAAATAGGTGTAAAGATACAGTCCAAGGTGCATTATCAAGATCTACAGTTACATAACCTAAAACTGCTTGCATAATAAGGAACATACTNGATACAAAATGTATTTTGTATACTCTACTACCAATACTATCCCTTAGCGACCAAGCAGTATAATGACTATAAGCAACTAGAATGCCTATTACTCCTACTAATGCTCTATGCGCCCACTCAGTAAAAATTTGGTAAGTAGTGTATCTGTGAGTCCCACCCCTAGAGTCTATTTCATCAGGATTTTCATTCCACCATTCTTCCTGTTCATCTGCTGAAACATCAAAACCCCAGGTACCGAAGCATGTAGGCCAATCTGGGCAGCTTTCTCCAGCGTCATTAATACGAATCCAACCTCCTGTTGTTATTATCAAAAAAGCTATGATAGCAAGTCCGAATGGAATAAGATATGAGCGATACCAAGGTACCATAGAATTTTACGGTCGACTCCGCTTATTATAGTTTGTTTAGCAATACTCTATAAATACCGTAAGACTAACACATAATTATGTCGAGAGCATTTTTAGCTTTGTTTTTAGTCGCGTCACTTGTTTCTGGAGTACTTTTTTTCACTCCAAATTACAGCGCAGAATATGATGAAGATTTTTATGAATATCAACCATTTTTGCAATATGACTTTAATTTGCACGAATTAGACCTTAAAAATTATGACGAAAATGATACCGAAGAATTTTCAGGCCATGTGTACATGCGAAGAGAATATTCCAATGAAGAATCGGAAACTTTTAGAAAATTGTTGGTAAAGAATTATCAGTTATTTGTTTTAGATGAGCAATATAGGAAAGATGTTAGCATTATACTGGACGATGTAGCAAATGGNACAGTAGATGCAGATGATGCTATAGCAACTATTTCTAATTTAACGTCTTCATATGATGGTAAAGCTAAAGTATTGATCAATGAAAATGCCACTTTCAACAATTTAATCACTTTGGAAATGGTAAGCTGGGTTCGTGACAATTTCCTAATTGAATCTATGATAGATGGAGTTCCTAGAGGTTTAATGTCTCAACGCATCGTGAATGTAAATGAATCAATTGGAAGTAGCGATTCAACGGTCGAGAAAATAGATGCGATCCATCATGAAATGTTAAACGATCATTACAATCAGCCTGAGGAAGTAGTTTCAGATGGTCCTATCCTTGCAATCAATGGCATTAATGCAGTGTGGGATGACTGGGAGTTTGAGAGTGTAGGACCTACTTCAAGCCTAATAGGCAGTTTTTCTGATAACTCTGATGACAGATTATGGATTGGGCAATGGATGCACGTTTCTTTTCCAAATAGTTCTCACACTCCTGGTAATCATTCTTTGACATTCGAATGGCCCGATGAAGATTTCAAGGGCAAGGAAACTAACTTTCACTTTGGATTAGGCTATGGCGAGGTTTTTACAAATATTGAGTCAGAAAGTACAAATGTTTGGCCACATGAAACTGATAATTATTACAAACCACCCTATGATTGGATCGGATTTTCAGCTGAAAATGGTACAGTTGGTAAATTGGAGGCAACTTTTGGGCAAGGATTTCCAAATTATGCTGCATATGATTGGCATGAAGCAGTAGAATATGCCGAAACATTAACGTATGAAGGAGTCAATGGCCACCTTGCTACTATAACCAGTAAGGAAGAGGCCGAGTTGATTTTCTCATTGCTAGATGGTCAATCCTATTGGCTTGGAGGATTTCACAATATGGATAATCCAAATTACCAGGAACCTGAGGGTGGTTGGGAATGGGTAACAGGTGAAAATTTCAGTAATGATTTCTGGGCAGAGGGAGAGCCCAACGAGGCCGGCCCTGAAGATTGTTTAGAAGTTTGGGGCTTTGACAAGGTTCTGAATGATAATAGATGTCATCTCGATTGGACTGGAATAGTAGTAGAATTTGAGATGAACGGTACCAATCATTATGAGGCACTTATACCTCAATGGGTCTGGGATGATAAAAATGGAACAGATGTTTTAACCTATGTTAAAGCAAATCCGTTAACTGACGACGAAAGAAATGAGATTTTGAAGGAAGAGGGAGATCCAGATGCAGATAATGACGGTATTGTAGATCAGTTTGATGAGGACGATGATAACGATGGAATTTTAGATGAAAATGATATGGATGATGATAACGATGGAATCGATGATGATAGCGATAGATGTCCTGGAACTCCAGTAGGAGAGTCCGTTGATATTGAAGGTTGTTCATCTTCTCAAATTCTTAAAGAAGTTACAGAGGATGGAAATATCCCAGGTTTCAATTTCGCTTTGGCTTTGTTATCAGTTTTAATAATTGCTTACAANAGAAAAGAAAGGCATTGATTTATGAAATCTTTAGACTTTTCAAGACTTTCAGATTTCATCGATAAAAAATGGGATGAGTCAGCATTGCCAAGCCTTTGTGAGTTCATAGAGATTCCTGCCTTATCGCCTTCATTTGATTCAGATTGGGAGGAAAATGGATATTTGGATGCNGCAATTGAGACNTTTATNTCATGGGTNAAAAGTTTACCNTTGGAAAGAANNAGNGTTTCAGTTCANAGATTNAGCGGNAGGTCNCCAGTNCTNCTAGTTACAATTGATGGAGANGCGGAAGGTGAGATTTTATTTTANTCNCATCTAGATAAGCAACCTGAAGCTACAGGTTGGTCTGAAGGTAAAGGACCATGGAAACCTGTANTAGAAGATAGTTGGCTTTATGGCAGAGGAAGTGTAGATGATGGNTANGGAGGATATGCAGGTGTCTTATCTGTTTTAGGGCTGCAAGAACAAGGGCTTTCTCACCCTANTTGTCGATTTCTTATCGAAACAGGNGAAGAAAGCGGTTCTCCNGATCTAGAATTATACTTGGACGAGCTCAAACCTCAGTTANGCATTCCAGATTTAGTCATTGTTTTAGATACTGGNGGAATGGATTATGATCGACTCTGGGTTACACAAAGTCTTAGGGGAATAGTTGCAGGTACTCTCTCTGTCAAAGTGTCATCAGTAGGAGTTCATTCAGGTCACGGAAGTGGCGTTATGCCTTCCTCATTTAGACTAGCAAGGCAATTATTATCACGAATAGAAGATGAAAATACAGGAGAAATTTTGCCTGAATG
>PAOK01000028.1 GCA_002708015.1 Methanobacteriota archaeon
GCAGTCGCCTATGTTTTTATTAAACAGTCGGAGTCCCCTGGTCACTGCGACCAGCTCTCTTCAGAGCTGGCACTCCTTCTCCCGAAGTTACGGAGCAATTTTGCCGAGTTCCTTCGCGGTACTTATTCCGTCACACCTTAGGCTACTCACCCAGGGGCACCTGTGTCAGTTCTCGGTACGGTCATTCATACGGTTTTTCACGGGACCTAGGCATTATCTGTCTTTAGCTCACGCCTTCCCAATCTTCTCATCATGACGATTCTCCGATTGGTTATGGACGCTTCGACGCGCTGACACGCGCGCACAAACTAGCCCAAGCCGTCACCATTATTGTATGAAGGCTTACGAATATAAACGCAATTCCCTGTTCGAACATCTCGGTTAAGGATGTCCTTAGGACCGGCTAACCCTCGGCTGATGATCATTGCCGAGGAACCCTAGCCCCTCCGGTGGTGCGGATTCTCACCGCACTATGCTGCTACTCTTCCCTGGATTCTCATACGTACACGGTCCACGAGACCTCACAGCCTCGCTTCTATCCGAGCACGTCGCCGCGCTACCCCATCTCCTTTCGGAGGGATGATGTATCGGTGGCCAACTTTAGCCCCGTCCCTTTTCCCGGCCCGCAAGCTTGACCAGTGATCTGTTACGAACTCTTTCAAGGATGGCTGCTTCTAAGCCCACCTTCTGGTTGTCTTCGACCACGGACACGGTTTCTGATTAACACTTAGTTGACACTTTGGGACCTTAACATCATGCTGGTTTCTTCACCTTTCGTCACGGTAGCTTACCCACCGTGGCTCACTCCCTGTTTCTACGACGATTGCATCTTCGGAGTTTGACAGCGTACCGAGGGATCGCTCCCCCTAAATACCCAATCAGTGCTCTACAACACAATCCATCTCTACAGAGATCTACCTACGAGTAGTCTCGCGCGGAACCTGCTATTGCCCATCTCGATTGGACTTTCACCCCTATACCCAGCTCCTCCGAGCGATTTGCACATCAGCAACGGTTCGATCCTCCACCCAGCTTTCACCGGGCTTCAATCTGGCCAGGAATAGATCGACGGGCTTCAGGTCCTCCACCACTGACTCCAAGCGAGCACACTTCGTCCCTCGCCCGAAGGCTGCGGACATGTCGGTTTCCCTCCGGCTTCGCAGTTTAACTGCTTAACCTCGCCAGTGATCAAGACTCCCAGGGGCATTATTCGAAACGCACGATATGACGCTGCTCATTTCATCGCTTTCACGCCATATCAGTCTGTTCCTATCTGGTTTCATGGTCTTTTAACATCCCGTAAAGGATACTTTTCAGCGTTCGCTCACGCTACTTGGTCCACTATCGGTCTTGAGTCGTATTTAGGATTGGAAGTATCTGCCTCCCATATTCCCGCGCGATATCCGACGCACGGTACTCTGGGCACGTCACATGGTCATGTTCACTACGCATACGGGACTTTCACCCTCTATGGTGCGCCATTCCAGGCGACTTCTGCTTCNTGAATTTAGACAAAGACGGCCCAAACCCCACATCTCCCCCAAGTTTCCAAGGGGGATTCGGTTTGTCCTATTCCGTGTTCATTCGCCACTACTAACGGAATCTCGATTGATTTCTTTTCCTCGCCCTACTAAGATGCTTCAATTCGGGCGGTTCCCTTTCCCTAATGGGAATGTCGCAAAGCGACAGGAGGTCCTATTCGGCAATCTGCGGATCCAAGAGATTCATGCCTCTCCCCGCAGCTTATCGCAGCTTGTCACGACCTTCATCAGCTCTCAAGCCGAGCAATTCCCCAGACAGGTTCTGTAGCATCGCGGATTTCCTTCATCCGCTTCACCTGTGTGATATTATTTCCTCTGGTGTTCAGGATATGTCGATCTTCGGTGTCTTTAGCCAAACCGTCTCCCCGCAGGGCGGCTCGGCCTCTACCGCTTCCCCCATCATGAGCGCATGCTGGGGTGCACTAAGCATCCTCGCGACAAACAACCCGTATATCAACGCAACGGAGACGCACAGCGAGATGAACGGTTCAAAATTAGTCAAAAAGAGATTGTCAAAATTCTCGAATTTTCAGNTATAATCGTATCTTCTGGGCTGTGCGATTGAGCGTTTTCTAACATATTTGTAGCATCGACATCGCGCCCAATGGCATGCAACGTAACTGCATGATTATTCATTCTGTTTGGATCTGGATTTGATTCCAATGCAGAAGCGGCTTCAAAAATTGGAAGCGCTGTTTCATGACGATTTGCAGCAGCTAACGCTGTAGCAAGATTTACTAAAATTATAGCCGAACTCCTATCTGCCATTGCTGCTTGACGTAGTGTCAGAATCGCTGCATGGAAATAGGGCAATTCAGCTGGGTTTTCATCGGGGTTTTCTCCGAATTCTGCTAAGGCAGATTGTAACAAGCATAATCCGTGATTGTTAATCGCAGGAGCATCTCCTGGTCGTGTTTCACACAACCCCATAAAAACACTAGCCGCATCACCCCAATTTCCATTTTGCATTAAGTTAAATCCTGAAATCATTGATTCTTCTTCACCCTCTTGGAACGGAGCAATTAGAGGAATTGCTCGAGCCGGCATTTGAATCAAANGAGCCTCGCCATCAATTGGATCAAATGCAGAGACTGACTCAGCTGGATCGACTAGATTATCGAAATCTACCTCAACCTCGCTAAAATTAGATTCATCTGAAAAATCGTGATAAACAACATCCTCGGATTCTACTGATACTATCGGTTGAGTTGAAGGAATTACACGAGATGTAAGTAATATTTCTTCTTCGGGTTTTTCTTCAACTATCTCTTGAACTTGGGTTTTATTTTCAAATTCAGGAGTTATTTCAGGAGTTAGTTTAACGATATCATTTTCAGGAGCAGNACGGATAGTTTCTACTGCATTTTGAATCGATTCTTCAATCATTATAGGTTCATCTTCGATGGAGTCCATGCTAAGATCTGAACGAGTTCCTGCTCCAAACAAAAGTTGTACTTTAGGGGACGCTCGAGCTCCACCTAAAGTAAATGGAAGATTAGGACCTGAATCAATTTCTGAAGAAGATGGCCCACTCAATCCCTCNACTTCAGGAAGGATCTCCGAAAGAGATGCTGTGCCAGGCAATGGACCTGTAGGCAGTGTGTCATCTTGTTCTATCTCTACAGTAGACCCAAATACGCTCTTACACTCAGGACAACGGTCACCTCCACCAAAGAGAAGACCGCACACCTGACACTCTTGCATGCTATCCGGTAAACTCGACATGATTTGATGCTGACGGACAGAAGTTCATTCTTCTTCGACAATAGTGATATCTGCTGGACCCCATATGCGCCCAATCATCACCATTCCAAGAACTCCTACTGCAATCACTGCATATGGGATTGCTGAAGGAGTAACATGTACTTCCCACATTACGAACATAATGTACAAGTAAACNGATGCTAGAATAACACTGACTATCATGATAGGGAAACCAGTCTTGAAGAAGCGCATGAATGTGATATTATGGCCTGCTCCGCTAGCTATTCCGGCTGTTGCAACGTTTGCTGATGCACCAATCAACGTCCCATTACCTCCCAGACATGCGCCTAANGCGAGTGACCATGCTAGAGGACCCAATGGAAGATCTAAATCCACATCTTGAGCAATTTCAAGCATTACTGGAACCATAGTCGCAGTAAATGGAATGTTATCAATAAATGCTGATGCAATAGCAGAAACCCATAGTAAAAGCATCAATGCAACAAACAAACGATGATCTTCAGGTGCTCGGGCAATCATAGTACTCGTCCATTCCGCTAATGCATCAATAAGACCCATCGCACTCAATCCACCAATTAGGATAAAGAGTCCAGCAAAGAATAACAAAGTAGTCCATTCAACTTCATCTAGATAATGTTCAATCTCGTGNGGAGTGCACACTAGTAACATCACAAATGCACCAATAAGTGANATAACTGCAACATTCGATAGTGGATGATCGAAAGCACTATGAGCGAAAAATGCGATAAGAACAATGGACAATATAATTCCAGATTTAATTAGCAACGATTTATCTTTGACTCCATATGTTTCTCTTAATGATTCAATATCACGTTCNCGATGTAAATCTAGACCTTCTCCCTCTAGGCGATGCAATAACCACAGAGAGGGCAGGAACACTAAGAAGACTGCAGGTGCGAGNTTAATTACNAAATCGATGAAGGCAATAGAATGCTCAGCAAGAGGAGTTCCNGCGAGACTTGATCTCGAAAGTTGGGCACCAATGATAATATTTGGAGGATCTCCAATTTGTGTTGCTGTACCGCCGATATTCGAGAACATTACCTCTCCGACTAACAAAGGAATTGGATTGAGATTCAAAACCTTAGCTAGTTGAATTGTTACNGGAGCAATTAACAACATTGTAGTAACGTTATCTAGGAAAGCGGAAAATACAGCAGTAACAACTGCAAGTATTACCATAAGTCTCCAGATTGACCCCCCNCTCCTAGCATAAGCNTCTACNGCTGCCCACTGGAAGATTCCTGTNTCAGATAATACTCCNACNATAATCATCATGCCCATCAGAAGGCCGACNGTCTCCATATCAATCCAAACTACTANGTCNAGTAAATCAGGTCCNGTAGTATTNGGATCTCCAGCAGCAATAATATGCAAGGTAAATACNGCTACTANNCCTCCAACTACAGCAGCNAANGCNCGATCAATTAATTCGAANATGATAAGACCATANACACCTANAAGAATCAAAAATGAAGCNGGNAATGCCCACTCAGGCATNGAAGANATNTGCTCAACATACCAATGCCTTCCTGCTAAACCGCCCCCGCCTCCAGCCTGCACGACAGGAAAGAATGCAAACACAGCCAAAGAAGATAGTAAAAAAGTGCAGCGAAGCCAGAATGACTTGTTCCTAGATAGGGCCCCCATGGTTCATCGCTCCATTAGGCGATTCAAATAATCATCCATTGGGAAAAACACTCCAAAACCATCATGAACGCCACAAAACAGCCACATTTCCCCTAGAGAAAACAAGAGTGCTCATTGTTGATTCTTCTAAATGGGTAAAAATTTCTTTTCTCTGTTCAGAATCAACTGCAAAACCACGATTTAAACGAATTTTCACCAAAGAACGGGCAGATAATTGTATTTTTATCTCTTGTATAATAGAGTCGGTCAATCCATTTCTACCTAGTCGAACTGTAGATTTTAAATTAGGATCCTTGGCCGATAAAATCACCCATTCCGGAATTCTCAATTCAAAACCCCCGGATAAAGTGGAAGACGTCTCTCGCGTGAACAAGTTAAGCAAGTAGTAATCCGTATTCTATTTCTAATTCGAACTCTTGCTGTTTCACCAGGGATTAAAATCCCTTTACAGCCCCTACAGATCAATGATTTAACAGATTCTGGAATGGTTCTATTATGCCTCATACAAGTTCGAAAAATATCCTCTGCAGCAGAGTTTCTAATATCAATATCTAATGAAGAATCAATAATTATATTTTCTAGATGAGAGATTGCTTGATCGGCTCTATTAAGCCTAGTTCTTCTATCTCGACTTCTACGTTTCATTGCCACACCGAATCTAATTAAATCAAAAGATTAGAAATTGCTTCACCAACTTGGTCAATAGTATGATTCCCATCTATTCTTCTAAGAAGACCTTGGTTCTCATACCATGCTTCAAGTGGTGATGTCTGATTATGGTAAGCAGTAAGACGAGTGCGAACCGTCTCTTCTGAATCATCTGCACGGCGTTTGAATTCTGATCCTCCACAAGAATCACAAACACCTTCTACTTTACATGGACGAAATAAATCATGGTAAACTTCACCACAGGATGCACAGGTAAATCGTCCACAAATTCGTTCGACAATTGACTCATCATCTACATGTATGGCGATTACCATTGAAACCGGAGCTATGTTCTGAAGTGCTTCGGCCTGAGGAACAGTTCTAGGGAAGCCATCGAAAAGTAATCCTCCGGAGGCGTCAGGCAATTTTATTCTCTCTTCGATTAAACCAATAATCACTTCATCAGGCACTAATTCACCTGCTTCCATGTATCCCTTTGCGGTTCGCCCTAATTCGGTTCCTTCATCCACAGCTGCTCTAAGCATATCACCCGTGGAAACCTGAGGTTTTCCAGTTGCTTGTACTATACGTCCTGCTTGAGTACCTTTACCCGCACCGGGCGGTCCGAAGAGCACTATACTCGAATCCATACCCCTCTGAACAGGGTCCCAAACATAAGTGGAACGGACTATTCGGAAGGTGGGAATCCGGGAGGAAGCCCAGGAGGCAAACCAGAAGGAGGAGGAGGTCTGGAGAAACCAGGTGGCAATCCTTCAGGAGTAGGAGGAGGCAAAGGTGCAAGACCACTATTTAGCGCAGCATCAATCTCAGCTTGTGAAACTCCGCCACTTACCAAAGAATTCTCTTCATTCCCAGTATTAATCGCTGCTTCAAAACGAGTTTCGTAGTCGCCTTGATTCAAAGTCGAACCAGCGGGAATCAATCTTTCATCGTCTGACAAAGAGGATAGACCTCTATTTCTAAGCATAAATCCGCCAGCAAATAGACCTACAATTAACAGCATTACTACGATTCCAGCGGCCCATGCAGGAACTCCTGCAGATTCAAGTAAACCAATTGCACCTCCGCCCGATGTCACCGCAGCTGCAGTGGCCTCAAAACCTCCGATTTCAGTCTCAATACCATCTAGCATACAAATTACTACAAAATCTTGAACGCCTGAAGATACATCTTTTGATGGATTTAGAGTCAATACAATCTCAACTGTATTTCCAGGAGATAATTCAGAAACGGATGTCTGTTGAAAAGCATAATTCCATCCTTCTGGAGCAACTAAATCCACAGAGACTGTGAGAGGTAAATTTCCACCATTAGATAATTGCATAATGATGTCTGTAGATTCCTCCCTAGGAATGTCGTTAAATCGATTTTCAGTAAATTCGACTACTGGTACAGCCAAAGATGAGACACGAACACCAAGCAGAACCGATTGAGAAATATCAAGTGAAGAAGAAGCTAAGCCACCCATTACCAACAAACCAACTTCAGTTTCAGATACACCAGAAGTGAGACCTAGAGGGACAGAAAGACCAATTTTTACTGTTCTTTCTTCACCCATCAACAAAGTGTAAGGAGCCAATCCAGATGCAAAACCAATAGACCATCCTTCAGGCAAAGAGGGGAATGTCCAATTTAGTACTACAGGGACATTACCGGTATTCTGTACAGTTACATTGAATGTAGAAGTTGATCCAGGTGTAACATCAATAATACCTGATTCAGGACCCTCAAGAATAAAATCAGTACGTTGTTCAACAATGAATTTAGTTTGATTAACTGTGGGAATTGAACCTGAAAGTGAGGTTCGAATTGTTACCACATTAACATCAAAATTATCGGCATTAGCAGAAACTGCCATTTGTACTTGCAGATAAGATACTACTCCGGGTTCTAAATTAATCGAGTAGGGAGATGAAACCTGATTCCCATCTACATATAGCCACACTGGCCATGAAACTAAACCAGTACTCATTGAAACGTCAACGTCGAATGCAGTATTCCCCTTATTCTCAATATGAATTGAGGTATTCACAATCTCGTCATTTAACACAGCACGCTGAATAGCTGAACCTGAAGGCCCGATTGGAGTACCGTCTTCCTCGAATATATCAACAGAGTATGAACGGCTCTCCAAAACTCCAACTGTAGAAACTTCAGTAGATGTAACGGATGAATCAATTGTAGAAATAATATTACAAGTTACAATTGCAGAAGAACCCGCAGCAGGCTCCCCCATGTATGCCTGAGGAATAACGATTCTAACAGATAAACCAATGAATTGTAAGCGACTTAATGGATCTAGTTCGATTGAAGAAGTATTTCCATTTCCTAATTCAATGGGCCATCTTAGATCATTTTCGCAACTTACCGTATATATTGTTGGACCATTACCTGAGTTACGAACAGTGATTGTATATCCGACTGTATCTCCAGGTTTCCCTGCTATACCTTGATCTCCTGCGAGTACTGTATTTAGGCCCTCAACCCTCTCAACTTCAACTGTTAATCTCAAAGTATAGGATACTAATGGAGCATTACGATCGTACATTGTCAAATCCACAATATAAGTTCCTGGTAAAGCAAAAATAGCGCCATATGGATCGTTGAAATCAGCATCCTCATCTACCAACGATAGGGAAATTGTCCGTGTAGAACCAGAAGCACCTCCTTCTGGTAGAGCCCAAGGCCCAGATTCTGACAGTGTTCTAGACCATTCATCATCTGGCGCATCAAGAATCCCATCATCACGAATAATTTGAACAGGAGTGACAATTAGTCCAGCATCAATAGATGCTGTTCCTTCATTCATTAGATCTAGATCAAAGGATATCGAAGAAGTGAGACTTGGATCAATAGTTCTTTGAGTCGCTAAAGCCAATTCTTCAGGTGAACTTGGTAGAGTCCCGTCCTCTAAATAAGGTAAAATTCGGACACCTATTGCAGTCACATTAACGTCATATGTTATCTGATTGTTATTCGTCCCGTTGACCTCATCGTTCAATTCAGAGACTTGTGCTGCTGAATCTAAAGTTAACCGAAGAGTATGAACTCCAGTAGTAGAGAATGTATGCTGAGTAGTTATTGAATCTGCAGATCCTCCTTGTATTGATCCTCTACTACTTTCAAGAATGATTGTAGGAGGAGAGGTAGAAATATCTTCGATTAATATGTCGTATCCAGATGCTGCACCAGGTGCTTGATTTAGCCAAGAGGCTCTAACTACAACTGCATCTCCTTCCAGTGGTTGATCTGCTGAAACCCAAAGAGAGCCAGAGAATACTGCCAGATCTGCAATTAGATTCTCTGAACCGATTGATGTTGCTACCATTGCAAAGTCTTGAGAACTTCCAGATACGTGTTGAACTCTAATTTCCCAAGTACCAGATAGTGTTGATGAAGGAGGCAATTTTACTCTTTCAACATTATTGAGGTCATCATTAACTCCTCCAGTAGAACTGTATCCATTTGAGAACACATTTCCTTTGTATATTGAACCATCAGGAGCAATCACAGTAAGATCTAGATCATTGACTAATCTCTTGGATGATTGTGAAGCGCTAGAAGAACCAGCTGCATCAGTCCAAGCAATTGTTATATCAACACCATGAGAAGAGTCCCAATCATACGTGTAAACATAGGAATACCCTGGCTGCAAAGTTTGATTCCAATCCATGAATGTATTTAGTGGAACTATTCCGTCCTTTGGATAGAGAGTTTGTTCTAAGTCAATTTGACCCCATCCCTCGTCCATATTTGGAATATCTCTGGCACCAATATCTTTCGCTCCATTCACTAAAAGTGCTTTGAGAAGATCCGAACGAGGAGAAGAAATCCCGAATTCGTCTGTCAAAAATTGACGTGCCAACAGTGCATTCCCCGCAGCAACTGGTGTAGCCATAGAAGTTCCATCCATCTGTTGGTAAAGAGGAGTAGTGCCATCAGAATGTCTAGCAGATGAACATGAAGAACCCATTGGATATTGTGCTTCTTGCGCCCTAGCAGAACAAATCTGAACCCCAGGGGAAACCAAATCAGGTTTTATTCTCCCATCAGATGTTGGGCCTATAGAAGAAAAAGTAGGCACTTGGCCAGCTGCTGCAGTTCCTGGCCTCCCACTAGTGGATGCTCCGATAGTTAGAACATTCTTAGCAGTGGAAGGAGGGCTGATAGTTCCAGAGCCGGATGCCCCTTCATTCCCAGCTGCAAATAGTACCAGGAAATCACCATATTGATCAGCAAAGGAATCTGCTGATCTTGAATCCGAATTATATTGCCCGCCGAGGTTTTCAGACCCCCAGGAATTAGTTTGCATCCGTGCATTCTGCTGCCATGAATGCCTAAACATATCAAACAATGAACCATATCTTGCCAATGCTCCTGTTTGATCATATTCTAACTGATAGAAATGAAAAGTAGCATTGGGAGCCATACCCCTTGCACTGCTATCACCGGAACCGTCTCCAAGTAATGTAGCTGAAACATGTGTTCCATGGCCACTGTGCATGTCTGCAGCAGAATTGTCTGGACCATACTGATTGTATACTGCGCGGATTCTACCGTTAAAGTCCCCGTGATCTTGATCTAATCCACTATCTGAAACTGCAACTACTTGCCCTTGACCGGTAAGCGAAGGATTGTGATTCGACAATACGTCATCAATATTAGAAACTGAACGAGCATAGATATTTTCTAAAATTAATTTTGGAGATGGCTCAATAAAAAGAATTGAACCAGAGGTTACCAAATTTACCAAAGCATCAGATTGGATTCCTTCAACTTGACAAAGCCAAGAATCACATTGTACAATTTCTGCCCCTGAAAGATAAATTGAAGATTCTAATTGACTAAGTTCAATATCTTGAAGATCGGGAGCGGGGATAATATTCACATCCAAGATGCCTGTTGTTGGGAGAAGAGGAGATAATCTCCATCCGGGGTGTTGACTGCCAAACCATCTAATTCCTTCATTTGAAACAATAGAAGAAATCGCAGCATCTAATTGATGGGGATTGGTGGGAACGCGAATTAGTAAAGCATCATCAGGAATCACGTCTAAAATTGGAAACCCTTGAATTTCTAACCATTCTTCTAAATCAGTTCTATCAGCATCGACATCCTGAATAATTAACATCCCTGTTCGAACTACATCCAGATTATCGTGTAAGATGCCTGGAAGCGAAGGAGTAACAAGCATTGGATCAAATGAACCTGTAACTGGATGAAGAAGACCACTAGTAAATCTTAGAGAAGATTTTTCCAAAATAGGAGATGCACCTACATTCCAATGTTCTGATGCCTGTTCAGAAGTCCAAAATTCATTTTCTAGACCAATTTCTTCACTAGGTGAATGAGATAATGGGAGCAAAGGAACTAGCAATAGAAAAACAAGAAACAAACTCCAAGTCCGCGCTTGCATAAGCATCGATGTAGTGCCTCCCCTTTTCATGGTTGCATGAATATGTGCGATAAAATTCACAGACCGTAATAGGATGAAATCGCGGAATCTGTCTTCGCAACGCTTACTTTCCAATCTTCTTCAGTACCCATAAGAGCGCGAATACAATCTACATTCTCCGGGATTACATCACTTTCTTGATGAATTGCTTGGAAATAATATAGCCTATCTCCTTGGAGACTAATTCCATCTTGCCAAACAAAAATTTCGTGAAGNTCNCCCCATTTNCNCCCTATATCTCTNGCCATCTCCATNACTTCAGCAGTAGTAGTAATNCGATTTTTAGCNCCCTCCATTACAATNACNCTNGGAGTTNCTTTCCACATCTCAATAACTGAATCTGTANTTANNCCGTGACCTGNAGGTAAATCAGCAACNATAGCNTGAACATGCATTATTGTTGTAGGCACAGCAACTGCCAAGGAATTAATTTCAATCTCAGGTTTTACNGTCATTACATCTGGCCCGTGATGACTTGGAACCTTCAAAACTGGAGAAATAGCATTTATCGGGCCCTTCTTAGAGTCTCCAGGGTCTGCTGCTCTCCTTATCATCGTACATTCTACCTTCAANGAACCACAATGTTCGTAAAGCGGAACTAATGTTCTAGAAAGTCCTGTAGTATTACATGAAACAACACGAGTTCCTTGGACCCCAATATTCTCTGAATGATTGGCACTAGAGGTATAGGATTGTCCGGTAAGTGCATGTTTCTCACCACCTTGGAAAATATATTTTATTCCTGCATTCTTGTATTTCTCAATATTTTCGGCGCCAAGTTTACCGGGAGCGCAATCCACTACTACATCTGNAATTGAGAGTAAATCTGAAAGCCCTCCAGAACAGGAATACCCTGCATCTGAAAATGCCGAAATCTTAGAAGGGTCATCGAAAGTACAATACAAAGGAAACCCTTTTTTCACTGCTAAATCGCATCCAAAAGATGGCCCTGTCTTAGTTACACCTACTACTANCATGTCATCTTGTGCATCGACTGCATCTGCTACTCTCTTCCCAATTGTTCCAAATCCATTAATGGCTACTTTGATGCTCATACACCCTCACCTGATGGCCTCCCGTAGCGGGACATCTATCAAACATTCCAAGGCGATTTTGAGCGAAGGGGTCAAGGACGGCCTAGTACCAGCATAGACAATGGAGTCCAGAGCAGACATCACTCAAAAGAGCGTTCGACTCACTCGACAAGTAGCAAAGTCACTCGATCAAGCCATTCAACTTGATAGAGCTTTGAAGATAGGTTGGGGCCGAGATGGTGANGAAAGACCCAAAAAGGGTGAAACTNGAGTTCTCACTCATCTTCCTGCTAAGCTGAAGATGCGCCTTCTAGGTGAATTNGGAGATCTCGTAGGTAGTGCAAATCAAGGTGCATTATTACAAATTGAAGGCAAGACNGGAGATCTTGCTGCGGCTTTCCAAAGTGATGGGAAAACAATATTCGAGAAGGGCACAGGAGATAGNGTCGCTTTAGGCATGTCAGGAGGAACTGTAATTGTCAGAGATGACGTAGGTACAGATGCAGGAGAGTCGATGACTGGAGGGCTTCTGGTTATTCGAGGAATGGTTGGAGAACGAGTTGGNGCAGGTATGATTGATGGGACAATAGTCGCAGTTTCTAATGTAGCCAATGATGCAGGATCCGGGATGATAGGCGGTAAAATCGTAGTAGATGGCCGAGTACGCTCTGTAGGAAAAGGGGCCCAAAGTAGATCAATTGAAGCGGAAGAATTAGTTGAATTAAACGATATCTTGGAACCTCATGGATTCAAACTTACTATGGAGGCAACAGTAATTGAAGCAGATACTGAAGAACATGTTGGAGCAGAACCTCCTGAAATTTCCTCNTCTGGAAAGTTTGACGGATTACGACTCTGNCCCCAGGGTGCTTCTCTACCCCCATCTTCNGTAGTAGACTTATCAAGTGAAATTATTATGCCCGGAGTCTCTTCAGGCAGTAACCTCAGAAATATCTGGATCCCTCAAATTCAGAAAGGACCATCCAAAGCAGGTTCAGCCTTGGANGGACAACCATGTATTGTGGATTCATCTCCGAGAGAAAATGACTATCTTAGAATTCATGAAAAAAACTATCTCACACTTCGAGAACAATTATCAGAATCTGGTGGAGCAGTCATTGATATCTCTTCGTTCCCTAATCTTAACGAAGCCGCAATTCACGCAATGTCAACAATTGCAATCGGTTTTCTTCCTGAAGATTCTCCTGTTCTCCTTATGGATGATGTAGATAGAGTGGAGAAATTACTCAGAATGACTGCAGAATTAGGATTAGCTGGCGCAATTGTCAATGTATGCACCATAGGTTCTGCACCTGCGATATCTGCTTTACCAACTGTGGGAATGGCCCGTTCAAAACAGAAGGCAAAAATGAGTGTCTTTCTAAAGACTGATTGGACACCAAGCCCTTCAGAAGCATTGATGTCAATAGCTGCTGGGTTAAATGGAATTGTTTCAGAACCTTTCATAGGAGATGAAAGCCAACCCACTGGTGTGAAAAAAATCGCTACAGAACTCGATGTGAAACTATCATCAATGGAAGATCATGCAAGAGGGTGGATGCAAGCAATGGGAGTTGAATCAATCAATTTACTTCAAAGACAGCATCTAAGAGCAACTACTCATGAATCCGCTGTTCTGAGTGGTTTACGACTCGATGGTATTCGTCAACCTCTACCAATGTGGTCTCGTAGATAGACGAAGAGGTCAAACCAAGAAGCCCCCACCCACAGGCGGGAATAGTATGCCAACAGTGAAGTATGGACACGATTCAATTCGTAATCTCCTATCCTTGCATGGTATATCTTACGACCCACAATTGTGGGAAAACCAACTATCTGACATTGGATGCGTTGTTGAAGGAACAGATGAAGAAGGAGTGGAAATAGAAGTTTTTCCCGACCGATCAGATCTTTTGTCTGTTGAAACAATGACGAGAGCGGCTCGTGCATTTCTTTATTCTAACCCTACACCTCCGATTTTAGAAGTTGAAACAGGGACAATTAAAATGGAAATTGAACCCGTCATTTCAACTATTCGTCCTGTAATTCTGGGTGCGATAGTTCGAAATGTAAATACTGGTTCCACAGAAGAAGAAAAGGACCTATTCATTCAATCATTAATGGATCATCAAGAGAAATTACACCTAACGCTTGGTAGAAAACGAAGGCTCGCTTCTATTGGAGTCCATGACCTATCGACTCTTGCCCCTCCATTCAAAGTCAAGGCCGTAGACAGAAATCATAGATTTGTACCCCTAGCAATGAATTCTACAATGAGTGTACAACAAATTCTCGACTCACATCCTAAAGGCATGGAGTATGCCCATCTTCTTGATGGAATGGAATTGGTACCTATTATCGAAGATGCAGTTGGAAGAACACTATCGTTCCCCCCTATCATAAATGGTAGCCATACAACAGTCAAAGATACTACTACCGATTTTATGATTGATGTAACTGGATGGGATGAAAGGGCATGTGAGGCATCTCTACTCCTCGTCTGTTTGTCTCTTGCAGAACGTGGAGGAATTATCGAAAGTATGGATATCACAACTGCCAAAGGAGAAAATTTGGTCACACCGAATGGAAAGCCTCGCAGACATGTTCTCCCTGAACGGCTTTTAGAACGAATTTTAGGTGGAAAAATTGAATCACAAGTTATTCATTCAGCACTAGAAAGAATGGGAGGAAAATTAATTGAAACTAGAACTGCAACAGAAGGCCCTCTAAACTCAAAAAGATGGGGTGATGCCTCTGTTGGAGAGAAAATTCACATCATCGAAATGCCTAGATGGCGGTTTGACATATTACATCCTATAGACTTAGTAGAAGAAATCGCAACAGGTATTGGATATGAATCTCTAGGTGAAGCTCATTCGTCACTTGCATTAGAAGGAGTTCCACTAACTCGGGCGAACCTAATTCGAAGAATAAATGAAAGTCTCTCATCTCAAGGAATACAGCAAGTTCAGAGTCTTACTCTATCCAATGATATCTCACAGTTCAATAATATGAGGTGGGAGGCGCAAGGAGAAATTACAAGAATTTCAAATCCAATTACGATTGAACATACAATTCTTCGACAGAATATACTGCCATCGTTATTGGAGATATTAGCGGAAAATAGGCATCATGAATTACCACAAAGAATTCAGGAATGTGGAGAAGTAGTTCGAGATCATAGTAATTCATGGAGAGTTGCATGGGCATGTGCTGAAACTAATGCAGGTTTTACTGCTGCAAAGGGAATTGCTCAAGCTCTAACAAGAGACTTAGGAGCAAGAGAAGATATTTCATTCGAACCATTAGATGACAAAATTGGACCATGGATTCCTGGCCGAGGGGCCAAGATGCTAATCGGAAATATCGAATTAGGAACATTTGGCGAGATAGATCCAGAAATAAGCGAGATATATGGATTAAAAGTGCCTATTCATGCAGGCGAATTTGATCTTCGAGCTTTAGCAGAAGCAATACCAGATCCTCTGATATGATGAACGACGAATACAACGAATTAAACCTTTAAAGATTGAGAGTGATGATATGCATGGTGCGACTGCACGCCTCGTCACCTTTGCTATAATCATCTTATTATCGTCTAATTTATTGGGCCCAGTACATAGTCTGGAAGAACAATCTTCGAGTAATACATCTAAAGAATCCAGCAGTCTTTCTTTTGGTAGTAATTCTGGTTCTAATTTTGTTATTGAACCAGGTGTTGGAACAAATATACTAGTTAATATTACCAATAATGCACTAATTTCAGATTACGCAAATGTCAGTATTGTTTCATCTTCAGGATGGAACATAGTATGGCCAAGAAATTCCGACCCTTCCATCGGCGAAGATATCCTAATCAATTCAGATGAACTAGTTTGGATACAATTCAGAGTAGATGTTCCAATTGTAGAAAATGGAATGCCTTTAGCAGGAAGCAAACACCTAATATCAGTTAAAGCAATTAGTCAAAATGAAGGACTAGAATCGTTTTGGAATTTTACAATCGAAGTTACTGCAGTTTCAGGTATCTCAATTGATTCACATCAAAATTTTGCAACTGTAGAACCAGGAGAAAAGGTACTATTACCTATTTCTTTACGAAATGTAGGGAATCATAATGCTAATCTTGTTATCAAAGTTCAACCTATGTTAGATTCAGGTTTACCTGTTGATGATACGGTTCCTGATCAATCATTTGCTTATAATGGATGGTCAGTTGGAACATTTGATCTTTACAAAATAGAAAATTTAGCAGCAAACAATTCAGGCATTGTCCTAATAGAATATGCGTCACCATACATATTTTCAGGTGAAATAAACATTAGAATTAGTGCCTATAATGAATTTGAACCATTAGAAATTTTAACAGTAAATCAATCAGTATCTATTGAAAGAACAAGAGGAGTTTCACTGGATTTTGATGAAAATAACGTTTGTAGTTTAATCTCTCCTTCAAATAAAGAAAATCCAGTTGTTTGTCACGAGAATCTATCCATCACAAATACTGGTAATTTCAACGATCAGATTGAAATTCAAGTACTGTCAAATCCAATTTGGTCTAACGTTGAATTAGGTGCATCACAAATTACTCTTCAAGAAGGAGAAACCGCAACTGATATTGATCTATCTATCGAGATTTTGAACGGAACAATGGCCCGAAAAAGCGGAGAAATTACAATTGGGGCATTCATTGAAGGTGAATTAATTGTAATAGAGAAATACTCTATTTCTGTAGATTCAATTATCAACTGGGAATTACAAAATAAACAAACTACAATGGAAAATGACAATTGTACAATGACAATTATATTTCAAAATACTGGAAATGATCTTGATGGCATAATGATATCTCTGGATATGAATGTGACATCTAATTTCGGATTGATTCCACCCCCAAATTCAATATTTGATAGTACTGAAAATATCAGATATTTTGAGGTAAGAGATATTCAGCCTAATCAAAATCTTTCTTTTACTGCATTTGCAACTACTCCAACTGGATTTGAGATTAATGGGACAGCTAGGCTTCAAGTAATCGCACACAGTATTTCGGATCCAAGTGTAAATTTTTCAATCGCAGAAGATATTGAGTATCTAGGCGATTATTACAGAATATCTGAAGAAGAGGATGACCCAAGTGTATTTTCAGAACTATTATCTGAAGGAATGGCATTCATTTCTCAGAACAATGGAATTCTTCTAACAATATTTGTTGTTGCAGTAGGTTCTGTACTGCTAAACCGGGCATTAGTTAAACGTCAAGAGGACATGAAGAAAATTCGATTAAAGCCTGAAATTCAACCAGAAGAAAAGGTAGAAGATTGGACAAAAAAGTTTGAAAATAAGTCAGGAGTTGTAAACACAGAAATTAATTCAAGAAAGATTAGTGCTGCAACAGACATATTAGATCATCATACCAAAGAATCTAATCTAAAAGATGCAGATTTACTTGCCTTAGGACTTATTGACAATTCATCTGAGAAAACTCTTGGAGAGAAATTAATGCCGTCAAACCAAACAAAAAAGAAAACTAAGATTAGTTCCAAGGAAATCAATCCAAGTCAAACCATCGGAAAATCAGCAAAAAAGGAGAAAACAACCGATACCGATTTTGACCTAGACCTCTGAAAACAATCATGATTGTAGGGGTCGACGAGGCCGGAAGGGGCCCTGTCATCGGCCCTTTAGTTGTTGCATCATTAGGTATTCCTGAGTCTCAAATCAATATTTTAGAAGAACTAGGGGTAAATGATTCAAAGGTACTTTCACCTTCTAAGCGATTAGAAATCAGAAATAAAATTTTGAAATACAAAAATTGGAAATATTCCATAGTAGAATTTAGCGCAGAACANATNGATCGTGCGATGGAACATGANACTCTCAATNCCATAGAAGTTAGATTNTTTGCAAANGCAATAGATAATATTGGTTCAGAACATATTTCTAAACTTATTTTAGATGCTTGTGATGTAAATCAAGAAAGATTTGGTCGAAATGTATCTTCTATAATCAAAACAACATCAGAAAATTTAGAATTGATTTCAGAACACAAGGCTGATTCTAAACACCTTATTGTTGGTGCTGCTTCAATACTTGCGAAGGTGCATAGAGATTTAGAAATAGAACGGATTTCACAAGAATGTGGATTCAAAATTGGTTCAGGATACCCCTCAGATCCAAACACCAAGGATGCAATTCCTTTGTTGATAAACAGCGATTCCCCACATACTCACCTCAGATGGTCATGGGCTACGGTTGAAAGAGCTTGGAAAGAAGCAGGTAAAGGAAAACTTCCTCTAAGGCCTAGAATTTCGCAAAATACTAACGGACAGTCGTCTCTAGACTCGTGGTATCGGCAATTGTAAGAGTGAGCGCCTTTCAGCATAGTACGAGTAACATGGGAAATCCTGTTGATCAGCCTGAAATTGTCAAGGCAATCAGGACCTTTTCTCTTCAAAATACTCTTGAATATGAAGGCGAAGGAGAAATGAAATCAGTATTAGGGCGTGTTTTTGGAGCACACCCTGATCTAAAACCTCATGCTAAAGAACTAGTTTCTAGAATCATTCCAGCCGTACAAGAAGCAAATGATATTGCTAAAACAAGGGGTTTAGACCATATTAGACAATTACTTTCAGAAGAAGCACCTGAAGCATTAGAAAAAAGAGTCAAAGAACGTAGAGAAGGGCTCAAACCATTAGAAAAAACGGACAACATTGTTCTTCGATTTGCCCCTAATCCTAACGGCCCAATGACATTAGGACATAGTAGAGGCGTAATAATAAACAGTGAATACTCAAAAATGTATGATGGAGAAGTAATTCTAAGATTTGACGATACAGATACAAAACGAAAACCTCCAGAAATTTGGGCGTACAAACAAATTGAAGACGAATATGAATGGTTAACAGGAAGAAAACCTGAAAGAATTGTTTATGCATCTGATAGAATGGCCATTTATCTTCAACATGCTAAGGAAGATATTTTGAATCAAAATGCATATGTTTGTACATGCTCAGCAGAAGAATTTAAGATTCTTAGAGATTCAAAAAATGAATGCCCGTGTAGAGATTTAGACACATCTGAACAAATTGAAAGATGGGAACGTATGAATAATCCTGAAGGTGGATGGGATGATGGCGCGGCAGTTGTTCGAATTAAGACAGATCTAAGTTTACCAAATCCCGCTTTACGAGATTGGCCCGCTTTAAGAATACAAACAACTGCACACCCAAGGGTAGGCAACAAATTCCGTGTGTGGCCGCTATTAGATTATCAATCGGCAATAGAAGATCATCTGCAAGGAGTAACCCATATTATTCGAGGTAAGGATTTGATGGACTCAACGAGAAAGCAGACTCTACTTTACAAATTACGTAACTGGGATTATCCTGAAACCATGTATTGGGGAAGAGTCAAGGTTCACGAATTTGGAGGATTTTCGACTAGTGCAATGAAAGAGGAAATCTCTACCGGAAAATATTCTGGTTGGGATGACCCCCGTCTCCCCACAATTGCAGCATTAAGAAAACGTGGATTTTCTTCTGAGGCATTACGTGCTTTTTGGATAGAACTTGGATTAAATCAAAAAGATATTTCAGTTTCTATGAAAAGTATAGAGTCACATAATTCAAAAGTAATTGAGAAAGATACTCCTAGAGCATCATTTGTTCGTGAAAAACAAACTTCTCTTACTCTAAATATGAGTTCAAATTGGCCTACTGAAGACCTTCGAATCCCTAAACATCCTGATGATNCAAGTATGGGATTCCGAGTATGGCCTGCTCCCAAAGACNGAGATTGTATTATCTTAGAAAATGAAGACATCAAAGATCAGATTAGACTCAAAGAATTTGCTAACGTAAACTGTGATGGGAATATACTTGAAGAAAATGGATTTGATAGAATAGATCGAAGACCAATTGTTCATTGGCTTCTCAAACATCATTGCCAACCTGCTATTCTTTCTATACCTGAAGGAGTCGAAATAACCAATCAAAAGGGTTTGATTGAATGTGGACAATATTCTGTAGGAGATATTCTTCAATTAGAACGAGTAGGATTTGCACGTATTACTGAAATATCTAAAAATACAGATATCAAACTTGTCTATCTTCATGAATGAAATCGGGNGTGGGATTCAAAGGCTAATTACTGGTGGAAATGGTATGAGACGAGCCAACTTAGTCACAGTTGTGCTTTTATTTATGCTAATACCATTGCTACCGCTGCAAGAAGTGTCAGCAAATCAATCAGTAGTGAATCCTGGACCGGTAGAACACACATTATTCTTCATAGGAGAAGCAGATGATACCAAATCTGGTTCAATGACTCCTTCTGAAAGTTCACTAAACAATTTTATCGAAAATGAAGTCAATTCCGAAGCATCAGCAGAACGGCTTAAATTATTATCATTCGAGAGTTCAATAGCAAGTGATGGCATTATTCCTGAAGGAACATGGATCTACAGAACGAATTACAGGGTAGAGGGTGCATCTTCTGCAGCCGCGAATTGGACTGTAGAAATTGAGATTGCTGGTGAAACATTTTCCAATTCAATATTTTCAGTCGCTGGCCGAGGACCAAGCTTCGACATAGATGTTGAAATTGATGAATTGGTTGTCAATCAAGGAGAACAAATCATTGTTACATTTTATCTTGAAAATGGTATTATGTGGACATCTCCAGATGATAATTCCAAAATGTTCGTTAGTTGGGGTGGTCCAGAATCTACAGCTGGACTTGTAGTAAATGCACCATTAGTAGAAATCGAAATGATGGAACCTAATGTAGATGGAAACGAAGTTTTTTTCCCAATTAGATTCCATTCCTCTTTTGGAAATGAATTAGCAAAGAGTGATTCTATGATTGCCAAAATAAGAGGAGATACCATTCAAGGAGACCCATATATCAGTACTATTTCTGATGGGGTAGAGGTAGTGTATGTTTGGAATGCCGAAGGATTTCAATCAGGTGAGTACACCCTAAACCTAACTCTTCAACCACAAGAAGGAGTTAATATCCAAACAGAAATTATCCATAATTTAGTTTTAGATGGTAGTTCTGGAGACGGAGACGGTTGGTATCCNACGAATGAACCTGTAAGAACTGGAGGTACAAATTTACACTTAGAAATTGATGTTAATCAAGTAGATGATAGACTTGAACGAACTAGTACATTAGAAATTGAAGGCGCTGTAGCAACATGGATTCGTTGGGGTTTAGACAACATAGGTAACGAATCACTTGATTCCACATCATGGTGGAGAGAATTGAGTGAATCAGGAGGAATTGTCGGCGCAGATGGATTGAATAATAGATTAGTAGATGATTCAGAACTTGATGTTCTACAAAATCACCTAACAGGAAGTAGTAGAGATCTTGCAGATTTCTTAGATCGAGGATTAGCATTAGAATCTAAAGCTATTCTTGGTGGAGAACCATTTGACTTAGAAGGTGCTCTAGATATCGATATTGATTTGAATGGACAGAATACATTAGGACCNGATCTAATTACAATCAATATCCGTTCTAGTACTGTATTAGATTCAGGTTCCTTCATTTTTGTTGAATCATTTGTACGATCNCAATCCCAAACATATTGGACAAAAGTCAGTTTAGATGCTACTCTTTCTACAAACCCACTTCAGGGAATNTCTAATGTATTCTCTGAAGAAATTGATTCGAATCACCTTAGGATAGGAATAGCAGAGAATGTACGCGTCTCATTTTCATCGGAAGAAAGGATAGATGATTTCAGAGTCACTATTACCCCAGCAACATCATTTATTGACGGACCTATGGTTGGACTATTTCTCNTGTTGGCAATACTCATTGTTAGTACTACTGTATCTGTTAGAGGCACAAGAAATAAAGCAAGATCTCCTTCGATATTCTGGTTGATTCTTTCAGTTTCGATTTTATTGGTNTTATACACAATGGGTATTAGAATGACTCTTGTATTAGGAGCAGGAATAGGGACTTTTGTTCTTTCATTAATCATTATCTTCATTTCACCGAGTCACCGAATCGATGGAATAGATGACATTCCTAATAAAAAAATTCCAGTAATTGATTGCCCAATTTGTAATCAAGCAAATCCAATCACTTCTGAAGAACGTCCTCTGAGGCTACCTTGTGGTGGATGTGGTAGAACGCTCCTGATTGAATAATCATTCAAACCGACCAGTTCTAACTAATCCATCTACAGTTCTACTCGCAAACAAACGTACTTGTTCAGAATGATTCCATTCATTAGAAAGATCATGAAGTTGAGATGCTAAATCTCTGGACCATTCAGGAGCTAGAACACGATGCCATCCTAATTCCTCTATTCTAGGAGTTGATGGACGTTCAGTAGAAAGTAGTGGAAGAAAATATGTAGAAAGTGATCTGGCTTGATCTTCAATATTCATCTTACTCCATCCTAATGTAAGTCCTTCCAGTAAAAATGGGTCTAATCCAGGAAGCATTTCCACTGAAGGATCAGGTACTTCAGGTAGGGGAACGACATTTATTCGTCCAATCTGCTGTAAATAATCCCGTATGATTGTAAATACTGGATCGTAAGTTTGATCCATCGCATCATGTAACCAATTTCCGGCAATCGAAAAAGGAAGAAGACGAATACTACGAACACCATCTGGGGATAATTCTTCCATTAATGATGCTGCAGTAGCTACTGGAGATAGGCGTCCATGTCTACCATCACCTTTGTGACCATCTAATGCATGAACAATAGTAGGATTTAGAGTTAGTATTGCTTCATCTGAATTCCAGATAATATCTGCATCGTGAGTATCTAAGATATCAATAAAAATTCCCGAATTATCGACAGATGAAGGGGCAAAACGTCTACTATACGGGCGTCCCAAATCAATCAATGCAGATTCAATCATAGATAATGCAATACATCCAGAGATAGTTAATGGAGCACGCAAGGTAACAGATTGGCTTGGATTATCCGAGATATACCGCGCAGCATTGCGAATTGATTCTGAACACGCAGAAAATGGTTCCAACTCAATGAGGCGCGTCATGATTGAAGAGTCACGAGGAGGTTCAAGACCTATGCGATTATTATCAATTCACAGCCAGACGAAGTTGGTCTCTCTTATACGTCCAATCGGAATCTAGAGCCCCGGTGCCCTTGAGATATCTTGACAATCTACGAATTCGAGATTCAACGAGTTCAAGTTGACGACGATTATGGATGTCTTTTCTATTCGAATTAAGATGATCTAACATCTTCAACGCTTTTCTCATTAAGTTCATCAAATCTTCAGGAATTTCAGGAGATATTTCGTTTCTCGCCAAAACTTGACTTATTCTCTCACCTAATACTAATCTAACGTTAGGAACTGCATGTTGATCACGAAGAATAAGTCCAATCTGAGCAGTAGTGTGTCCTTTCCGAGCAAGATCTAGTATTGTTTCTTCAATAGCTGATTTGTCAGTATTTGACCAATCAGGAGCAGAGTCTACAAACGGCTTAGTAGAGCCACTTCGGCCACGACCGGATGCGTGCATTCTACCCACTGATACCACTCCTTGCAGCGCTGCGACTTCCTTCCCCTCTTTAACCGCTCCGACAATCAAAAGTCAGGTTTCACCCAATTCGATGATGAGATCTAGCCACTCTGCCAGGGGATCCTTTCCATTCCCATCCGGGAGCTACTGCCCTTGCTGAGCCTATCAATATACTATTTTGCATAACTAAAATATCATCTCCTTCTCTAATCCCATCAGGATATGATTCAATAATTGAAACGAAAATATCACCCTTCCATTCAACATCTGGAATTAGATGAATTCTAGGCAATACATTACCATCATTCAAGATGTTAAGAGAAGACTTTGAAAATGCAAAACGACCGGAGCGTGGATGCCATTGAGCTATTTGTTTCCCCTCTTTCTCAATTCTCCATCGAGGAGGACGCCCCTCGATTTTTACATCTGATAACCATGTGTCGTTACCATACAAAAATCGTGACGCTGAGCGATACATTTCTAATCTGTGACGGTGCCCTTTAGGACCTCTAATTTCTAGTCGCTTGACAACCTCAGAAATTGTAGACTGCAGTCTTTCTAATGATTCAGGTGAACCAGCTGTAGAATCTTGCCGAGTATCAATTAATTCAAAATCTCCTTTAATTGAACTCAAACTGATTCCTGAGTGATTAATGATAATTTGGTATCCTATTCGATCTGCAAGTGATTGTACCATGTCATGTATCATTGAAATTTCATCTGAATCCCAATCTCCAGTAACTGGGATATCATAATGAGCAGCGGGCCAAAAATCTTCAAGAGATCTAGGTACCAATCCTAACGGAGATGTAACCATTACTTGATCTACGCATGTAAATGGNATATGCCGAGAAAATCTTCTATGACTTTGAGATTCTCGATACGGTTTACGTTCACTGCATGGTAGCAATAGTAAAACCGATTGGCAATGAGATGGNGGAGTATATTGGTCAGCCACCCTTGTTTTCCAGTCATGAACTAATGGATCATTTCTGGAAGAACTAGAATTAAATCTAAATCGACGATCTTGGGATACATGGCTTGCAAGTATCGATTTTCTCCCCCTTAGCAAAGAATCATGNCGTCTCAGATGCTCTACGCTTCGAGGACTGTTGAGGACTTGAGATTCAACTAATTCTCTCAAATTCCCTGTTTTTATCGAAGAACGGATAAATCGAAGAGAATCTTCCCAATCTCTTATCCAGATATCTGNATCTTCATCCTCATCCATAGGACGAGGGCCATTCATTGTAAGCCGATGCCCCGCTGCAGCTGCAGATCTAGACCTAGCACAGTCGAACAAATCTAGTCCAAACCAACTTAACAAAGCAGCATTATCAGGGCCAGAAATTCCAGGCGCCCATAGTAATGAAGAGGGAAAACGCTCCCTGAGGGTAAGAATTGCTTNAAGGAAAATTTTGCCTGTAGATATTAATTGAGGTGCATCAACTAATATTACNATATCAGGTGCAAGATTTTCGTCCATTAATCTAGAATCATGATGCAAAGTTTGCCACGAAACAACNAAGAAATTATCGTCNCCACCNAACTTACCAGAATCTGCTTCGCTCAAAACAGGAGGAAGATGTTGGCCCTCAGATGTTTGCCATTTTATGATTGAAGGAGGAGACAATATATCCATTTCCTCAATCANAGTCTCTAAAGAAAGTGTAGCAGGAGAGACTGAACCATCACGAGAAAATGAGAATGGTGCAATTGAATGATGTAAATCTGGATCGCCCTCGATTTTTANAATACAAGGAGTATGGACACAAGGCGAACGTCGGTCGCCTAAACCTATAATCCTAGCATAGCGNTTACGCCCAACTACTGTTCGACCTAGGGCGCCCATATTTCCAAGGAGACAAGAGNCCCGCTTGAATGATTCTAAAAGCCAGTCAGGATGACAGCACTATATGGGCATCCGCCTCAAATCTACTTGGGCGCTTTGGATTCTCTCAATTCTAATCATTTCAATTGCTCCTNTAGANACAATAAACGCTGATGAAGGAACAGTTTTGAATTTAGAAATTGANACTACTGATGGTATAGCATGGGTAAGCATGATTTGCCAGAATACCAATGAAGAATGCCCAACAGTCAATGTATCAATTATCTGGCCAAATGGAGATTCAGATTTTCTATCTTCAACTTCTAATGAAATTCTAAGAAACGTTACCTCCGGNACGATCTCAATTTTTACAAATCAGTCATTTCAATCTAGTCAATGGGAATTAAAAATGGTTATTCCCGATTCTATAAGTCATGAGATTAATGATCATCCAGAACATTCAGGACATCAAGATGTTGTAGAAGCAACTATTTCTAATATTAATACTGGAAATTTGGAGGAATCAGATACAGATGTCATTCATATTTCTGGAAATGAAGGAGATATTTTACACCTGTATCAAATTACTTCGCGATTTCCATTTACNTTAGATATTTTAGATACAAGTGGTCAGGTTCCTATTCTAATTGAAACACTTGCAGATAGTCCTAAATTCGTTGAAATACCTACTGATGATGGNGTCTATTTGAAAATTCACTCAAACGATGGAGANGAGGTAAATCCGTATAGCTTTGTAATTGATATTTGGTCTGACGCTGATGAAAATCCTGATATTATTTATCCTGAAACTAGAGTAAATGGCACTATAGGACCCNTCGATTCAGAAGGTGATTATTATNTGCTGAAGGTAGGACCTGGGTCCCCTTTGGAGATTGAATTTGAAACTACTGATTTCATTCAATTAAGATATGAAGAAAACGGNAATATGACCGAATTAAATCAATCATCAGGAANACTGAGAATAGAAAATGTAGGGGAAACNAATGCAACACTACTAATTCATATTCGTTCATCAAATCCTGTATTTTACAGCATATTGCATTCCATTGACTCTTCATCTGATGGAAATAGTTTAGGAGATGCACCAGATACTCTAACAAATCTACAACAAAATAAGGATGCTTATCCTGACATTCAAGATGACGGGAGTTGGTATAATGGATATCTTAATGANACGAGTGATATTGATTACTGGATTTTNNANATNGATGATATCAATGGCTCTATAGTCNGAATAATTCCATCATCTGAATCAACTGATTGCTGTATAATGAGGATAATTACTTTGTCAAATATTACTGATTCTGCAAGTACGTTGAATATCATTGGACAGGGGACTCATGCAATTCAAATTTCTATGGATCAAAATCGCACTTCTGATTCTATTCCGATTTCNTATTCTNTAAGACTAGAATTACAAGATGTTGATGAACCAATATATTTCGATCGTTCAAGCGAATTTATCGGATTTTATGTTGTTATTGGGTTACTTATGCTCTCACCACTTTTACCAATTGCATATTGGCAATGGAAAGACAGAGACGTGATTCGTGTAGAAAGACACGAAAGATTACGATTAATTCGCCTACGTGAAAGACTNAGCGGTATAGGATTAGATTCTGAAGACGATGANGATATTGATGCTGCTTTGTCATCGTTAGGAGATTCAGAATGGGATGCATTGATTCAGGAATGGGGAAAACCAGATGTTAGACATTCGACNGAAAATCTTGACATTGCTGCTTGGAGATTAGATATGGAAAATCCAACGTTATTGATTGGGCTTCGATCTAATGTAACATGGGAGCATGCAGGAGTAAGACTTGCGGCTACAATGGGAGATCGAGTAGCAATTGAAGANGTACATCCTAGTCATCTTCACTTTGAAGATGAAATTGTTTTGGACAAGATGCAAGCTAACAAATTAAAATTCCTTAGAGTACAGCATTCTCAAGGTTCAACTAAATTAGATGTAGTTGTTTCAGGAACTGTAGGAGGAACTCCAATGGCAGCAATGCCTTCCAAGGCTTTGAGTGATTCTGAAGAGTAGATTTTNTTCTGACAAAGAAATAATCTACAAGCCTCTTCTTCGATTCCGTGCTTCTCTACGAATTGATTCTTCAATTTCGTGTTCTTGAACATCAATTGTTTCACTTAATTCCTTGAGTGATGCAAGCGTTTGTTTGGAAGGTTTTTCNGGGATATGTAATTTGAGTAGTATGGTCACATTCCCTCTTCCCCTTCCACGATTATTCTGAATACCTCGCCCTCTAATATCGATAGTATCTCCAGGCTTAGAACCAGCAGGAATCTCAATAACTAACGGGGAACCATCTAAGTGNGGAATTTCAAATTTTTTACCCCTTAGTAAATCGTGATAACCAACTGGAAATGCCATCAATAAATCAGATTCTGAACGTTCAAACCATTCATGGTCTTCAACTGAAATTTCGATATATAAATGTCCAGGAGGCCCGGAATTACCGGGTGTAGGCTCTCCTTGNCCTTGCATTCTCATCCTAGTTCCATGAGATATACCTGGGGGAATAGAAAATCGAATAGTCCGCTCTTTCTTTATTCTNCCATCTCCTCTACATGAAGAGCAAGGATCTGTAACTACCCTTCCTGTTCCTCCACAATTAGGACAGTCGGTAACAGATTCTTGCAAAAATGGACCAATTCGTTGNGTCTGTGTAATTCTGCCATGTCCATCACAGGTGCTACAAATCGATACACCTTCCTTTGATTTAGCACCTGTACCAGAACATTCAGAACATTCAACTAACGATTCAATATCAGATTCTTCTTCAGAACCNTTGAACATCGATTCAAATGAGATACTATGTCTCATCAANAGATCATTACCTCTTTTTTCTCTTCTTCTAGAGTTNCCTCCACCAAAAATTTGGGAAAATACTGAATCAAATCCACCTCCTGAAAATAGATCTTCAAAATTGATATTTACTCCTTGGAAACCCGAACCAAATGGGTTACCTTCTGGGCGATTATGACCNAAAGTATCGTATTGTCTCCTTTGTTCTTCATTAGATAGAATAGCATATGCTTCTTGCACTTCTTTGAATAATGCCTCTGCTTCTTCATCACCTTGATTTTTATCTGGATGATATTTTCTAGCTAAGGACCTAAACGCCTTCTTGATCTCTGAATTAGACGCTTTCTTGGATACTCCAAGAACCTCGTAGTAATCCCGCTTATCAGACATGTTGGCCCCTCTACAGTTTTCGGGTATTANTGGCCCCCTTTGAATCGTTCCCGCAACTACTCAGAGAAAGAACCACACTTTGGACAATATGATTCATTCGCATCCATGGGTGAACCGCATTCATTACAACGTCGGATATTAGATTGAACTGGTTCGTTTGTTTGAAGTGATNGAGAAGGATTGGAATTAACTGACATCGGTGATGGATCATAATCTTCACCAGGTCTAACAAAGACTCTTCCCGTGGAATCAATCTGTGATTGAATTGGATCTCTAGACTTAATCGAAGGATTAGATTTCTGAGAATTAACTTGATTTTGGGCAGCCGACTCTCTAGCCTCAGATAATCTTCGCATAGCCCCTCTGATCAACCCAGACTCTTCTCTAGGTTCTTCTTTCAATGTCACTCCTTGAACAGATTCAACTGGGCCTGTCTTTCCAGTAACTCTNGCTGTACTTCTAGCAACATGATCCTGTTCAAGGAATAAATCAACATTCTCGACATCAGATTCATTGGATTCTATTTCAGTTGGCCCTCCTTCACGATTAATCTGAGAAACTGAACCTGAGAGACGTTCTGCAGCCTTTTTCTGAGAAGAAATTGGTCGATTCATTGCAGCGGCACTCAAACGATTATCTGCCTCTTCTGAACGTAACCAAACACCCTTGTCTTCTGCCTTGTACACTTTTTCTAATCGCTGAATACTCTTAGAACGGTGCCATTCCATATCCTTAACAATTCTAGAACGACGAAATAAAATATAGCCGAAAACTAATGATGAACNNTAGTAAACATAGGGTATCCAAAATTTTTCACTNAGCAATAGATCTACAGCTGGAGGGCCAAACATATCTAAGACTAGAAAAATCAATGATGGAGCCAGAAGTAAGGCTACTGAAGTGCCACCATTCTTCTCNGCCATGAAACTAATTCCTACCTTCATTGTTTGAATTGTTCGCGCCCTTGATTCGTTCGTTAATGGGTGGTTTCATTGGCAATATACCAGTAAGAAGACCTAAGCTAAATGAAATATGCAATGTAAGAATAGACAGAAAAATACCTGGATTTGGTAGAATACTCGTCTTAGCCATTGATGTGACTAATAAAGCACCAAAATATCCTGATAGTAAAAACAATGGAGTAAAGAAAAAGATTTCAGAAAATNCATTCAGCATGGTAAAATTGCCTGAAATATTAGAACTATCTGAAGAGAGGAAAAACAAAAGAATTGACAGAGAGATAGATATNAAGCCAATCCAAGGAAGAAATTCTCGTAATCTAGCACGTTTAGGATATACTCGTAATTGACGCATTCTCCAATATCCATATCTTCGACCCATACCCCATAAACCAGACAGAGTTGATCTTTTCGACATACTCACAAANGATACATCAGAGCGCATCACTGGCCAATCATTCTCTCTTAACCGGTGATTCAAATCATGATCTTGGCCTGCAATCCATCTATCATCCCAACCACCTATCGATTTGACCGCTTCAACACGATGTAAACAAAAAGCAGGAGAGTTAGNTGCTTCTCGACCTTTGAATTNAGCAAATTGACCACTTCCTCCTAATGGAGAATGAAGAGCATATTCAATCGATTTTGGCATACCATTTCTTTCCTCAGAAGGTTTGATTTTCGAACCCATTGAACCAATATGCCTTCCTAATGATTGTTCAGCATCAAGTAAATCATCCACCCTTAATTGAAGATGATCTTCTGGAACCCAAGTATGTCCAATTATCTCAAACATGTGTGTTGCATCTTCTACATTTTCAAGAGCAAGATTTCTGGCTGCAGATACATATTTCCCGGGATTATCTAAAATCTCTATATCTGGNCCCCCCTCATTTTCACTTAGAGACGAGTGTTTTTCTGCAATTTCCCTAGAATTGTCACCAGAGCCCCCATCTAAAATTAAAATTCGATGGCGTTGGGAATCAAATGTCTGGTTTCGAAGTGATGTAAGACATCTATCAAGGTGTTCTGATTCATCGAGAACAGGGATGACTGTCAAAATCTTGACCTCGTCCATGGCCTCAACTTCCCCCTTTAGTCGTCAAACTTGTTATTCAAAAATCATTTAGAAACAGATTATTCGTATCTCAAATATATCGGAACACCCTTGACCTCCCATCACTGCTCAATAGTATGGAAGAGCCNTCCGTGAGAATCACTACCCGAGTGGGAGCTCATGAATCATCTAATTCGATTATTGATTCAATCAAGGGGCTGTTCCCCGATTTCGAACCTGAAAATCAGATTGAAAACACNCCTTACCCTAAAAATGANGTTTGGACAGAGATGTATGGAAGTGGTGGATCAATGGATTATTTTATTCAAGCACTTAGAGACCAACGAATTCTCGATACTGGAATGGATGCAATGACAATGGATTCTACTGAAAATTCAACTTTGTTTCGACTATCTAGACAAGCATCTATTGTAGGAAAGGTCGGATTTGTCTTAGAAGGTGAAAGTACATTGGGAGGGCATTTTGATGTTTTACTAGAGTTGCCAAGATTAATTTCTTGGATTGAAAAAGCAACATATCATGAAGGTAGAAACCATGTTCCAAGAACAGTGGGTGATGGATATGGAATGGAAATGGATGGTTCTTCGAGAGAATGGAATGATTAATTTTGATATGTAGCTTGAATATATTCTATCAACGGTATATCTGCNTCTAACCAATCAAAATTATGTAACAAAGAGGTCTTAATCCATNTATGTTCACTATGACTATGAGTACTTGGAGAGAAATCACTTTGTGAGATACATCTCCAAAAATGAAGTGTTACTGTGAAGTNAGAATACTCATAATCAATTACCATCATCCTCTCTACAGGAGAAATATCCCAATTTAATTCTTCTTTGCATTCTCTAACCAATGCGAGATATTCTGTTTCACCAGGTTCAATTTTCCCCCCAGCAAACTCCCACTTATCCGAATGAATTGGCCCCTTTCGTTTACTAGCCAACCATTTTCCATCATTCTCAAAAATCGCTCCAACTACATCGATATGCTTGGGCTGTACTACAATAGCAGATATTAGAGTAACAAATTCTANCTGTTCATTAATGCTCATNAATTCCTCTGAAGGTAAATGGACAAAAATGCAGGGCATATCTCTACNCNTAGAATGTAAAGCATGAAGTGAATTGTATAGAGTTTCATTNCAAACAAATCCACCTGCATCGTCACTAATTTCGTAAGAATATTTTAGATTCTCATTTTGAATTAATTCAATAGAAGCAGAAACTGGAATCTCAGAAGGAGCTCCTTGGATAATTTCCCCAGTTGCCTTCCTACCGTTGTTATCCGGTAAAGAAAAACAATTCATATTCAAACCTCGAGATTCAATCCTAGGAACTGAGGCATTTCTGGCCAATCCAAGATGAATGATGGCGTCTATGTCATTAATTGAATCTGTTAGNATAGAGTTTGAAATATGCGTACTACCCTTTTCATCTACTGATAATATCTGAGACTTCCATTCAAGTTTTGGACTTCTTTTGTGAACTCTTCTTGATCCAATTTCTGATTCGCCAAGCTCAACATTAAACGATTTAAGATTCAAAGATTCAGCTATAGTCTCGCTAACATTAGTTTTCATTCCAGCAAAAGGCTCGAAACCAGTCAACAAAATCTTGTACATTCATCCCCTCCGAATTGTTGCTCAATTGAATAACTTCCGAGAAACTAGTTTTTCTTGCACGAGATAACAGAGAACTTGAGAAGCATCAATGCACACCACATCTCATGGAGGCGACAGTAGAGGTTGATGGGAACGATCTAGATTTAGCCGAAAAAATCCAAAAACGAGCGAAAACGCCGATGAATGTTTCTCGAATTATTTGGTATGAGTTCACTGGAGGAGTCGGACCTTGGGGGGCTTTGAGACCATTAATCGCAATTTTACTTGCATTAATCCCATTCCTATTCCTAGGTCANCATTTCAATAGAGAACATGGAAAAGGTAGAGATTGGTTCTTACTTCAAATCCCACTACTACTTTCTATCGTACTTTGGCCAATATTATGGCTATATTCGATTGTAGATGCATGGTGGGTGGCAAATAATAGAGTTGCTACAGAATCTTCTATGCTGAATTTATCAGAAATCAGTCGGTAAAATCATTGGAGAGAAAAGTTGGCCCGTCCCTGATGCTTTAGATAGTTGACTTCGAGCAAGATGCTCCCATCTTCTTAATGCTAAAACTGCATCGACAAAGGGCAATTCTGTTCCGTTGATGATTGTACGTATCATTGTATCCAAAATATCCATTCTATCAATATCAACAATTTCTAAAATTCTTTCAAGAGGCATACCAGGACGATCAGTATCAGACGATTCAACCTCTACTGGCCACGGACTCACAACTTCTCTGGAAAGATCTTCGTCTTCTTTTTGTGCCCTTTCTTCCAAAACATCTACTAATTTTTTAAGATATTTTGAGATTACCAAACTCACCTCAATAACCGGCATCGACATTTGATTAACAAAATGAACCATATTTTCTTGCAAGAACAACATCTTCTCTGTACTCGAAGATGAAATTGGAGGCATCGCATCCGACATCGAGAAACCTCACGCGCCTTCACCAAGACTACGTGCAGTCTTTTCTAATTCCTGAGTAGTCAGATATCTATTGCCATCTGAATCAAAGAATTCTGCTGCTGCTAGGAAAGATTGACGATCTGTGATTCCATACTTCTGCATTACGTGAGAAACCACTCTTTCAGAATATGTAGCACCTGCTGCCCCTCCGGTAACATCTGAACGAGGAGTAGATTGTTCGTATGTTGATTTAGCCTGTTGAGATCTCCATGTGGCAATTTGTTCGGTAGTCCATCCTTGAGAAATTAACTGTTCATCACTCCATTGTAATGGTTGAGGGTTAGGAACTGGAGGCGCAATTTCAGCGGGGGGACTCGGAGATTGCAAACCAGGAGGCATCGGAGGAGGAGAGTTGAGACCGGGAGGAGATGTTGGAACGGGAGGAGGGATAACAGGAATTGGAGGGGGAGGTTGATCTGAACGACTCTTTTCAGAAGTCATTGCTTCTACAACTAGATCTGTTTGCTCTTGCTCTGGTAGAATTTCCTCATCCTCAGAAGAATTNTCTTGTCTGTAAAGGACTAGCATGATTGTTCCAAAAATTAAACCAAACAAAGCAGCAAGNTAGAGTAAGAATGTCAATTGAGATTCTTCAATTTGTTGACCAAGAGCTTCTCCATCTCTAGCTTGATATGGTTGAAGAATAAGAGATTCTAATGTCAAAATATCTACATCTATGTGTCCATCCCTAGCAACTAGACGATAACGTTCAACTTCTGTAGAATCAACACCGAAGGTCAGCAAATCTATTGCAGCATCATAGGTAGAATTCGGCAGGATATTCAAATCAGTTTCAGCATCGTCTACATCTGCCCAAATCCCTGGAGAAACCTCATTTTGTATTACGAATTTTACCTCTCCTTCGTACTCTAATACATTAGTCCCNTCAATCGTTAATGTAACTATATCTCCTCCAGTAGGAGANGGATCAGACCATTTAATAATGGAACTAGTGAGATCAATTCCTGGACCAATTCTAACCAATCTCCAAGTATCAAAGGGTTCTATTTCAGAATTCAAATTGTTATCATATGGATTCCCNGCGCTATCGGAACCAGTAATCCATACATCAACAAGATAACCGGGTAAGAGAGCAGTCGCCCCACCATCTGTGAGGTCTAATTTACCACTCCACATCGCTTGATTTTGAATTTCAGTTAGTTCAGATAAAGGAACACTNCCCCTAGATATTTCACTAGAGCCCGCACGGATTCGATAATGCAAGACGCTAGTTAGATCCTCATCAAATCCGCTAGAATCAGAAGCCAACAAATTAATTTGTACCTGGGAAGCCCTATCAATTCGCACATCCCCTGTTGGAGCGATTTCACGGATTTCAGGAGGAGTNCCGTCAACAGATAACTGCAATCTGGGTGGTGTTTCAGTTTCATCTTCAGCAAGTCCTGGGAGTGAATCTAAACTCATTGATGCGTCAAGATAACCAGATGGTAAATTTGGAACTAAAATATCTAGCGTAAAATGTCCATCTTCTCTGGGAATNGCNACCCATACATTATCCAAATCAGACAAAACAATCTCACAAGATCCTCCCGGGGCAGGAACTAGATCTTCACTGAACAATAATTTTCCTTCAATTCTAACTACTTGGCCTGCTGCAATTAAGCTAGGACCTGATGATTCGTCACCATCGAATACATTTCTTCCAGTAGCCAAGTCCGTTGCAGTAAGATGACCTTCCCCAAGGTCGAAACGAAGATCATTATCTAAGCTCCATTCATCGAAACCTAGNCCACCCCTATCATCATGACAAGGAACTATTTCACCTATATTACATGGCCAATCGGTCACCTCAATCACAGGAATAAAAGTAATTTCGCCGTCAGTATCAAATTCTTCGGGGAACCACCAAGTAAGCTGGAATCTGATGTCAACAAATAGTTCCTTAGAATCAATTTCTAAAGCCATAGGATTAGGGCCATATGTACTATACAAATTAGAAACTGCAAGACCATCTCCACCCGATTCAAATAGAATCGAAGGGGTTCCATCAGAAGATAATGTAACGTTTCCATAAATTGATTGCTCAGGATCGGTTAAATCTCCTGCTAACGCCATTTGGATCGAACGAATGTCCTGCCAACCGTTACGATCTTCAATACGTAATCTAGCTAAATATTGGATCCCAGGATGAAGAGGAGTTTCATCATCATGCCCAATAATAGTACTATTTTCAGAGACAAGCATGGGCTCAAATTCTTCTCTAGTGATATATGTAACTAAATCTTCAGTCCAATCTGAAATCCCTCGNGTATCTTTGTTGCAAGGNGAAGGTGGTTCTGGGCATATTGGGTCCCCCCCCAAGGCAATTGTGTTTCCGCTAGTGTCTTCTCCAGTAACATAAATTGAAACACGCTCTTTGTGAACATTCCAAGAATCATCTAATATGCCNTTAAACACATTAATCCCTCCAGATTTGATCTCAGGAGAACGGAATAACATAGAAGAATATTCAGATCTATCAGGGACCTTGTTATAATTCAAATCTGATTGATTTTCAATCCAATAATGTACNGTTATCTCTTCAGGAGGATCAACAGAGTCTTGGATAGTAATTGAAATAGGCTGATTTCCTGCATGNGTCTCATCCCCATCACTAGGAGTTGAAGCAATTATCAAAGGACTGACTCCATCAAGAACTAACTTGATTGTATTCTGTCCAGGGTTAACAAAGTTAGAANCATTTTTCATATTGAAAAGACCTACTTCGAATAACATCCCTCCAGGAGATGACTGGAAAGGAGTTTGAAATGTCATTGAATACAAACCATATGATGGATTTGATTGATTGATAAAAATCGTAGGTTCTTCCATAGGAAGCCCATCCAAAGTTAAATTTCTACCGATNACTTGTAATCCAAAATTTCCTGGACGAGGATATCGAGATGTATCTTCNAAAGAAATAGTGCCNGTGAATGTAGCATTTAATCCACCTCTCATCCAATCTGATGGAAGTAGAACACGCCCTGCTTCATCAGTTACCTCAAGTGCACCTAACACGATGTCGTTTTCTACTCTAAGATCTAGATTTTCCGTTTCATAATCATTTACAGCAAGACCTAGGTCATCCTCTAAATCAACTCGTACCTCAACATCATTTTCGTCATCCCATTCCCAATTAGGCATAATTGGCATACGAATGGAGGTGACTCCTCCAATTTCTTGAGAACTACAATTGGAATAATCAAACGATACTAAACCTAACGGATCGTTTGAAACTGAACATGTATTTCCACTAATCCATGTTAATCGAGGGGTTGAACCTTGGCCAGACATGATATCTACATCTAGTCTAAGCAGGGATGTTGCAACGTCACCTACCGCAGCTCTAACGATTAAATTTCGATGTTCACCATCTGGTACAATGGTACCTCCTTCCATTGTAGCCTCAATAACCCTAGATTCATATCGATATGTAATATCTAAATTACTCAATAATACTCTTCCTGCTGAGCCAGCATGGATAGCCAGAATAATATCAGTTTCACCCTCACCATTTTGAATAGTATGAGCATTAAATGCATCAATCATTTCTTGGTTATCTGCTACCTGAGGATCGGTTAAAACGCCAGTATGAGTAAATTCCATTGTTCCATCGTTTCCAATGTCTAAACGAACACTTGCTGGCCAACCCTCTTCATAATTAATCACAAGGTTTTCAATCACAGGAGTAACTGAGGAATCGTTTGTCTGCATTAATAATCTATACTTCAATCGATTTCCTGCTCCAGAGAATGAGGTATTATCAAATTGAACTTCAACATTATTCTCAATAACTTGCCAATTTGTTCCATTATCTGCTGAAACATGTACTTCAATCGAAGAATCAGAAGGTACATCTGCAATCCACGTAGCCCTTACTCGTCCAATCTCAGTTCCTGTTTGGACAAGTTCACTAGTCCAATCACCTATGGATTCGTATCCAGTAGAATATTCAATTGAAGACCACCATGATACGGCGGTGGATCCAATTAATTCTAATTTCCACCTAAGTTGAGTCCCCGTATGCGTGAATCTAATTGTCTCGTTATTTGTTACTGGTTCCCAATGAGTTCCATTATCTGCAGATATCCAATAATCAACTCGATCTCCTGCCGCACTTGCACTCCAATCAACTTCCATATTCGCAGCTAAAATTTCGTCATCTGTTTCGTAAGATTCGCTAACCCAAGTGGAGGTACCAGGAATTGGAGAAATTTCGTATGCCCATCCGGAACCATATTCTCGATAATATGCTGTTGACCATGAATAATAATCCTGAGTGACTAATCTTTGACCATCATAAAACAACCCATAACCATTAGCAGGGATACTTCTTGCTCCTTGCTGTTGTGTCAATGTTGACCCGATATTGCCAGTGATTGCATAGGCATCCAATCTATCTTGTTGCCAAGAAGAGTATGTTCTGAAATAAACATACGAACCATTGACTACCATTCCTCTAGGTGTCCCAGTATTCATGAAATAACTGTAGAATAAAGTAGAGTTACGTGTAAATCCTCCATCTTCAACATGATAAGCAACAACACGATTTAATAAATTATGATTCACCCAAATTAAATCTCTACTTCTGTCATATGATATACCCGAGTAATCTCCATGATTATTTGTTGATGGATCGTGTACCGCTAAACATTTCCATTCATTGATATATCGAATATCAAATTCAATAATTCGATGATATTGTGATGAAGTAGACGAGTAATATGTTGTCAAAAGTCCAAACGCTCTCTCATCATCAGTAATTGCCCAATCTCGTATTCCATAACCTGACCACGTAAATGGAAGAGAAGGTATAGAACAACCATCTGTATCTATAGAAATCATCCCGTTATTCAAAGCAGCTCCTTGAACTTGGGTCCCATTATTTGCATGAAGAAGACGTAGCATACCACCAAATGTGGNTGAACGAAGATCTGATGCTACAAGCCAATCACGATGTTTGAAAACAGCACCAGAATATGTCCCTACTGAAGATGTAGACATAGATCTCTGTTGAGAAAAGCGTGATTCAGATGCATTGGTTGAATGAGGTTGACGGATTGAGAAAGAGGCATCATCATACCATGCATCTCCAGAAGTGAGAGTAGAGTCTATACTATACGGGACAAATGAAGTCTCAGGATTGTTAAAACCTAGTGACAAATCATCGGATCGAGGCTCAACAGAATTTGACTCTCCAGACATCCAATCTGCTCGGTTAGTTGATGCAACCTGATTCCACCCTGTAGAAGAGGCACCAGACAATGTTAATTCTGCATCCAAAACTTCAGCACCTTTTGGTAAACTAACCATAATATTGCGAGCAGGAGAACCAGGGGAAGCAAGAGCAATTGCACTCGAAGTACCATCTGAAAATGTGTAAATATGTCTCCCACTAGAATTAGCTTCAACTTCTTGGACTGTTGAAAATAGAGGTACAAGTGAAGAAATTANTAGAAGGAAAACCAACAAGAACGGACTGGATCGGCCAACCAATGGTCGCGAAACGCTNCCGCTCATAGTGCCTGTAGNGAAGCAACCGCCTTTGAATATGACCTCGGATGGTCACATTAGGTAGTTGAACGATCATCATATCTTATCGGAGAACCGCCATTACCTCTAATTCCATCAAGCAAGTCATCTTCAATCTCGAAATAATCATTCAACCAATCTCCATCAGTGTCATAATTGAAAGGATCTGTTCCATCTGCAATTTGATCACCGTCGATATCCAAATAATACCAGCCCCATACGAATTCTCCGTTTCCAATATTTGGCAAATGATTTTCGTCACCAAATGTCCTATTCCATGGATCAGTCCATTGCCCCCAGACTATGTCCACATTATCTTCAGGACTCTGTTGGAGATAATCTATGTCATTATCGTCAACTACGTGAGCATATAGTAAATCGGTATTGTTGACCTTATTCATTCTCATATAATTCAAATCAGTTGGATTCTGAAGACATAATCCTAGGAGATATTGACGGAATTGCCACCACTCTTCAATAGGGGAACCATTACAATCTAGCAACGGAGTTTGTCTTACAAGAGCTGCNTTAGACAAACTTGCATTTGTAATTCCAAAGAATTCTTGAAAATTGTTGTATCGAATGTAGACGCAGGTCGCACCTCCACAATCCCAGCCACCGTCGTTATCAGGGTCATCTGTTGAATCGCTAGGATTGGTTGGATCCATTGTCACCCAAGTCCAATCTAAGGATGCTCGTTGGATTGTAAGTCCCCCATTTCCATCTGAAAGAACTGTCAAAGGTTTCCAATTATCCTGACCAATCTCTTGCCAAATAACACTGATTTGTCGATAAGAAGACCAATTATCATTCGATTCATTCCAACCTTTGGAATATTCATACCAATCAGGTAACATATCACCATCAGTATCGTTATCTTTCGGATTTGTACCATACTTGAATACCTCTCTACCGTCAGTAAAATTACGATCAGACTCGTAAGTAGTAACACCATCAACAGTATTGAAAATCATCACGCGAGAATCCCCATCAGAATCAGCAAGAATGGGGTTTGTACCATTATCAAATTCCATCCAATTTGTAAACCAAAGATAGGAATTACCAGGAGAAATTTGATGATCAATAGGGCCTGTTGTAAATATACGTTGATCCCATGTACCCTGAATGGCCACTGGTTTAGTGCTAGTTCGATCAAACCATCCGTCTTCATCAGCGTCATAATTGACGTCCAANGAATTGACCGGATTTGTCGTCCACCTGTAAGCATTTACAGGTTGAGTATTACGGTAAATTGCATAGCAATATTCCCAACCATCCGAAAGACCATCCCCATCAGAATCGGGGTGAGTCGGATCTGAAATACCAAGGAGGCTCAAATTAAAATTATCAGAATAAGCAGAATTAATTCTAATTACTCGTTCACTAGATTTGACATCCTTAGAACGGAAATCCTCGTATAACTTATCTCTTGCTTCNTTAATTGACATCCCTTGTTCTTGCATCAAAGCATCAATCGAGTCTTGAGCAAAGGTACGGAGTGTAACACCTGAATCAATATTNTTTATCTGAGAATATTTACCATAACTACGAGATTCATATTCTCTTAGATTTGTAAACAATTCTTCTGAATCAATTACTCCATCACCATCACAATCAAATGAATCNCCATCAGAATCTGCATTAATATCNGTATCCGTAAGTGGGTTCATTGTCCATCTATTTTCATCAAGATCCCACTCCGTAAACCAATATTCGTAACCATCTAACATCCCATCCCTATCTGTATCTTCATCATTCGGATCGGTGATGCCTAGTAAAGTAGCCAAGAGAGGGGGAGCAAAACCCGTATCTATCCATTGGTCATATTGAGCAATCGCAATAGAGGCTCGACCTTCTTTTCCAAATAAAATCCGATAAATTCGGCTAGTTGCTTCGTTAGGATCTAGAGATTCTGCTTCTTCCCACATCTTGGGAGCATCGGGTGGTGCTAAACCTCCATTAATCGGATTAGAAGTAGTCAAGTTTAGCTCTTCTCTATCAGTTACAGCATCTTGATCTCCATCATAACCACCATCACCAGAAACTAATGGATTAAGAGTCCACTCTTGATTAGTTTCATTCCATGATGTAAACAATAATTCAATTCCATCCAACATACCGTCATTATCTGTATCAGGATTATTTGGGTCGGTGGTAGGACCAGTCAAATTGTATTGATCAGAACTCATAAATGAACCAAAGGATACGTTTCCTCCAGCACTACTCCAAGGCTGAGGAGTCCCTATATCTCCAACAACGAAAAGGTAGAATTGAGGGACAGAAACGATTGAACTAATTTCATTATCTTGATTTCTTATAGACCCATATTCTTCCCAATTCGTCATTCCATCTCCATCAGGATCTCCTGAGGAATCTGCACCATCTACAGGATTCAATGTCCATTCCTCTTCGAATGAATCCCACCGTGAATACCAGATTTCCCAACCATCTGGCATTCCATCTCCATCTGTATCAGATGATAATGGATCCGAAGAACCCTTATCTGCATCAACCATTGAAATATCTTCTACAACTGATGATGCTCTTTCGCCAAAAGAAACAGTTGGACCTTGAGTCCAAGAATTATCATACAGAGATGTGACCCAGTTAGAATAATGAGGAATGCCATCTGAACTCTCGTTTGAAAGCAAAATACGATCGACAATGTGGTATTCCATCCAGTTGTTGAACTGTTCATCCGGCCCAATTATTCCATCCCTGTTTACATCATATCCATCACCATCTGGATTGCTAAATGCGTCTGAACCATTCATAGGATTGATTCCTGCATTAGTAGCCACCCATACACAGGAATAACGAGCTTCCCAACCATCTGGTAAGGTGTCACCATCAGAATCAACATTGTTAGGATCAACCGCAGTCCAATTTTGTGCTGCATCAGTAGATTCTCCATGCAATGGGAAACCTGATTCTCGGGCAAAATCTAGTGTCTGTTGCCAGTTATATTCGCAAAGGTTCGAAAGTCCATCTCCATCAGCATCTTCATCTGCATCATCAGGGTCAAGAGGATCTAACGTCCAGTCATTTCCTCCTGTGAATTCGGTACCAATCCAACGACGATTTTCAATTTCCCAACCATCAGGCATGCCATCTCCATCTGAATCAATATTACTAGGATCGGATGGAATATCGGATCCTCCACCGCTTCCTCCTCCTAGCCAACCCGATAGGTAGACACTTTCAGCTGCAGCGCCAACTGATTCATCACAGATATAATCAGAATTCAGATAATAGCAAGTAAAGTTTGTTTCAACAAAATACCAACCCCAATATTCTGAGCCATCTGCTAACCCATCTCCATCTGTATCCATATTCAATGGATCGGTACCATTGAATCCTTCACTAGTNGTAGCAATATATCGATATTCATCCAAATTTGTCCATGCCTTGTCGACATAACCACTAGAAGGATTAAATCTGACACCGTCGTTATCTCTATCTAAATCTCTATCATACGGATCAGTAGGATCTAAATCATAAGCATATTCCCATCCATCTGGCATCCCATCCTCATCTGAATCAGAAGATAGGGGATCAATTGGAACAATATTTGAAAAACGACCCGGTTCAATGCTAGCAAACAGATGAGTGATATTTTCTAANTCTAAGAGTCCAACTGACTGAATTGCACCAGGTATTCGTGTATGTGTTGAATCAACTCCAAATGCTTTGGAATAGTCTCCTTCTAAGACCCAAGTACCTCCTGCAGAACCAACAATAACTTCATCTTGGCTAATCCATATTGAGCGTATATCATTGCCCCCATCTTGATCAAGGTCGGTATTCTCCATTCTATCTCGTGAAAATGATGTTTGTGGAGATGTAGATCCTTGAATAAGATCGAAATGATGTAATCCCCCTTCTGTACCTACCCATAATGTCTGTTCACTTGTAATCAAACCATCAGGGCCGCGAGGGCCATCAATTTCTAGAACATTNACGATTGCNGAACGTGAAGAATTGAACGGATTAGCAGGGCGTACAAATTGTTCAGCAGTAACATTATCAAAAATCCAGTATGGAGGTGAACCCCCCTGTAAATCACTAGTATTCCAAGCAATCATTCCGTGAGTAGTACCGACATATAGGACTTGAGAAGAACCAGTTACTGAAGCATGAGCTGCTGACAAAATACTGCTACCATTTATTGAAGCCAATAAGGATTCTAATTCTTCTACAGGCTCAACAGATCCGATTCCACCCTGAACGTCAATAGGAATTATCCAAGCTTGGCCAACACCTCCACCTGCAAGAACTGACATCAGAGAGCCTCCCAAATTTAGACGATGAATAGAATGGATTGAGCCGACCAATGATGAAACTAATGAATTTTGATCGACTAATCCGGCTGCATCTAGCCTTAATGAATGAATTCCCAAATTTGTAGAAATGATAAGATGTTCATCCTCGGGATGATCCCAGTGAATCAAATCTTTCATTTGGGCGCCTGCTGGAAGTTCAAAATGNTCTACTGTTTGTCCAGATGGAGACATAATAGAAACACCATATCTAGAACCTAGAATTAGCTGTTCGCGCTCTTGAATCGGAACTATCTTCACCACATCATGATGCAATAGAGATGGAGATGAGCCTTGATCATAAATTCTAACTGATTGATCCAAAACACCATGCTCTACTGATTTTAATCCTGAACGAACGCCATATCCTCCGTCATTGTGAACTTGATATTCCTGTAAATTACTGAATGCTTCACCAATTTCTACAGTTCCTACTGAGGTATCAGGAGTAGTTTGTCCGTCACGATTTGCATCCCATCCGTCAAGATCTGTATCAACGATTCCGTCGCTGCTGTTGAGAGGTTGAAGGTTAAAGTAAACCTCCCAACCATCTTCTATTCCGTCTCCTCTTCTATTTTGAGTCAGTAATTGGCCTCCAGAAAAGTAATGATCATCAGAATCATTTCGAAGTGGATCTGTTCCAAGCCAACCGCTATTCAGATTCTTAATTCCACGATCTTCGTCCGAACAAGCCGAATCTACAAGACTGCCCATAGTTCCGAAACAACGTAAACCATCAATTTCTGTAACCCAACCAGTTGGTGAACCATAGGAATATTCTTCAGCATTGGTATATGCTTCTTGAGGTTCAATAATGCCATCACTGTTTACATCAAAACCGTCACCACAGCCTAAGGAATAATCTGCACAACGATCGGAATCTAAGAAACCATCTGATGGATCTAGTGGGTCAAAGGCAGAACATGTCCACGCATATGATTCATTGACAAAACCTACACCTTCATTCATNCACATAAANACTTCATATCCATCNGGAAGNCCATCTCCATCCGTATCNGATACTCNTGGATCAAGNAATTCNCNGAGNCCAGATTCTGTTAAATCNGGNGGTTTNCCAGTCAATGATCTTCTTTCATCAAAACAAGTATCCATTGAATATGGCCAACAATATTCCATTAATGCATCTAATCCATCTCGATCAAAATCAGAGATATTGTCTGAGCCGTTATTAGGATCTAAACCCTGAATTTGACGTATGCCACCCATGTACGATATATTACGAATAGGAGAAAATAATTCTTCATGCAAATCAGGAATACCATCCTTATCTTGATCGGTAATTGGAGGACCTATTCCAGTTGTATCATCGGGGTTAACGCTTCCAACTTCAGCAGATGGACGAGTCTGAGATGCAAAAGAAAGACCACTAACTAGCAAGAATACGAGAAGAAGGGCTGTTTGCCTGCGACGCATTTCATGACCTCCGGTGACTTAACACCCACCTTACCCCATTCAGTGCCTTATCATGGTGATGGAGCGATGTTCGTACAGATAGTGAATTGGAAATATTAATTTTCACTAAAAATTAAACAAAAAAACACATTCTGACCGAGGCGTTCAAGTCCCGTCTATTCGCACGATGTAGAGTTGAGTACTATGGAAATTGTCCACTTGGGTTCCGGCAGCGGCGGCAACTCAACTCTAATTCGTACAGAAGAAACTTCGATACTAATCGATTGTGGGTTCTCAATGCGCCAATTAGAAAGAAGAATGAGTCTAGTAAATATGACTCCTCAAAAATTAGATGCCATATTGGTCACGCATCATCACGGAGACCATGGGCGTAGTGCTAAAGCAGCTTCAAAGCGATGGGGAGTTGAAATTCATGCAAATATGGAAACTTGTGAACGTTTATCTCTAGATCCAGTTAATGAATGTAGAATTTTTGAAAACTTGGAAAGAAGAGATTTAGGTCCAGATCTTTCTTTTCTCCCAATCCCTGTCCCCCATGATGATGCTGATAATGTAGCATATGTCCTATCCTCTCCCGAGGGACGAGCAGGATTTGTAACAGACCTTGGAGAACCTACTGAAGAATTGGTTAAGCATTTGACAGGATGTAGCCATCTTTCTGTGGAAGCAAATTACGATACTAAACGATTATTCGGAAATCCCCGATATCCTCAGCCACTAAAAGATAGAATTCACGGCAGAGGAGGGCATTTATCCAATAAACAAACAGCNGCAATGCTAAATCGCCTCGTACATGATAAATTAGATTCCATCGTATTATGTCATCTTTCATCAGACAATAATGCACCTCATCTTGCTGAGAGTGAAGTACTATGCGAGATAGGTGAGAAATTTGAGGGAGTCATACATATTTCTCGCCAAGAAGGACCTGAATTTGCACAATGGTTAGGTGAACGAGCCGCAGAACCTCTACGTTGGTCCTAACCACCTCCAGAGTTCCCGCTTACTGCGAATTGCTATGTATGGTGAAATGTCTCTCGGGCCGTGGACATGCGACGCGACCGCCAATTAGGGCATGATTCCGGGGTCAGTGAAATCCTCGGNGTTACGATGCTTTTGGCGATGGTGGTAGCGATTATGAGTGCTGTAGTAGTTTTCCTGCAGCCGTTTGTAATAGATCTAAACGACAATAGAGCATGGGCCGCGGGCGGGGTTACTGCTGAACAAATGAACGATCGAATTTTGGTTGTTGCTGGAATGCCGAATGGAACTGGATTAGTGCATCAAACCGGAATACCAGGTGGAAGTATAGACGTATTATTCAATATTGAATCATGGACAATAGGAGCCGATATTCATGGAGTTGATCGAGTTGAAGTTTTTCGAAACGGTTCAGGAATAGTTGTTAGTAGCGATAATCGTACTGCCGAAACAATTGAAATTTGGATAGATGGATCACAAGCAGGATATTTGAGTAACGGAGTATGGACTACAGAATGGCCTATGACACAATGGCAAATTCTAATTGATGATCCACTTTCATATTTATCCACACTTCGAGTAGACGTACTAGATAGAAACGGCACAATAATCCATAGATGGATGGAGATAAATATCGACGGACTACGATTAAGTTCCCCATTAGCTGATGGTACATTTGTTGTTGATTTATCTAATGGAGCAATCATAGAAAAATTACCAAATAAAAATTTAGCAATAGAATCGTTTCCGAGGCTGAGCCATAGAGAAACAATCGATGGAGGACATGTTGTGCGATTTGTTCTATTGGATATCGATGTTGATAGTGCTGCTACAGATCTAAACAAAGATCTTGACTTAACTAGCCGTGGTTCAGAAATGCTATTTGATGTCGATAATGCTAGAAATTTGGTGTTGGGAATGGATATTGGAGGAGAATCTACAGTAGAACCGAGGTATATTGATCATTGGACTTCAGAACATGAAGTCCTAATTGCCACTGGAGATCTAGAAGGATACACTGGATTTGGTCCAAAAGGTCCATTGAGTGGATCAGATGGGTTAACTTTCCACTCTAATCCTGAACACTTCCAACTAGAAGTTCTTCTTCAACGTGTGGAGGTGGTTCCTTGAGAAGACAACTTCGCAATAATGAAGATGCTGTATCTGCAGCTGTNGCTACCGTACTTCTCTTTGCAATTGTATTGAGTATTATATCAGGGATGATGGCCATGATTGTTCCAACAATGGCTGAATTACAAGGTGCAGTTGATAGAGAATCCATGGAAGGACAATTTACAGACTTNGCACAAGAAACAGTGAGACTTTCTGAGACAGGATTACCNGGAGATATTGCTGAGATGAAAATTANGCCTCATACTGGAGATATTGGGTGGGACATCCGTAAAGAGGGAACATGGTATACTGCAAGCTTATATGAAAATCAATCATTAAGGCTGAAGGGATTAAACGATCTTGATTCCTCTTTCCAACATAGGTATCCTAGTGGAGAAGTATCTTCTGCTTGTTTAACTGACCTAAGAGCACACTCTCAAGCACTAAATATCCATGAATCGCCAGCATTAAACGGAACGCTACTGTTAACTCCAATGTCTAATTTACAACAACCTCTAGAATCCACAATAGTCAGTCATGATGAGAATAAATACCGAATTAATACTGGAGAAATTTTTTCAGTAGAATCATCAAATATTGAACCAGCAATTACTAAATCTTCTAACACAATGAGAGCGCTTTTTGTCCAAGGAGAATCTGGTATTGCTACTTATTCTCCTGATTCACCTTCTCCTCATGCTGAAGGAAGGGCGTGGACAATTCCTCTTCCAGCAGGAGAGGTAGAATTCGTATTGTATAGTCAAGAATCTTTTGTATCTACCATGAAAATTAATGATGAGTTTTCATCTTATACTTCTACAACATTATCTTCTCAAGGACCCTTGGGTAGTTCAGGAAGAATTTCAACTACTACATTTTCTTATGANGNTAGTTCAGAAGAAGTAGCTACAATTACATCAACTGCAGACGCTAGGCTCATTATACTTCGAAGCGGAACTACTGATCAAGGAACTTCGGCATTATTAGATTGGACAGGAAGTACCATAGGAACAGAATTTTTAGTGCCTTCTGTATCAGAAGATATCATCATACATAATCCAGGATTACAAACATCAGCAGTACTTCTGAACGGTTTTTACCACAGTGTTGGAGCTAGAGAGAGTCTACGACTTTCGATAGATAGTATTGGTGGATGGATTACGTCTAATCAAGAAGTTGAAGTCCATCTTGTAAGAGGAGGTAGTGAAGACTCAATTGNAAATGGAATTGATACTCTTCATCCAACATCTACTGGAAGGACTAGTGGGAGTAGTTGGGAAAATATCATTTCTGGATCGAATATGAAAACTAGTTTAGTTTTCCAAAGACTAGGGATTGATGCATCTATATCATACGTAGATAATATCGAAAATACAAACTCTATTTCATTAAGCTTGAATGAATCTACTCACTTCANTTCAGTCGAATGGAGTTCCAGTGAAGGTGGTAGATTAGTTATCGATTCAGAACGACAAATAGGNCAAGGAGAAACACCTATTCGAACATTTATTTCATNCGGAGATTCAGGAATTACTGAAATCCAAGAAAAAGGAAATGAACGATGTATTGGATTCTCAGATAGAATTACTGGGTGGGTACAAAATGACTTACCTTGGAGAGATGTATCTTTTATGGCTGATGCTGCAATTGAGGATTCATGGAAAAATGGAGAACATCCTGCAGGAGTCAGAATAGAATTTAGAGGACCAACAGATAGAGGTACGAACTCTGCAATCGCATTAGGTTGGTCAATTCCTTTGCCAAGAATGGATTATAGTTTCTCATCTAGTGTTTCAGGTTTAGAACTAGGATGGAGAGGNGGGTATGTTGGGACGAATCATCCGGAATACTCACCAGAGGCAATTCTCACTCCACCTAGTCGAGAAGGACCAGGTCCAAGAGTTGCTGTAACTGTACCCGTCGTTTATCCTGACTTAGACATAGTAACTGGAAATTCTGATCACGATGTGACTATAACATTGGATTCTAGATTCCAATTAGCATCAATTTCTGCTCATGAAGTAAGGCGAGGTTGGGATGGACCTTATGGAGAAGCCGTTGCATCTCAAGACGCCATTGATCTAGATCAGTCTGTTGATTGGCTGATATATCCAGGGAGATTAGACTTATTGAATGATTATGTAGGTTGGGTTCAACCTACNCCTACGTCTGCTGAAAGTATCTATCATGCAGGTGGGGATCATATTTCATTTAATCTTCAAATTGCAATTATTGATTATCAAACTGAGGTGANATGATGAAATCAAATCAACTAGATAACGAAGCAGCATCAACTGAAATTGGTTATGTATTGACATTCTTTCTTGGATTGATGTTTCTTACTACATTCTCAATATGGACATTCGATATACAGCAGGCTACTGAAGAAAGATGGACGAATGAAGCAATTCAAGAAAACTTACGTGAAATCGCAGAAGCTGTCGAAAGATCAGATGCAGCAATGAGGCTTGATGCTAATGCTTCATATGCAGAACCTGTTGAACTTCGTCTGTCAGCAGATACTGGATTAGGTCTGATCTTACTGTTAGATGATGAAAAATTAACAATGACAGATTTTTCTGAATCTCGATCATATAGCCAGGAAATCTCTGCCGCTTCAAGTGCTACGCACTATTCTGAGGTTGACTTAGCAGGAGTAGAAGTGCTTTGGGTTTCGCTTCAAAATGGAAGTATATCTATATCAACGCAACAACCAGGATTCTAACCTAATAATGCCCGATANACCGATGCTTGAACTTCCATCATTCGATCATTAGCTCCAATTTCACGGAAAACAGTTAGAGCACGTTGGAGATGCGACATTCGACTCGATTGATTAGGATCTGAACTCCCAAGTCGGGCAAGAATTTCGCCTAAGAGCATTCGATGATCATTAGCCTCAGCTAATGCTAAAGCATCTAAGTAGTATTCCATTGCCTCTTCAGCACGCCCAGTATCCATCATTACTTCACCCAACAACATTTTAATTTCAACTGATGCACGGTGATCAGGCTCTTGAGACATAGCAGTTAATGCCTCACTATAATGATGAGCTGCGAGTTCTAAATCTCCTGTTTTAGAATATAATCTTCCTAGTACGGTTCTAGCCCTAGCGTGTAGATGATGATCAACATCTAATGTCAAATCATGAGCAATCATCGCATGATTTCTTGCTGAATCAATTTTATTCATATCTAACAATACAGAAGCAAGACGAATTCTTGAAATTATCAATTGGTTATCCTTATCTCCTTGAAGAATCTTCTCAACCTCATCATATGCTTCAAGAGCCTTTTTTGGTTTTCTTAATCTCCGATGAATACTTCCTACATTAAGATAAGTTCTAGCGGCNCTAACTGCATCTCCAGTTTCAATAAATACAGCTAAACTTTGGTCTAATAATTTGAGAGCAGGCACTAAATTATCTCTGTGAACTTCAATATCCGCAAGAGAAGAAAGTAAACGAGCACCCTGCTCTGCGAGTCCGTGCTTTTTCGCTAATGGTAAGGCTTCGTTATGACAACTCTCAGCTTCCAACCATCTATTCTGCAGGATCAATAAATCACCCTTTATTTCTAAAAATGAAATACGCGATACCTCACTCATCTGAGAATANTCNAGGGAATCTAATACCGTCAGAAGATTGGTATGACCAGCAGAAACAAGATCTTGGCCCACTTCACCTAAAATTTGCGCAAATTCATCTGTATTCCCTGCCTCAGCAAGATGATGAAGAAACTCCAGATCGTCCATCCTAGAACCGCGATGCGATCTATAATGAGAAGCCGCATTTTCATGAAGCTCTTTTCTCATCACATCGTCCATAGAAGAGGTTAGAAATTCACGAATCAAATCGTGTACGTCGAATGACTCTTTCGAAATCTGGCGAGCAAGCCCTTTTTCTACTAGTCCGTCAACTAAATCTATATCCACATTTGCTTTTGAAATCGCTTCCATTGGTACAGCATCTCGAAATACTGCTAACGCCCCAAGAAGCCTTTTCTCTCCACCTGATAAACGACTGAATATTTCTTCTTCGATGAAATTTTCAAGAGTGTCATGGAATGTATCTCCTACCCCACCACGATTAATCAATTGTAGAACCAATGGATGGCCACGTGACAAATTATACAGATGAAGAAATGTAGTTGGATCTAAGTCTGGAACTTGAGTAAGTAAATGACGACATGCTTGTTGATCTAATCCATCTAATGGCATTACTAATGTTGTAATTCTACCTTCAGAATCTTTTTGAGGCACTACCATTCTATAGGATCTCGAAAATAAGACTAAACCTACTTTTTCGCATGAATCTAACCTTGTTGTTAATCCTCGAATAATTCCAATTAAAATCTCATCATTTACCTTATGCAAGTCATCAATTACAATCAATGCGGGGACTGATTCAAGACTGCTCAAAATAATCTCAAGGCTGACATCAATTTGAGGTACTGAAGTCCCATGTAAATAGTCAGCTAAATCTGAGGACCCTATTTGCAATAGCCATTCTCCAACAACATCCAGAAAGGCCCTAGAACCATCCCAATCTTGACATCTATGATATAGCAAGTTTCGCTGGTGAGTGAATTCTTCTATCAATCGTCCAGCCATTGATGTTTTTCCGATTCCTGCAATTCCAGGAACTAGAATAGATGTAGATTTAGCATCAAGTAAAGCCACCATGTTGTCAAGTTCAGTCTCACGGCCATAGAAAAGGCGAGTTCGAGGTAAATCTGCTAAGGAATTAACTAACTGTTTCTCAATGTGTTTCGATAGATCTCTTTCAATAATTTCTGGACTCAATACACGCATATCTAATACACCAGATTCATCGAGGTAGCGAATGATATCTACAATCCTCATAGGAAAGGAGAGATGATCAGGAGCAGCACCTATTGTCATTGTAACTGGACCTTTAGAACTCATCATCGTAAACTCAAATTCAGAATATTCTTCAAAAACTCGATCGGCAGATTCCATTCCTGCATCAGTTAGAAAATATGCTTTGCGCTTTCGCGACACTCCTGCGATATGAGCTTGTCTTTCAACAAGTAGACCTTCATCTTTCAAGCCACCAATAGCGCGAGGAACATTACTTCTAGCAATCGAAACAGCATTTGCAATTCCCATCTGAGAAATAGAGAATGGAACTTCTATCGATTCTGAGAATTCATAGAAGTCTCTGAGATGAAGGAGTATTCTCTCTTGTACACCAGGACGCGGCATTGTCAAGGACATTCCCCCTCTAATCATTGTTTAGGCATTGTTGAAGGATCAGGAACCCACTGCTGAATTGTTTCATCCCAGCGCCATCCTGGATGAGCATCTGCTTGAACTACTGGCTGATTAGTTTCAACTTGTTGTGCTACTGTATTCTGCTCTTGAACCGCCGTTCTTTGTTTAGCCCAAGCATAAGGATCTTCTTCTTGAGCGGNTTGATTTTCAGGAGTTGATTCAAAATCATCTTCATCCTCAAATTCAACAAAGAAAAACACAAAGACTGCACCTAATATTGCGAGAATAGCAAGTACAGCAATTCCAATCAGAACTTTTCCTGCTGTACTTACCCCTTCTTGTTCCCCTCCAACTTTCTCTACAACTTCTGTAACAGATACATCACTAGAACTACCATATGTGAATACTACTTGATTCGCACCTGGATCCATCTGACTTGCTGGTAATGTGAATGTCCAGGTCCCGTTATCATCTACTAGGGTCTGCCCAACACGAAGTGTACCTAGATTCGCATATACTGCGATACCAGGTCGTCCAGCCCCAGTAAAAATCACGGAATCATCTTCTTCNAAAGGTGTGGTAAAATCGGATTCNGCAGTAAAAGTAGCAGATAAAACTACGAAGGTAACTGGATTAGATGTNGCTATTGAACCAGCAGGATCTCTAGCAACAAATATCACATTTGATAGGGTCCATTNTTCCATATCTGNAGGCTCATAGTAGTACATCGAAATTGGATCNTATGTTGCTACNCCANTGGGAGTTCGGATTACCAAGTCATACAGNTCATCATCCTGAATATTCTGATTATCATATGCTTCAAATTGTAATGATTGCCCATCAGGATCGGAAAAGTATTGGTTAAGATCTAGTTCACCTATAGTACAACGATCTAAAGCTTGATTTTGNGAGGAGTCATCACAAAATAATCTGATTTCGGTAGGCCAATCAACNGANGAAAATGTTGGTGCCTGATTGTTTGCATCTGGAGGATTATCCGCAGTAATTTGAACCTCAAACCAGTTAGAATAATTGTATCCATCGTAAGCACGAGCTTGAACGTAATATTGTTGTAAATGGACAAGTTGAGTAGAATCCCATTCGGCTTGCCATGCTCCATTCGATTGTATGTTATCTTTAGTCACAATTATCAGATCTAAAACTCCAAAATTAGCCTGAGGATCGAGAACTTGTATCTCAATTCTAGTAATCTCTCCATCAGCATCAGTGGCTTGTCCAGAAATCAATGTAGTTTCGCTAACTGAAATTTGTTGATTAGAAGCAGGTGAGAATATAAAATTCGTAGGAATTCGATTCCTGTTATCAACTGTTATTGTACGTATACTAGCAGTACATTCCCCAACTTCGTTAACGCAGAAATCAGAATCAGCCGCCCAGACACGAACTTCGTAAGATTCTCTAGTCTTAGGTAGACCAGAAGTGTTCCAGAACCAATTCCATGAAGTCCCCCCGTCTGCTGCGACACTTCTGATAGCCTCACGTTCGCTACTTATTTCACCAGGTAATCTATCAATCTCGATGTGAATCTTTTCGATATCATTTCCGGCTATTCCGCTATATGGGTCATTTGCAGAACCACTAAACATTACCCCTTCTCTACCACTATGCTCAGTATTATCTCCAGGAGTTGTCAAAATTAGTGAAGGGGGTTGAGTATTCAATTTAATCGTTCGAGTCACTATATTACCATAATCTACACCATCAAACGCTCGGAACGAAAACGTGTAATCGCCTTCTGCTTGTGTAGACATATCATAGCTAAAATACCAAGAACTGAATGGATGATCATCATAAGTTACTTCATCAACTCCGCTTGTATCAACTGCATAAGAAGCATCAGCCCAATCGTTGGTAAATGGATCCTTAACTTGAATTCGTGTTACTTCTCCTTTTTGATCCCATTTGGCCAAAGCATTTCTCTGATCGACACTCATTTGGCTGTCNCCATATATTCCAATGAAATTACCATCATGTGCAGAACCTGTGAAGTTCACAATTCTCTTGAAAGAGTAGAAATCATTCTGAGTCACGTTAATCGAAGGTTCAATATTTACTAGAGAAACAGCTTCTTGAATTGTTGTAGATGAATCTGGAATAGTAAAGGAACCGGTTTGATATCCTTTTCCGAATTTGTATGCTGTATACCTGTATAACGAAAGTTCGCGGGTTCCACTTCCGGAAGCGCAATCTGGATCTTNGGAATCTGGCTTATTATCGCCATCATTATCAATCCCATCATTACATGAATTTTCAGCAGGGGCTGTTGCAAAATTATCTGGATCGTTGTCGTTAGGGCCAAGACCGCGGTAATCTAGATGGAAGTCCTTGGGAAGTGATATCCATTCTGTCCAACCATCATCTCCTGTTTCAAGATCGTACAAATCATTCCCTACTGCATCCTTTACAACAATAGATGCATCTCCTACTCGAATATTATTTACTGAAGCATAAAATCTGACNAATTCTGCTTCACGGACTTGTGCAGCCCATTTTATTGGGAGTTGCCCAATATATACATCTTCAACATCAAAATTTACATCTGCAAAGGTCAAAACTGTTGAATTATTCAACATTTCATTTGCTAAAGGAAAATCAGAAGGAGTCATATTTTTCTTGTCAGANGTAATCATCAAAGGTGGATACACATAACCCTGATTCGCGTTTCCTTCTGGCCAGAATAATCCAACTGGAGTTGTTGCATTAGTCCCTGCTTGAACTGGAGGCAAATTTTCAGATTGAACAGTGATAGCACTCTTTGTTACATTGTAAGTTTGCATTACGCTGCTCCATTGATTTTCAGAGAAGAAAGCAATACTTCCTCTCTCAATTGCATTAGCACTACCATCATTCCANTGTACAATCCTTGCACCAGTTCCAGGAGCATCAATAGTATTTCGTTGTACATTAGCNAGTGAACCAATTATTCGCATGGCATCAATCTCATCAGTTCCATTTACAGTAATTGTATTGTCTTTTAACGTTAAAGCTGAACGATAAACATGAATTGCNGGACAAAAGAAATCCTTTGTCAATAAATCATCCCAAACTCTCTCGCTTGAGCACTGCTGAGTAGGAACATGATTGATGGTATTGTTTGACAGATGTGATCTTGAAGGATACGATACTAATCCACCCCAACCTGACTCACCAGTGTGATAATCACCAACAATTATTGGTTCACGAGCCGTGTTCTGTATGGTATTGTTTTCAATAATTGTATCNAAACTTCCGAACTGCCAAATTCCATTATATCCACCAATAGGTCCAATGACATTGTCGTGTATGTGTGCTTCAGAACTCTTTACAATTAATCCTGAACCTTCAGAAGAACCCTCGATTGNAGAATGNGAAAATACAACATAAGCATCATCGTAGATTGTTAATCCGGCTCTATCTGCAGTTGTAAGGGAAGAAGTAGTAATTTCCAATGGTATTTTCACACCAGAAACTCTCTTTGGNCCATTTATGTCAATAGCAGAACAGGTTACGGAGATAGTNGCACTACTAACTGTACCTGCAGAATCATCTATNCTTAATCCATAATCACCAGATGCNACCCCTGGATGATCAATCAAAACNTATGAATCTTCAGCCCAAAGTACGTGTCTACCACCGTCTTGTTGTCCACATCCTTTAGAACTTCCAGTGAATATAGGACTGTTCATTACAACAGGAGTAAAAGAGGTGCCTGCACCGTAGATCTGCACACCTTGTCCTGCAACATCTGTTTCATCATCACCATTGACGAATTCCCCCCCAATGAATGTAGGAGTCGCTAAATTCAATGCAAGAACAGATGTGGTATTGATCCCTTGGAATTTTAACGCCTCAAGAGTAGGACTTGCCCCGTCTAGTACTAACGAAGCGATTCTGAATTCATTATTCACTTGACTAACTTGAGCCGGAAGACCGTATGCATTTACAATGGAAACATGATTTAGCTTGGTTTGCCCAACATCTATGCTATCCTTTAGAAGAATGCCTTCGCCGCAAGATGGATCGATATTAGAATAACCATTTACTAACGCACCATCATAACAATCTCCATACTGAGATGAATCTCCTGGATCTGCCCAAGTAAATTGAATTCTTGACCCATTATTTGCCATCCCAGAAGAACCACAGGAAATGTCGCCAGCACATAGATTACCTCTGACAGTAATCATTGTACCATTATTCAACGATACTTGAGTTCCAGGTTGAATGACTACTTTGGCTCCTGCTGTAATCAATATATCCCCTGTAACAGTATGTGTTCCAGACCATACTTCATCACTAGTGATAGTCCCTTGTGCAGTAGCGGCACTGACTTCCTCTACTGGACCTACCAGAAGGGTTAGTGTACTAAACAACATCAACAAAATCAAACTTAGACTGATCGAACGTTGGGCATCCATAGCACTGTCAAAATCTGCTTGCGTATAACAATGATGGCGATTAGCATGACGATTTAAGCACAATTTGTACTAAAATAATATCAAATAAATGAATTAATATCATTAATAATATCATAAAATTGAGATAATATCTCTAATTAATTTAAAAAAAGGGGCTCAGGATAACGATTTATCGATATTTTGTTCCCACGAAAGAGCACCCAAATTCCCGTATCCTGTCCTTAGATCATGATTTTCTTCACTTATAGATTGACGTAATGATTCTTTGACTAAGTCTATCTTCGAAGCACTTCCACTCACTTGTTCATATTGATCTAATTGTGCACCATGTTTCTCCAAAATCAATGCTAGAGAACCTACAACAAACACTGTAGATACAGAGGTCCCACTACTAGATGCATAGGGTATACTAAAATCAGGGTCGTTTGTAGAAATTACATTCATTCCTGGTGCAGAAATTTCAGGTTTCTTATGAGGATCTTCTCTAACCTCTCCATCCATTGAGATAGCTCCTTTCGATGTATCCCCCCATACAATACCTCCTCTATCTATAGCGCCTACAGCAATTACCTGTCTTATTGATGCAGGGGTTGAAACATCGGATGAATTCTCACCTTGATTTCCTGCTGCAGCAACCACGAAAACACCGGCTTCTAAAGCATCTTGAACGGAAGTTACAGTAGGGCCACCTATTGCCATTGAAGGGTCCGCTTCACCACCTAATGAAAGGCTGATGATATCGGCACCTTGGGTCCTCCAACACCATTCTACTGCTTCACCTACTGCCCCATCCTTGACAGAATATCCAGTTGGACCAAGTGCAGCAGCGACAGATAATGTAGCCCCTGTGGAGACTCCATTAAAAGCCCCATCAGAAAATAAAATTCCTGCCATCATTGTACCATGATGATCGACACCATATTCCATGGGAGCAGCATCAGGATTATCTCCAACTAAATCAAGAAAACCGGCTAAATTAACATTCGATAATGCTGGATGAGAAAGGTCAATTCCTGTATCGACCATACAGATATGAACTCCTGAACCATCAAGACCCTGTGATTGAAGACTCCTAATTTCTGATTCTTCAAATGCCCATTCAGAGGTTGGAATTAATGGTCCAAATAGGATCGATTCAATCATAGGATATGCGAGTACAATTATTGCCAAGAATACTACAAGAGCAAATCCTCGCCACGATCTCTCGTTAGGAGGAGAACGCATGAGACGTGATGGAATCTCATCATAACCTGGCGCATCTCTATCAATTACTGTCATCATCCCCGGTTCCGAAGGTTCGGGAAGAAGTTGCACATTGCTATTGTCTAATGGCAAGGCATCAGACCTCCTAATTGGTAAAATCAGAATGGTCTTCTTCCGCCACGAATCTTTGTGGCTCCGTAAAGAATCAATCCTACAATTACAATCACCAATAGTGGCAACCAGGTAGATGTTGATTCTGCACCAGGAGCCGCGAGTGATTCAGTATAATATTCAGGTACTGGTTGAGGATCGTCGAAAATCTGTCCAGAACTATTTACAGTAAATTCTAACCAAGGTGACTCTCCAGAATTCCAATCTGAATAATCCACCATAAACGAATAATTCACTATCTCTCCAGCAGGAATATCCATCGAATCAGAAAGCCTTGTAGATTCAATAGGTGCAGAATCAGGGCCTTCTTTCAACACAGCTTCTAGAACAACTCCTGTAGCATCAACAATCCCAGAATTTTGTACAGAAACGAATACTTCGGTTACTTGTCCAGCAAGAGGAGGAGTACTTGATTCAGTAGTCCATGAATCATCAACGATACTAATGATTGGACGAGCAACTTGAACTTCAATAGTACGATTGGATGTTGTAACGCCATCTTCAGAAGTTAGACGTAGAGTAACATCATATTTGCCAGCAGATGCGTTAGATGGAACTATCACATCGAAGGTATATGTTTGCAAAGAATCAGCAGACATAGTTATCGCAGATGCACCAAGAACATTCCAATCTGAAGGAGCAAGAGAAGTTAGATTTACGGCAACTGTGTCGTCACCATTTCCGTTATTTTCAATTGTCATTTCGATTCTTGTCGTGTCTCCTGGTGTAACACCATATACTGGTTGTAATGATGTTTCGTCAAATCCAATATCATGAGTTTGGGGTACTCTAACGGTTACTCTTTCATTGTATACTGAGGTGTCACTAGCAGTCAATCGAATGTTCAAAGCATGACCAAGATCAGCATGTCGAGAAGCAGACTGATTAGGACCGGTGACTCTCATAGTAATTTGACGACTCTGATCCATTCCATCCTCAAGACCCATCTCAATATCCCAAGTAGAATTCCAAGCACCTTCAGCGGATTCATCAGAGATTGATTCATTTCTAATTTCTAATGTCCAGAAGGTGGAATCACTACCCACTATGTCAGCAGAAACAGTGTATGTTTCCACTGCAGAAGTTCCTTCAAAATCAACATTGAAAGTGAAAGTTATAGGGTCATAAGAAATTCCTGAAGGCGAAAGAACTACGTCCTCTGCACCATCTAATTCTGACCCTTCACCAATAACATCTACTACGGTAATATTTAGTGAATTATCATCTCGACGATTAAATTCTAGGATTGACAATGGAGATTCTTGGGATTCACCAACGGTAACTGATTGACCCGCAGAATATTCCATTACAGTAGCTCTTTCAGTAGTATGGAATTCACTTTCCATACTAACAGTTCCAGAAGGCATCAACATCTCAATCTCTCCCGAAGAATCGACAGTCATATTCCATCCTGCTCCCTTTGAAATGAGATTTAAGCTCACAAATGGAGAAGAAATCATCTCTGCTCCACTAACTGATGTATTTGCCAATGAATATTGAGAACCATCGAAGTCAGTCCATTGAGTACCTATTGTAATCTTTCCAGCATTTTCTAGGGTGATATTTACTTCACCACCATTACTGATACTAGCATCCAATGCTGCTATCCCTACCTGTGATTCAGTGAGGTCTGCGGAATCATACACCACATAAACTACCCAATCTCCAGGTTCAATTGTAGCAGACCATTCGCCGGTCCAATTTCCATCTTCCATGACCAAATCAGGAGAAACAGATTGCCTCTCAAATCCAATACCAGGGTATAGAACAATTGATGTTGAAGATGAAATCTCATTCCAACGTTCTGCAGGAAGAATATCTACAAGTCCTGAAACTGATACTGAAGCAGCTGACATCTCTAGATCAAAACTTACTGTATCAATATCTATTTCCACAAATTCTTGATTCGAACTGAATCCTTCTTTAGCCGCTGAAATTGTGAAATTTCGTTGTACTTGAACAAACTCAGACCAAGTTCCTTGTTCATTGCTAACTACTACAACTGACTCACCTGTGGAATTATCTGTAATTGTAACGTTTGTTCCACCTACACCTTCATTTGAATCATACATATCGTCACTGTCGAGATCCCAGAAGAGATTACCACCGAGATTTACCCAGCGTTCTGCTTCTACTGAAATTTCTTCAGAGCCATTACTGCTTGACAAATCACCGATACTAATATCGTCAATAATCCACCTAGTTTGTCCGTCTGTTCGATTTAATGAAACCGACCAGTTTCCTGGCATAAGATGAACATCAACAATACCATCTTCACCAGTTGAAGACAATGTAATTTCGCCTAATCCATCGTCGCTGTTTGCTGTTAAAACATAACTCTGAAGTGCTTGATCATTCGAGGCATCAGTCAAATTAATACGATAATGGGCAGAAGAAACTGTCTGAATAGAAAGATCTACAGGTGCTGTAGATTCTTCAATAGAAACTAAGCCTCTGTAAACTGCCATTTGATCAGAACCAGAGATATATGGATCTACAGTAACAATCCAATCACCTTCTGGAAGATAATCACTAATTACGCCACTTTCATTAACATATTTTGTGAATGATGTCAATGAATCTTCAGCAGATATGAATGTAACAATTCGCTGAGCAACTTGTCCTCCAGACTGATTTGTTAAATTGACATGAGTCAACCATTCAGGCGATAGAGGTACAACTAATTGTTCAGTTCCGTTACTTAATCCATATACTCCTTCTGGGATATCTCCTACAAATCCAGTATTCCAAACTGTAGAATTAGGATCTAATGGATCTTGTTGGCCAATAACTACACGATAAGCTCCAGCTTCAACCGAAATTCGTGCAACTCCATCAGAAACCCATTCTGAACCATTTTCAAGGACTTCAACAACAACTCCATGAGTTGAACCTTCGATTGGTACCAATTGGAATCCTACAGTTCGCATTGTTCCATTGGTCTCGTTGCGATCCAATGAATGGTCAGTGAAAATATGGACATCAACTGTAATATTCTCAGGATAAGCCATAAGGTCATATGATTCATTAGTATCTGTATGATTGACTATCAAAGATGTTACATTCATCCTTTCATCTGGGACATCAAGAGTCCAAGTTCCGGGTAAGATACGTCCATTAAACCTGCCATCAGGAGTTACGTCGAAGACAAATGAACCCGAGTAATCTGGGCTTGTAGCAATGACTTCTATTGGCCTAAAATCAATTATTCCAATATCATATTGATTTCCGATTCGATTCATATCAACTGAACCTCCGATAATATAACTCGGCTCAGCAGTCAAGTTGAGCACCATATCTTCAACCACGATATGCTTCTCAGATACAGTCATTTGACTGGAAACCGTTAGGAATGTGAAGTTAGCTTCAACTCCGACTGGTAGTAGCATGCTGAACATACCATTCGAGTCAGTCAATGCCGTGACATCGATTGAACCCCAATGAGCAATAACTTCGATTCCATTAGATAGTGGAACCAAATCTGCTTCGGGCTTAGTAGCATCTAATACGTATGTCAAATATCCTGTGACAGTGGTACTTTCAACATAGTTGAACTGTGTAGTAATGTCTTGAGGGCCTGAATTTACATCTGTGAAATCAAACTCTGAGAAGAACTGTTTCGTTCCATTCAAAGCATGTGTAACCGACCAGACACCTGGAGGCATTTCCACATTATACATCTGAGTAGTTTCGTCATACAATGCGACGACNGGGTCCATATTGTCAAGATACGCATTCGTGAAATTAATTGAGTCTCCTTCTTCTAATTCTACTGGGACTCCATCATCAAACAAATGGAAATGAATGTCATGGAATGTAGAAATTGGATCATCTAATGTGATATTCTGAGCATCATCATCGTTCACCATAAACATCCTAAGTGTTTCACTGAATCCATCCATGTCACTATCTACCAATAATGAATAGTTACCTTTTGTAACTGGTCCGAATGAAAATGAACCATTTTCGTCAGTATCTATCCAACATGGAGAATACCCTGCTTCATCACATGGAACTGAAGTATCTGATGCACTACCGTTAGGACTTACAAGATGAACTCGACCAGGTAATGCAGTACCATTTTCACTTTCAATAATTCCAGATACGTGTGCTGCTGGAACTGCAAGAACTACACCTTCAGTCGGCTCATTCTGGACGACTAATGGTTGAGGAATTACACTCGTCTCTCCATTCGGATAAGTAACTTCAACGAGATACTCTCCAGGAATAGCATCAATTAGATGGAAACTTCCAGGTTTCACCATATCCCCACTAAATGTTCCTGTACCTACAAATGTTCCAGAACCATTGAAAATACCATAATGATCCAAAGTGGAATCACTGTCATCAATCATGAAGGATCCTGTTCCAGTAAACGAACGTCGATCCATGAATGTAGTGTATAAAGCGGTTCCATTAGACGTAAATCTACCATCTGCCTTAACCTTCCCAATGATTTGATATTCATCAGCAGTTCCATTCACCAAACAAGCAAATTCTCCATTCGGGATGGTTTCATTGTTACAAGCAACAGGCTCTGTAACTTCAGTTCCATTCTCATAAAATACGGTTCCAATCAATTCACCGAATCCTTCAAACACACCATTTCCGGTAAAAGAATGACCGTCAAGAATTGCCCTAGTATAATTTCCTGTGAATTCAGATACCGAAATTGTGCCACTAGCTACAACCTGACCAGGTCCAGTAAACATTGCTTCTCCTTCTCCAGTGAATCTAAGGTCATCTCCAGTGATGGTTCCATTACTTGTTCTCAATGAATATCCATCTGAATCAACTTCGTCCCAAATATTACTAATCTCTATTTCTAATTCAGCAACAGGATCTCCTTCAAAGTCATTATGACCTGCAAATACAATTTGTCCAGTTACTCCAGATGCTTCAACAACAATTGAGACATCTACTACTTCTTCTCCGTTACTATGTCCTGCAGCACCTGAAACGTTAACAAATGTCTCACCTAACCACTGTTGCCCAGATACATTTCCAAGAATCCCAGTAATTGGGTTAACCGTTCTCACACCATTAGCTGTTGGAGATAGAAGGTCTCCATCCCAAGTGTTCCAAGCATTTTGATTACCCTTAGCAGAAGTTATTGCATCTCTATCTGATTGAAGATCGACTATTCCAGTCATAGCAGTTACTCTAATTCGNCCAGCAGGAACAATGAATGAAAATTCACCATTCTCATCAGCATCTACCGAACCGATAGGCACCCACCAATCACGAGGATCACTATCTATTACCTCGCCATTGTTCTGAACTTCTTCTTCTCCAGAGAAAGCATCTCTTTCGATAAGTAATCTAGCATTAGGAACAACACCAAAATCTCCAAGTTCGACTGTTCCAGTTAGAGTTGCACCAGAATAGTACTTCAGGATCTTAGTTCCAGTATTTGCATAACCAACATTTTCATGAATGTCAGGGATACTGTTATTGTTTGTATCTGAATCTCCGGTTCCATCATCATACCAATTTGCAATCACAAAGTGATTCATCATTGCACCTGGAAGAGGTCGTGCAAACTGCAATACTGAGTCAGGAGTACCATATTGCTTAGATCCTCCAAATTGTTGACCCGGTTGGGAAGGACTTCCAGAAAGACCTAGCGAGGTTGAACCATATCCAACATATGTTCTAGCAACCATTGTTTCAAAGAAATCAGATCTCTGCTGATAATCAATGTCAACTAGTTCAATAGGGTCTACTGTCGCACCGCTAGCCTGCTTTGTCATATCAAGCAAATACTCATCTTCATACTCTGCTTGAGTACGTGGTATTACAGGGCCATCTCCTCTTTGAGTCTGATACACTGACTTGATGTACATATTAGGATCAAGGCCAGAAAGTGTAGTTGGAGCATAGAAAATTCCTGTAGGGTTGTAACTATGATATCCTGCCATGGCATTGTATAATCCACCAACAGGATATAATCGATTATCTACTGCAAAGTATCTAATATCGTGATTCCGATTTAATGTCTCTCCTGGACCTCCTTCGTATGAGGGTACATTATATTCTACATTGGTTGTTATTTTATGATAAATATCAACTAATGATTCCAAGTCTAATGAAGATTGTAGCATTTGACGAGCTAATGCGAATCTAGCATTTTGACGATGAAGGGCAGTTGACGGGTCGGATAATCCTTCGAGAATATCTGAAGTATACCAATAGCCTCCAATAACATAATGTGAAGTTTCGTTGCTTCTTTCAGCGCTAGTTCCTACGGTAACGTTGAAACTACTCCATGCTGCAGACTCAGAACTGTCTGATTCAGAGATTACTTCCCCATTATGATGAACCTCCCACACCTCAGTTAAGTCGTTGAATCCATTTCCATCTAGATGGTGTCCATTAAGCAGATATGTATCACCGCTACTTTCTATTACACTCATTGAACGTGCCAAGAAGAATTCAGAGTCATCTCCAATAGATATTACGGCATACAACTCATCAATTTGATTCGTAGATAAGTGTGGTTTGAGACTTGAGACAAAATCATTGGAGAAAGATCCTTCATTGTAAACTAAATCACCCATAGCGAGATTTACGATAAATAACATCAACAAATCTTCTTGACTATCTGCAAGTAGCATATTACCAGTAGCAGGAATACCTGACTGGAAGTTGTCAGAAACTGAAGGATGTTGGCCTTGTGCTAATGCTTGGAACCCATAATCCCACCATGACACAAATGCTGGCCTTTCACTGAATGAAACATCAGAATCCTGATTTGCTAACCATTCATACGCTCTATTCCA
>PAOK01000029.1 GCA_002708015.1 Methanobacteriota archaeon
ATTACATCATCTACTGCGGCTATATCTGGAGCAACTCCAACAAGTAAGAACAAAACCTATTCACACAAAGATTGGACAAATTTGGATAGTAAAATTTCAGCATATACTAAGAGCAAAACCTTAGCAGAGTTAGCAGCATGGGATTTTTTAGAATCACATTCTGATGTCACTCTTACAACGATTAATCCAAATGTAATCTTAGGTCCTTTGCATAGTGGAATCCCTGGCACCTCATTGAGAATAATTGAATCGATAATTGACAGCTCTTACCCAGGGTTTCCGAAAATTAGTTTTGCTCCCGTCGATGTACGCGATGTTGCTTGGATGCATGCTGAATCAATTGAGAATTCTAATCTAGACGGTGAACGAATAATTATGGCTACATCCCCGATAAATATGCCTCAAATCGCTTCACATCTGAAGTCAGATGGTTGGAAGGTTTCCACTCGGGCGCTTCCGAATTTTGTGGTTAAAATAATGGCATTTTTCATTAAAGAAGCCAGATTAGTTTCTAGTGGTTTAGGGACTACCAACTATTATGATTGTTCAAACACAGAAAAAAGATCCGGATGGATTTCAAAATCACACAAAGAAATGATACTTTCAGCGGCAGAATCGTTGAATCTTAGATGATTATTCGGAATCAAGTTTTCCGTTTATTCTAGCCCATCTAAAAGATTGAATGCACGCATAAGTGAAAACTCCTCCAAGGACGAGCAGTAGTGCATGAGAAATGATCAAGATACCCGAGGAATCTGCATCCAACAGAACCATTGGCAACCTTAGTCCTCCTAAGGCACATAATAATCCAAACACTACAGCGATGTGCATGAACAGTTTCCTACGAGATGGGAACCGGTCTGCAGCCGACCCCATAACAGCGATTGGTGTCCCCATGATTGTAGGAATCAAAGCTGTGGCACTGGCCATATCAGAAATCACGTATGCTGCAACTCCCCAGCCGGAGAGAATTCCTCCAACCAATATTGACATTAGAGGCATCTCAATTCCTAGAAATTTGTAACTCATTGTTTCACCTAACCATATGCGTAAGTAATTCCAAAACCACCGCGAGGATGATTCCAACTTAATGCTCCATCAGTACACATGAGGAAACAAGTTCCACATTCAACACAATCTTCGTACTGGAATTTCATTTCTTCTAGCCCTACATCACGGAACATGTAACATTGCGCTGGACAGCCCCATACGCACATCATTGAATCACAATCGCCACATTTCTTTGTATCTACAATGATATGTGCATGCTCGTGTTCATCTACATTGTATGCTATTAGTCCTAGTCCATTTTTGACATCATATTCAAAGAGTCCAATCTTCTTTTTTTCGTCCATTTTTTTCACCTCTATTGGTCACAATTTCCGACCCATCATCCCTAATCTGATTAAATTGAATAATCCCAAACCTTTCTTAGTTTTCTTATCTTTTCTTCGCATNTCTTTTCNCAGTCTAAGAGCCTGCTTTTCTACGGTNATTTTCTCTTCACCGATTTCACGAACNACTCNNTTGAACATNTTCCCCATGAATTTNGGGACCCATGTNTAATTNGCATCGTCAGCCAAAAATTTAGCTGTTGTNTTGAANCGTTTTAGATCTCGCATTACATATGATGCNTCAAGGTCTTTCTTGTATTGTCCTAGTGCTTTTTTGCTGAAATCTCCNGATTCGATACTTTTAGCAATCACCTTTGCAGCAAGTTTCCCTGAATGAATTGAATAGTTTTGACCNTGAATTACNGCNCCATTAGAGTAAACAAGTCCAGCAGCATCNCCNATTACAACNGCNCCATCTCTAACAAGACGATTTGGCATTCTGTNTAGGCCATACTCTGGAACNAAATGAGCNCCATATTCTACAGTTTCTCCTCCACTAATNAGTGGTGCAATCGCTGGATGGTTCTTGTAGGCCTCTAACATATCATAGGTATGAATTCCAGAAGGTAGACTATCTAACTGAATTACTACCCCGATTGAGAGAGTGTCTCGGTTAGTGTAAAGCCAACCGCCAGCCCGAGGGATTTGACCTGCAGTCACTGGATATTCTTCCCATGCTTTCTCAGCCATATCATCGTAAATCGCCAATGCTGCTTCCATTGCCATCCCACTTGGAGGCCTTTCATCGTCTCCTGAGAAACATCCAAACCGACTATTAATCACATCTTCTCCAAGATGAATAACTTCCTTTACTCCAAGGATTATACCATGACGTGATTGAGCGTGAAGCATCGTATCGAAAGCATAAGATCTTGTTAGTATTGAGTTACTACCTTCAGCTATCACAACTACGTTACTAGTCATTACCTCGCCGTCTTGGACAATTCCACAGATTTTACCTTCACGGATTGCATTGACAATTTCTGGATCAGCATTGTCAATTCTCCACTTTTGATTTTGCCCTCTTCCAGAATCTTCGGCAGGAGATGTCAAGTCTCTTGCAGAGTAGGAAGTGTGGTCTAGTCCGTCAATATGCAGTTGATCAATCTTAATTCCTGGCATTATGAAAACGCCTGCTTCTTCTAATTTTTCTGCAAACCAAGAGTCTGTTTTTGCACGGAGTACGCTCCATCCAGTTCTCATGGATGGTTCCTCAGTTCCTCCAATCCCGTCCCAAGAAGCAAATTTCCCTTCCATAATGAAAGCATCTTCTGATGATAAGAATCCAATTTTTTTGTGGTTGATGTAACGCTCTATACCGGGATTATCCATCTCCCAATTAGGAAAAATATCATCCAGTTCGTCCAGTTCTCTTCCCCAAAGAATTCCGCCGGATAGATTCTTAGCACCAATTGGCTCACCTCTATCAACAACTAAAATTCGGTCTCCTTCAACTCCTTCTTTGAGAAGTTGAGCTGCACATGCCATTCCTGCCATACCACATCCAATGATGATTACATCGAAGTCTGCTTCGTCGCTCATCGTGCTCCCTCATCCTGTTCCACCAGTATATCGGCCTTGAATGTCTCCATTCAAACCGTCATAGAAATTTAAGAGAATTAGTAACGGATATTGGCTAAGTACTCCAGCGCAGGCCATGTGGCGCGCTGATGCTCCTGCTAAGGCAATACTTTTCGGCGAGCATGCTGTATTGTACGGCGCTCCTGCTATTGCGATAGCGATTGATTTACGTGCGTCGATTTCTGTTACTAAATCTAACAAATGGATATTGAATGGAGATGAATTTGACCCTAAAGAAAATCCTCATTTAGGTCACTTAATTTCTGAGTTTGGAAATTTACAATCTCCGTTATCTATTTCCGTAGATAGTGAAATCCCTATGGCTGCTGGATTAGGTTCTTCTGCTGCTCTTTCAGTTGCTTCCGGATTGGCGTTATCTTCATTCCATGGACGAAATGTCTCAACAGAAACTCTTGCAAGAATAGCACACAAGGCTGAAGCAAGTGCCCAAGGAGGCAGAGCAAGCCCAACTGACACTAGCGTATCTGCGCTAGGCGGTGCAGTTATTGTTAATTCATCAATTATTAGTTCATTACAACATCGTTGGTCTGTAGATCTTGATGGTCCTGATGGGCACAAACATTGGGATGTTCATTCACTGTCAATTCCTACTTCATTATCTTCTATTCCTGTTGTGATTGGCTTNACTGGAAAGCCTTCATCAACAAGCGAAATGGTTGAGATTGTGGCAAAAAATATGAAAAATCCGTCTTTCCGTTCTTCTATGGATAAGGTTTCAGAACTTTCTAGTGATGCGATAAATCTGCTCTCTGAAGGTGATCCTAGAACTATTGGGGAAGCCATGACTCAATGTCATTCACTNCTGAAAAATATTGGTGTATCGTCTAAAGAATTAGATGATTTAATTGAAGCAGTTCTACCTTTTTCTTTTGGGGCAAAATTAACTGGCGCTGGTGGCGGCGGATGTATCATTGCCTTGTCAGATAAACCACAAGAGTGTGCAGAAGCGATCAGAGATTTAGGAGGGGTGNCTTACGTCACATCTTTTGCAGAAAATGGTGTGAAAATTTTAATCTAATTATGTTGATTTTTTCTTCTGTGGGTTTGCGCACTTCTTTATATACTCTTGATAAATCCCAATTGTATATGAGCGACGAAGATCGATTAGTAGTAGTGAATGTTGTAGCAAGTACTCGAGTGGCAGAAGAATTAGACCTTCCCGAGATTGCTATTGAGTTGAATTGTGAATATGAGCCGGAACAGTTTCCTGGTGTAGTATACAGAGTAACTGACCCTCGACTTGCAATTCTGATGTTCAGATCTGGTCGTGCTGTATGTACTGGCGGTAAGAATGAACAAAACATCCATACTGGTATCGAGAGAATGATTGCAGATTTGAGAGCAGCAGACATTGAGACATGGGACCTTAAGGATGTAAAAATTGAAGTNCAAAATATGGTTGCAACTTACGCTTTACATTATCCTGAAGATTACGATGGAATCTCCAAAGACGTAGACCAACGAATGAAGATTGTAAAAGATCCAGGTCACAAAGATTCTAACAGTGGAGGATGGCGTGCTCCTACAGAAGAAGAAGTAGCTATGCCTGAAGAAACTAGTCCACTTACTACTCTTCCAGTAGGTGAGCCACTAGCAGGCTTACCTCGTCATTTGAATCTTAATCACTTGACTTTCCATCTNCCTTTCGATAAAGTTGAATATGAGCCAGAGCAATTCCCTGGATTGATTTATCGAATCGATTATCCTAAGGTAGTTTGTTTGATTTTCGGTAGTGGGAAGATGGTAATTACAGGTGCTCGTCACAAGGATGAGATATTGGAAGCTATTGAGTTCATTAAAGATGAANTAGCAGATCTACTCTACGAATAATCCAATTTGAGCGATTGGTTGATACACAGTCGAATGGCTGTGGTGTCATGGTGGCTTCATCAGGAGCGTCGTCCCGAAGGGCGGCGCTGTCAATTGTTTTGATTTTTCTTCTTTCTACTCAGTTGGTATTATTCCAATCTCCTGAGGCCCTAAATGACGAAAATCCTTCATTTGAAGTAATGGGTGTCCGCTCTTCTTCCAGTTCTGTTGATGTTCCTGAATGGGCAGTTGGCGATGTATGGACATATGATGCGTTTTTCGATGTTGAAGATTTGATTTCTTCTGGGGCTCCGGGCTCAAGTATAGGCGTACTTCGTGGTATATTAACAAAAGAAGTAGTTGATACTACAATCATGATGATTGAAAATCAATCTACTATTGTTTATGTTGTTGAGTCTTCAGGAACGTTTCAGAAGAATGGAATTACTCTAGTTGCTCAAGGTACTTCAATTAATGCTGATTTGAGAGTTAGTTACGACTCTGATGAACTTATTAGAGCATCAGATCTCGGTCAAATCTCTTACTCTCAAGAATTAGATGTAGATTTGAATAACATTCCATTTCCTGCTAGCCTTCTTTTGGGTGGTTCTCTCGCTCTCGCAGACATCTCNATAGGAACTCAATATTCTCCTCCGAAGGAATATTACGATTTTCCAATGGCAGTTGGAGAGTATTGGAATACATCAGTGACAACAGGAACAACATGGTCTGGTTCTGTTTATCAAAATCTTTTCGAGTTGCCAGAAGATTCTGAGGAACCAAGTGAAGAATCTCACGGAATCACCGCTGTAGGTGATCCAGGAGTGGGTTATTCTGGATGTGCTACTTCTCTTAATGCTACATCGTTTAATTCAACAGGTGCAGTAACTGGTTTCCGATGGTACTGTCCTGCAGCGAAAGGTGAGGCATGGTGGCATCAAGAATTAGATTTAGGTTTACAAATTGATTTCAAATTATTGACCTATACTCCTGCTACTAGAGATCCGGTTATTTCTGTAGAAACAGCGTTTCCTGCTTGGCCATTAAATACGAATATGGGTGCATGGGTGAATTTGACAGATCCTTCAACCGGTTCTCCGTTNGGNAATCAAGCAGTTCAATTTAGATATGAATCCACTGGTGATTATCGTTCACTTTCTACTGCAACCAACGGTAGTGCATATGTAGAGTTTGATACTGGTGCTTGGCCTGATCCTTCTCCTACAACATATGACTATGCTAGTCATGGAGTGATTGGTTGGGATTCTTCTACCAAATCTGTCGGAGTAACAACCATGATTTTAGATGAAAATTTAGTAGAAGTTGACCTTGTAGCTTTAGCATCTGGTGTTTCTGTTACTAGAATTCGAGGAGATGTGACTGAACAATTAAATTCGGTTACAGGATTTACTACAATTCCTAATGATGTGCTAGAATTTTCAATTCCAGTACGTAATCTAGGAATTCTTTCAGCTCCATCTACAGAAATTGAAATTACTTCTCCTGATGGAAGTACATCCAGAGCAAACATACCTAGTTTACCTGCTTTAGGCGAGGTTAGAGTAGATGTTCAATGGACAGTCCCNTCTGATCAAGCCATTGGTGATTCTATTCTTCAATTTGAGGTAGACCCTGATTCTTTGGTTACAGCTGATGCAAACAGAACCAATAATGCAGATGTGTTCAATATTTTCGTTGGCCGACTTCCTGTTGCAGATTTGACTCAGATGAATAGTTTCTACACATTTACAACTGTTGTACTAGATGCCTCCTCTTCCAATGACCCAGATGGTTTTACTGACATATATTGTTATTTTATGATTGAAGATCCTCTTGCAGTCGATGATAATGATGGCGATCCTACGGATGGTTTCATTGAGCGAGTGATCTATACTGACACAACAGAAGATTGTGTTGTTGAATGGTCATGGGATGATGATGGTGAATACGAGATTGGATTGAGCATTGTTGATGACGAAGGTGATACAACAGTCACTAACATGACAGTAGAGGTTCTCAATCGTGCACCAGAAGTAGTAGTTTCTTCAGACAGATCTAGTATTCCTGTAATGGATCCAATTACTTTCAACGTCTTCCAACATAGTGATGTGGACACAATTACTCCAGAAGCCCCTGTTGATTTCCTTTGGGACGCCGANTGTGAACAAGGCAGAGTCACTCAACTTTGTACTGTTACTCCTCAAGTTGAGGGAATTTACACGATGAGAGCAAGTGTCACTGATGATGACGGAGCTGTTACATCAAGTACCCATAGTATCAATGTAACAAATATCGCTCCATGGAATGCATCCATATCTGCTGCTCACGAAAATGGAACTCCAATAGAGATGGACTCTCAAATGGTTTGGCATGTTCTTGAAGATCAGCCAATTGTATTTGCAGGTACTGCTGAAGATTCGTCTAACGATATTCCATCATTAAGTTATGAGTGGTGGCCAGATGTAGAAGTAGATCCAACTAATTCGTCTAGAGATGATGAAGCTGGAGCGNCCTCACTACTAACATATTCTTATGAGACTCATGGAATGCATGTAATCAACATGCAAGCTACAGATAATGACGACTTACGAACAAGTATTGCTAGAGGTTGGTTGATGGTACAAAATGTTCCACCAACTATCGATCCATTTTCCCCACAACTTCCTATTGCTGAAGATCAGGTCCTGTCTGTAACGGGTTCCTTCCATGACACTCCTTCAGACCTTGAGACACTTCACGCTTGTTGGGATATTAATCCGGCTTCAAACACNGATTCTGAAGGNTCAGCAGAAGATGACTGTGATATCGAAGGAGCAGATCTAGCATATTCTTGGACTGATGCGGCTACAGCTCCTTCACAGATAGTTTTCCATGTCACAGATGACGATGGAGAACGAGCGGTTGAGATGCTCAATATTACTGTTCGAAATCTTCGTCCTAAGGGTGCAATCAATATGACTGAAGGGCCTTTTGAAGTAGGTCAAGAAATAGTCTTCTCAGGTGAAGGAACTACTGATTCAAGTCAAGATATGCCTCGATTAACATATCGTTGGGATTTCAACACAGCATTCGATTCCGATGATGACGGATTTACTGATAATGATATCGAGGATCAAGGATTTACAGTCTCTCACACTTTTACTGAACCAGGTACCTATATTGTACGATTAACAGTCGGTGACGAATCTGAAGAAGATACAGTCGATGTACAAATTTTAGTTGAAGATACTCGGTTCTTAGGACTGAATGTTGGTTTCGGAGAAGGAGGTACTACTACAGTAGTAATTCTAATTCTAACATTAGTTCTTCTTTCACTTCTAGTTGGAATTGGCATGATGAGAAGAGGACGTGTTAGCGAATTTGATGCATATGGAATGATTCCATCTACTCAAATGGGAGGCGTTCAACCTTCGATGCCAAATGCNCCTCCTCCAACCTATGCATTNGGTGCTGAAAACGCTGCTCCNCCNGTNCCTNCAGAAGGNCTTCCNNCTGGNTGGACAATGGAACAGTGGAATCATTATGGNCAACAATGGTTAGANGGNCAGCANANTNCNNCTTCTGNNNCAGTTAGTCAAAATATCGCACCAGAGCCAACTTATGCTGCACCAGAGCCAACTTATGCTGCACCAGAGCCAACTTATGCTGCACCAGAGCCAACTTATGCTCCTCCAGTAGAATCAGGAAAATCACGTGAATTATCTGAGCCACTTCCTTCAACAGATATTTTAGATTTTGATTTGTGATTGATATGGTTGATATTTTCAGACTCCTAGGTCTTCCATCACCTTCTTCTAACTCTTCTTCTAAGGAAAAAGAAAGTTCTAGAGTATCTAATCCTCCTGGACCAACAAAAATGCCATCATCTAATTCATCTGATTTTATGGATTTATCATCAATTGAGTGGGCAAGAAAAGCAGGACCAATTTCTCCTGATCGTCATTTAAGATATATTCAGCCTGATGAACGTCATACTATACCTCATTCAGAAATTTCTAATTGTCTTCAAGGTGGAGATGTAGTCATTGTTGATTTGCGTCGATTAGCTCATATGGAAGCACAAAAGAGTGCATGTCGTCGTAGGATTCAAGAAGTCGCTCGTGATTTATCCATTCATGCCTTTGTTCTTGATGCCTCAGAAGATTTGATTTTAGTGCCAGGAGTTGGAATTTCTGTTGATGTCGATCGGCATGTCTTAGGTATTGAAACAGATTTAATCTGACTCCATCTTTTGTTTCCAACTAGTAGGATGAATTCCTCCTAACATATAATCAGATATTTGAGTTAAAATTGGAATTCCTTCTATTTCATCTATTTCCATTGATGAAGGTTTGATAATTGAGTCGACTTTTAGAACAATCCATTCAGCTACGGCATCCATGGGTAATTTGTAACACTCTACTAAGGTAGTTTCAATTGCTGCAATTGCAGATTTAGGTGCAGTAACCATTTCTGTGATATCGCTCAAACCTTTGATTTCACCCCATTCTGATTCACTTCTAGGTATTGGTTTTCTCGTCATATTCACCATCTCAAATGATTTTGAATTCACAGGAAGAATTGCTAGAGTTGCTTTTCCCGTTTCTTTTAGATTAAGTAGAGTATCTCTAGGTCTTCCATTCCTATTTGTTGAAAGGCTCATGCCAAGTAAGGGGGGAGTATTGGATACTACTGATACAGAACTCATAGGAGCTAGATTTGGGATCCCATCTTTCGATATTGTTGATACAAGAATTAGAGGTCTAGGTGAGATTATTGCTGAAAGCCATCTTGCCCGTTCTTGATGGCTCATTTTGTCTACTTCTAAAGAATTAACATTGGAGTTAAGATCGAATTTTTTCACATTTTCATCAAACCAATCATCTAAATCTCCTCGGGATACTTCATCAGACGCATAGGCTGTAAAATCTCGATATGCTTCCCATCTATTAATTTCGGTTTCACTTTCTCCTCTTTCTCTCTTCCTTTCAATAGAATCATTTGCATATGCTACGCATCTATCTAGGAACTTGATGATACTATCTTTCTCATCAATTGACATCTGTATTCCTCATTGATTTTCGATCTCAAGAATTTTTAGTAATCTTTCAACATGACCCTTTGACTTCACACCTTTTCCACACCATTGAATAATTCCATCTTGACCAATTATGAAAGTACTACGAATCGCACCCATATACACCTTTCCATAGTTCTTTTTTTCTCCCCATGCACCATACAGTTGATGAATTTCAGTATTTGGATCAACTATGAGATCGAAATTCAAATTTTGTTTATCAATAAAACGAATATGACTTGCAGCAGAATCTCTTGAGACGCCTATTACTGTCCAGTTTTCAGAATTTAGGACGGGCATAGCATCACGAAAATCGCAAGCCTGTGTAGTACATCCGGGAGTGCTATCTTTGGGGTAGAAATAGAGAATAATTCCAGTTTTTTTGAGATTTTCCGAAAGCATCCAATCTTCGCCATTCTGTAGTTTTGCTGTAAAATTAGGAGCTTTGTCTCCTACATCCGGTCCGCTCATGTTATCTCCACTCGTTCGTAATAGTCAATACTATGTTTTTATTCTGGACCACTTTCAGTAAATTCAACTATGTTAATTGCATCTTCAGATAGTTCTGACAGTGTCTTCCTGCCGTCGCGTCTACGTATAACTAGGCCTAATTCACTCATCCTTGTTACTGCAGCAACTCTCCTGAGTTGTAGAATTGAATTAGTCCAATTGAATGTAGTCCCTTCTCCAAATTTTCTTTTCATTCTGGCATCTAGTCGTTCATTACCAACCGCTCCACCTCTCATGCCATCGATTAATGTCCTCATAATATTCCATTCCATGGGAAGACGGTGATGAATTGAATCTAGAATCAAAGTTCTTTCTAAGGGGCTAAACGGTCCTTTGTGTGGCAGATCTCTATCTAGGATAGGGTTTGGTAATTTTGCTAAATCTAANCCATGCGGTGTTAAACGAAATCCTTCTGTATCTTTAGTCGACCACCCAATAATTTCCATGGCAGATAATTTGGTAGATCCTCCAGGAGANCCAATCATCCAGTTAACTGCTCTACCTCTTGCTGAATCGTCCAGGTGACTAAATCCTGCTGCTAACCTTTCTCCTCTCCCTCTTCCGAATTGATTATCTTCTTGAGCTAATTTCAAACCATTTAGTCTCAACATTTGATTCATTGCTTCTCTGAATACACCATCTGGCGATGATCTTTTACTTTCACTAGTCAATGACCATAACAGACGTAGTGCATGTTTCATGGGCAANAATCTTAGGAGTCCAGAAGGTAACATTTCATTTTCTAATCTTCCAATATTTGCTCCAATTACTGGTTCTCCTCTGATTGAATCTAAACGAAGAAAATCTCGATTCCCCATTTCTCTTTCTGCTAATGAATCGCCTGCTTTTGCTCTCCTGTCCCATGCTCTTTCTGCTAANCCAGAAAGTATTCCTATCTCTGTTGAAGGTTTTTCTATTTCCTTATCTCGAATCTCTGAGTTTGTATTTGCGCTATCGATTAACCATTCTTCTAGTGTGNTTCCTTTGTCTTGAGCAGCCTGAATCCATTGAATTAGTTGCNNATCTTCAACTGAAAGGGTCACGTCAACCATGTNCTTCTCATGATATGATTCATTATGAATCATTCTATGATAATGATTAATAATTAATATAATGATTATAATGATTCAATAACGAATGACGTAAATATATTTAATTATGAAAATAATTCATNAGTNAATCTGANNTNGAATAATGAATCAAAATCGATTTATTACTCTACATCAAAGAAACAAACTTCTTGTGGAGGGTCACCACTGCTGATCTGACCTTTGAATTCTCTTGGATTACCTTCGACAGAGACCAGAATATTGAACTCTGTAACGTCTGTAGAATCATGCTTTTCGAAATGTTCTACGAATACTCGATATCTTCCCTTGGGAGCATCCTTTTCCCAGAATACATTTTCAACAGGTTCTTCAGAGTTTCCAGTTTCATTCATGTCGATATCTAAACGACCTCCACAATTGGAAATTTTATTGTCGAATGAAATTCGTTCTCCACTCGGACATACTACTGATAAATCTAAATCGTTCTTATTGAACCAAATTAGGCTTACTTGTACTTCACCGCTAGCTGCTCCTTCACGCCCTAATCTTTCTGCAAACACGTCTTCTTGTTCTGCTTCTTCAACTTCGGTTCCAATTACTTCTGTATCCTCAAGATCAGGAGCGGATGGAAGATCTACAGNTTGAGGTTCATCCTCTACAACTTCTTCTTCTACAACTTCCTCTTCTACAATTTCTTCCTCTAATTCTGGCGTAGGCATTGGTGTTCTAGCACTGGAACTTATTTCTACACTACGATCTAATTGTCTTCTTGGTCGTCTGAGACCTTTGTCAATTACAGGGGCAGGAAGAGATGCCATAGAAGGTAGCATTGCTCTTCTTGCATCTCCTCGAAGAATTCGATAGATGCCTTGAAGGGATCCCACTGTTAAAGTGGCAATCACTGCTCCGCTAACAGGGTCCATTAGTAGTGGCAGAGAAGTTTAGGTATGTCTTCATTTCGTTTGTTTTGCAACACAAATTTCCAATGTTATTTGCGGTTCCTTCATATCCTTCCTGAGGTTGACATGGCATAGCGGAGGCCATGCAATGACTAATCGACTGGGAAGGAAAGCAAGAAAATTCCTTCGCCGAGTCCAAAAGTCTCGAAGCCTGCAAGAACTCCAGTTGATTGCGAATGATATTCAAGCCGAGGTCGATTCTCGCGGTATAAATTACGAAGAAGCTAATCAATTAGGCAATAGAATTCAAGAACGAGCAGATATCATTGATTCAAATGGTCTGATTTATGCAATTAGCGATAGAGATACATATCGTCGAACTTTAGAGATTTATCTCAAAGATGGTCTTCTTACTAGGACCGAACAGATGCTTCTTTGGGATGAACGAAGAAAACTTGGAATTACTGAAGATGAGCATACCCATTTACTTGACAAATTAGTTTCACTATACAGGAGTCAAGGTAGAACAATTAGAATTCAAAAATCAGGAGGTAGTTCATAGTGAAATTTTTTCATGCTATTACCTTGGTAACTCTTCTCCTTATATCTTCTTTGGGCCATTTAGCGATTTCTGAGATCGAAAACTCTCCATCGCTAACATCCGGACGCTCAGTCGATGTTTCAGTAGATAGTGTGGAAATTATTTCTGCGTCAGCAGTTATTGGAGGAGTACACACCTTGGCAAATGTGGCTCATGAAGTCCGAGTTACTATTGTCAACCTTGGAACTACTACCGCTACGGGTACGCTAGAACTGAATGTTGCAGTAAATTCAGGCGTCTCCTCTGTGGTCGATTCTGTATCATTTACCTTGTTAGGAAGTTCATCAGAAGTACATTTATTCGAATGGGCACAAACTTCTGGAACGGCTGATATTTCAGTTACTGCTACTGCAGGTTCTGATTCTGATCCATCAAATGATGACTTAGCCTACCCACATACTCTAACAATTCAAGATACTTCTAGTCATGTTGAGGTATCCAATACACTTCCAAACGATGGAGATGTGATTGGCAGAGATATGTGGCATGGAAATTGGGTTTTCTCAAATACTGGAAACATTCCATTTTCTGTTGAGGGTGAATTGGTTCTAACTCCTTCTGGAGGAGGTTCAGCAATCCCATTGACATCTAGTGTAACACATGCTCCGCCGGGTTCCTTATCCCAAACTGCTGGAAATTCCGTAGTAAATCTCTCGTTTGATGGTTCTCCACTTTCTGGTACATATACGATCAGTGGATTGTTTAAGATGTCATTTTCTGATGGTTCTTCATCAGATGTTACTATCTCTTCACGGAATATTGTTTTGTCTGATTCNCATACCACAATTACTGCACCTGCAAACATTTCAGTAAATCCTGGTAGTGGAACTGGACTATTGTTTATTGTTCAAAATTTAGGTTCCGCATCAGACTCCTACACTGTTGAATATAGTAATGTNTCAAACTGGGTTGATGATTCTAGTTTACCTTCGACTATTACCAACTTAGCTTCTAATACAGGTGCACCGATAAATGTCCCAGTAAATGTTCCAATTACAGCGGATCGTTCTGAAATTGAAACAGTTACAGTGTACGTGAATAGTACAACTTCCCCTGCTAGTGTTTCTGCCAGNGCCTCAGTTCTTGCAGGGGACCTTTACCAGTCAGATTTACGAAGTAACGGTTCACTGTTGTATATCGACCCGGGTTCATTCGTAATTGTCGATTACACGTTGGTAAATACGGGTACTTCTCCGGCTCATTTCTATCTAACTGCGGGTCTNCAAGAAGATCCAGATGGATGGAATGTAGATATTGATACTACTACCACGGATCTGATGTCCCCAGGAAATTCTAGAGCTATTACTATTACAATTACAGCTCCCACATTGACTTCTCCCTTAGACCCTGAAGCGAAAATTTCTGCTGGCAACAGGTTACATCTCAGAGTCACTTCTACTCCAGTTGAAGGAGACTCAGCACTCACTGCATCGAACATAAGTGATATCGAGGTCCGCCCCTCAGTTAGTGTTTCTATGATTCCCTATGTTGAAGAACTGAGATTCACAACTGATGAATTAGAAGCAGGAAATATGTTCAAAATGTTTGATTTGGAAGTCTCATTGTTGAGTAATTTNCCATCGGGAACTATGGGTTCGGCTATCATTAATATTACTTCNGAAGCAACACAGTTTACTTCTGTAGATGGAGCAACATATGGTGCGCAGGAATCTTCTCGTTGGAATTCATCAGTCGGGCCAAATTCTACTACCCTAGATCTGGGTCAATCACGTACTTTGGTTACGTCTGTGTTGGGTCCTACAGAGACTTTGCCAGCGGCAGGTGTACTAAATTTCACCCTAACTGCCTCCACTTCATTATCTGGAATGGTAGGAATTACTTCCCCCGACACCTCTTCTTCATTCCGAGTAGTTATTGAAACAGTAATTGATGGGGAATTAGAAGATAGTCCAATTACTGCTGGTGTTCCGGGTGTAGAGAACAATGCTACAATGGTTTTGACAAATACCGGAAATGCTCTATCTGATTACACTATATCGACTTCGGGTCTTTCTGGATGGGTTGTTGATCTAACACCTAATGCTGTTACTGCATTGGCGCCAGAGGTTGGAACATGGCCATCAGGTATTGATTCTGTTTTCCAGAATGTTGTGGTAACTGCAACTCCTCCTACAGATGCCAGAGCAGACATAGTTCACGAAATTGAGATTTTATTGTTTGACGGTGAAGGTACATTTGTAGATAATGGAACAGCTAGATTTGTTCTTGACGAGGTTATAGGGGCTCTTATTGAACCGGATTCATTGGAGATTGAAGTTCCTTCTGAAGGGACTCAAACTGCAAGTTTCATTGTTCGAAATATGGGTAACTCACTTCAGTCATTTGATATTTCAACAGGTAATTTTGTTGGAGGAACTGACTTTACAATCGGAGCGCCTAGTGCTGTAACTGTAGAACCCGGTGCTAACGCTACACTTTCTGTAGATGTTACTGCATTATCGACAGCAAGGGCAGATTCAACTTATTCATTTGAATTAATTTTAGAACATAATGGGATAGAACAGGATCGTTCTTCTGTATTGGTTGGTATAGAGAAAATACATGATATTAGATTATCTCATGACGCGTTATTTGAAGCAATACCTGGAGAAACATTAGAGATTTCAGTAACTGTAGAAAATCGAGGAAATTTAAGAGAAGTGGGTACATTTAATCTTACAACTCCTGAAGGTTGGGTACAATCATCTGATTTAATTGATATTTCTCCTGGTGAAACTATTTCGGGATTAATGGTAAGAGTTACCGTCCCTGCCCTTGATTCCGAAGAAGTTCCAATGGCTGGGCAAGCCTACACTATTCCGATTTTAGTATTCAATACAACAGACAATTTTACGATAGGGCAATCTAATGTTACAGTTACTATCAAACCAGTTTTCCAATTAGTTATGTCATCTTCTCCTTCTAGGATAGCAACCATTCCTGGACAAACAAGAGACGTTTCCTATCTAATGAAAAATGCAGGTAATGATGCCGTAATTCTTGATGTTTCTTGTTCTGTAGATGCCTCTAGTTCTGGTCGCTGGTCAGAACCTGTTTGCCCTGCTACATTGGAATTAAGCGTAGGTCAAGAACGCTGGATTAATCTTTCAATGACACCTACTGACGATCGACATTGGGATAAAGAATCAGGAACTTTATCCTTCGAGTTTGTTCCAAGAGGAGAAGTTGGAGGCAATGCTAGTTGGTCAACACCTTTAGTTATTGAAAGGGTACAAACAGATGATCCAATTATTCTTCGAGGTTCTGATGGCCCTCAATATACTATGAATATAGATTGGATGCATGTTCCTGAATTGAGTCAAACTGGAACACTATCTCCATCTTCCTATTCTCTAACATATGTTTCTGCTCAACGGACAGTCAATGAGTCCCTATATCCTGATACTTTGTGGAGTTTTGCGATTGCTGGAGGGCCAGATCCTCTGGTGCCTAACGATATCCATTCGCTTGGATCTTCATCTCCTTATGCACTAGATTCTTTTGATATTCTTGTAACAATGCCTGATATATCATCAATTGCTCCCGGTGACGGTTGGAATTTGACCTTTAACCTTGAAAATCTCGATGAAGTTGGAACTAGGTCAGGTACTACGTTTGTTGTAAAAATTCGATTAGATTCTTATAGCGATCCAAGAATTTCAGATATTAGTTTTAGTGATGGTTCTCTTGTGGAGGGTAGTTCTACAGAATTAGTAGTTAATATTTCCAATACTGGTACAGCAATATTGCCTATGCTAAGCGTAGTTACTGTTTCTTGCACTGGTTCGGTGAGTATACTAGATAATTCTCCTAAAATTATTCCTCCATTGGGAATTCAAGAGTCAACAGAAGTAAGTTGGACAGTATCTGCTGATGCACTTCCGTGGTATGTTACTCAAGGTGAATTTGATTGTACATTCAATTTGGTGTTATCTGATTCTGTTTACGGTAATGTATTGGAAAATGATGAAGAAATTCGTACCTTATCTGTTGATACTTGGAGTCCAGGGTTCCTTATCTCGTTGATATCTGGAATTTTAGTTCTAGTTCTTTCTTTATTCCTTTTCCGAAGAGGATTGGATGATGATGAACGCGCTCTTCATGGTTCAACATACTTGGCAATGTTAGGATTAGCAGTTTTAGCTCGATCTTCGGTTATCCCAGAAATTGGTTTGATTTGTATTGTTTTAGCAACTCTTTGGATGTTTGTAGTTTCATGGTTGGGTGCTGGAGAGATTCAAGCCATCCATGACGATCGACGAAAGGCATTGATTGGAGAGAGGGCTGCTTTAGGAAATCATGCTGAAGAGATTGAGACGACAAGACGTGAAGTCGGATGGATTCTTCTTGGGGCTCCGATTTTCTTTGTATTGATGATGACAATTGATCCGAGTCTCAAGGTCAATACTGGAGTTTCTAGCATTGGCTCTAGTGTAGGATATATGGTAGTCCTTGGTACTATTTGTCTAGTTATTCTACGTTATCTAGATCGATTGTACGGATTATTGCATAACGATTTGGCTGCCTTAGATATTCGAACTGCTAGAATTAGAGGTATTCTTCAGAGCAGAACTCAGAATCGAGTTAATCCGTTTGCCAGTCCTCCTCCTATGCCCGAAGCATTCAATCCAGATGTAGAATCTCAAGAAAATACAGGGGATGAAGAAGAATGATGAACAATGATCCTCTTGATGATTTAATGGGTTCAGGTGCAGATGCATCTTCAAGATTTGTTGATCAATTAACTATGCGCTCTGCAAGAGTAAGACATTTTTTGTGGAATCATCGTCCATTCAAAGCAAGAGCCGATTTGAAAGAAGCAAATAGGGACGCAGAGTTTCTGGAGAAACAAGTCATTCGATTACATCGTTCATTACTGGCCTTAGAGCAACATCTTGCAAGTCTTGATGACTTAAGCGAAGAAGAAAAGAGAGCAAGAGGCATGGTAACAGATGGACTAATCGATCTTGGAAAGGGGGAGTGGGAAACAGCTTTGGATGCATTTAGAACTGCTATTCAATCATTGAGTGATTCCGGTGGTCGAGTAAATCCATTTGTTGCTGGCCGTTTCTTTTTCACTGTCGAAGCCCGATGGCCACCTGAATTAGAACATGGACTCCTAATGATGACTATTGAGAATCTCGGTGAACACGATTTACCTGCAATGCGGATTGCTGCTCCTGCTCCAACTGGATGGATAGCTGAGCCTAAAGCTGCACAAATCCCTGCAATTCCTCCCAGAGGTATGATTGAAATGGGCATTCATATCCATCCTTCTGGTACAATTTCAGAAAATTTAGTTTTGTCTAAACAAGTTTCAGTAGTTACTGGATATATGGTAGATATGGGTGACGTTTCTGTAATGTCTAGGGTTGAGAATCGAACTTTACGGTCGATTGAAGGTTTTGTCGTTGATGCTTGGCTTCCTCGAGGTTTCTCCGCAAAACGTGTACCTTTTGTACAAAATCTTGCCCCTGGGGAAGTGGTGCACATTACTACAGAAATCGATGCAAGATAGAAGTAAAATTGCATCTGTTTATTGAATTTCTTCATTCTTAGGACTACTATGATATACTTCGATGGGGTGCAGAGGAACGGTGAACACCATGAATAAGAGAAACACCCCCTACATGAACGACGATAGAGCATCGATTGGTATCGGTGCAATGATTGTTTTTATTGCGCTAATTTTGGTAGCAGCAGTAGCATCTACAATCATTATCAAGACCGCAGAAGAACTACAGCAACGTGCTGAAGCAACTGGTGACGATACCCGTGATGAAATTTCTGGTAAAGTCACTATCATATCCGCACACATTGACACTGTTGCTGCAGGGCCACCCCAAACAGTGACCCAGGTTGTTGTCATAGCTCAGATGTCTGCTGGTTCAGATTCTGTAATCGCAGATGATATTGCTTGGCTTGTAATCTGTGATGGTGGTGCATCCGCAGGATTCGATACCAACGATATCGTTACCGGTGGATCTACAACTTTGGCTAACGCTGGAACTGCAACTCAGATTGCTACAGGTACCACGATTAATTCAGGAGACACATTCACTTTCGACATGGCTCTTGCTAACTGTGCACCTCAAGTTAACACTGAGATTGAAGTTAGAATCATTATTGATGGCGGCGGAGAAACTTACGCGCAAATGTCTGTAACAGATATGGCTGAGGGATCTCCTCTAGTCTGATTTCGTCCATTGATTATATTGGGCCTGAAAAGGCTTCAATCATAGGAATGAGGTGATGTTCTGGATAGTGAAAAAGGTCGGACTGCTGATCGTCTTGACGAGGCTTCTCGTGTAACAGTCGATCAGATTGACATCCCCCCTGAGTATCGTCCAACGGATCTTGAGGCCTGGTTGTTCACCCCAGGTGCATCTCGAGTAGGATTCATGGGAGATGGTGGTTCAAGACCTCCATCCGGAGCACCTCCTAGTGGAGGTGGAACCTCATCATCCCCTCCTCCAGATGAATTGCTTCGAATGTTAGCAGATAGATTTGAGCGATTAGAAGCATCAATTGGACATATGGAAACTAATTTGGCTTTGGGTCAAGTTTCGATGTCTCATTCGTCTTCACCTGATGTAATGCATACAGTAGGAGAAGATGGAGAAGTTAAGACGATTGCTTTGGGTAATTCTGACAGCGAATCTGAGGGAATGGATGCGGTTCATGCAGGTCCTGGATTATTAGATTTGTATGAGGCACAATCTTTAGCATTGAATCCATTTCTACGTTCAAAAGATTCTGAAATTTCAGGACCGGGAGTTGATCCTGCAAAGATAGCAGCTCTAATTCTTGATAATTTGTCTGGCCATGATGCTCAATTGTTTATTCAAGCCGCAGCAAAAAGTGGTTTTCTAACTTCATCTGAAGCAAAAACACTGAGTGGTATAACTTCTCTCGCTCAACCTGGCGAAGGTAGTGGGAATGCAACACTCCCTAACCGTCCACTATTGACTTTTGTAGCGATGGTAGAAGCGTGGAGAACACAATCTTCCATTTCATCTGGAAAATCATCAGTTCCTTCAGCACCAATGGTTGATTTTGAGCCGGGGGAGTGAGATGTGGGCGGTTCTGCCAGTGTTGGCGCCTTAATTGTAGGCACCGTCCTTTTGTCTATTTTTGCTAATGCCATGGTCATTACTCTAGAGAATCGGCAACGGTTTGAGGATATTGATGCCAATGAATCCGAAGATGTAAAGGTTCAAATTGATAATGCGACACTTGTAACATCAACTCTTTTTATCAATATTACAAATGAGGGTTCAGATCCAGTCTTATTTTCAGAAATTTGGGTAATTCTAGATGGAGGTGACCCCACTCCATTTTCTGATTATTATTCCTCGACAAAATATTTGTTTCCTGGTGAGACAGTAATGGGTTCAGATACGGTAACAGGAACTCCAGTTCGAGCATTTGTTTCATCATTTGGTCATAGTGCAGGTGCAACGATACAGTAGGTGATTCTATGGCAGACGGAGGAGCTTCAGATATGATAATGTTAGTTGCTAGCCTCATTGTAGCAGGGATAGTTTCCGCTGTTTTAATTCAAGCATGGGCAGGCGTTTCTATGGCATTGAATGAGGGGGCAGATCAAATTGAGGCTAACGAGAAAACAGAGGCAACATTGATCAGTGATCCTATGAATATTGATTGGAACCCAACCACAAATCAGACAATGATAACAATACAAAATACAGGTGATTTCACATTGAGTATCACTGATACTGTTGTTTTTCTCAATGGTTCTTCAATGAATGTGTCTCAAAGAGGTGTGATTCCATCTGTGTGGGTACCTGGGTCAATAGTTAATTTCACAATTCAAGGAAATATCTCTCTTTCCACTAATGATGAGATATACCTGAATGTAGTAATTTTATCAGAAAATTTGAACCCTGCTAGAGGATCTTATTCATTTACAGAGGTGGTTAGAATTGTCTGAAGACTCATTTCCTTTTGGTTTAGAACAAGACAGTTTGGCTAACAGTCTCGGCGCAGCAATACCTAATCGTTCTCTGATGATTGTTGAAGGAGAGATAGGAGGGGGAAAGAGCCTAATTGCTCAAAGACTAGCATTTGGCCTTTCTGAAAATGGAACTAAGGTTGCTCTAGTTACTACTGAATTAACTACGAGGGGTTGGCTTGAGCAAGTAGACAGTATTGGTTATGGTATGTCTGAATATATCGACAAAGGTCAATTTTTACTCATGTCTAGATTTGGTGTACTAACTGATGAAGTAGAAGTCGAAATTACGATAAATGATTTAATTTCGAATGAGGGTCTTAAGTCAGCAGACTTTGTTATTATCGATCGTGCATCTCAGTTGATACCTCCTGATACTAATCCTACAGCGTTACTCTCTGCGATTCGACAATTTACTTCCGAAGGCCGTACACTCATGTTATGTTTTGATTCAGAAGAAGTTGATCCTGCTCTACTTCGTGAAATTAAGGGTTCAGCTGAAGTAGTAATTGGTCTATTGTCAAGTACTCAGGGTGGGCAACTTAATCGTACACTTGCGGTGACTCGATTCCTTCGAGCTGCTGGCCCAGTACAAGCCAGAATTGGATGGAGAGTAGAACCTAGTATGGGATTCATTGTCGATATTACGGCAGTCAGTTGAGGTGTAATCTGTGGAAGAAAATGAGAATTTTGAGATCGCTAAAGGCGATCTTGATGGGCTAATGGCTCGCCATACTCATGTACGAAGATGGGTAGAAGATTTTGAAGCTCAACACGGTTCACGTCCATACTTCTATGGCCCATTAGATAGAGGTGCTAAGAAAATTGAACCGATGAATTTGATTTACAGTCTTAAACCTCCTCTTTTTGCCCATATCTACAAGCCACCTGAAGATGATGAACAGGGTGCTGGTACGACGTTATGGTTTGGAATTGAACCAGTGTTGAATGAAGAGGAAGAGGTCATCCGACAAAATATAGTTGATCGTTTATTGCGTGATGCACCTAGCGCACCATCATTTACTTCTGATTCTGAATTTGAGGGAATTCTTGAAGGTATGATTGAGCGAATGACAACCACTAGTTCAAGTGTAATTCAGGCAGATAGTGTTCTTGGACCTGCAATGGGTTTTCTTGGGTTAGGAGAGGCCTCAATTTCAGTGACAGAAGAGCAACTGGAACGATTGAAATATATCATCATTAGGGATTTAGTTAAGTCTGGTCCATTAGAAGCTCTTCTCTCTGACGAAATGCTTGAAGATATACATTCAGTAGGTCTGCGATATATCAATATGGATCACAAGGTTTTCGGAATGGTAACCTCAAATATTCGTTTCCGAGATAGAGAAGTTCTTGCAAGATATCTTCGTTCCATGTCTGAGAGAATAGGTCGACCGGTATCCGATAGTAAACCAATTATCGATGGAGCACTATTAGATGGTTCTCGAATTAATATTATTTTCAGTGACGATGTATCGATGTTAGGTCCATCATTTACGATAAGAAAGTTTGCTGAAGAGACTATTTCTGTTATTCAACTAATCAAATGGGGAACAATGTCAGCTCAACAAGCAGCATACATTTGGTTAGGCCTTGAGAATGGAATGTCTCTTCTTGTTTCAGGAGAAACAGCATCAGGAAAGACTACTACTTTGAATGCTATTTTGCCATTTATTGACCATAATGTAAAGATATATTCTGCTGAAGATACTCCTGAAGTCAAAGTTCGTCATCGGCTTTGGCAGAGATTGGTTACACGTGATTCAAAGAATGAAGATTCTAGGGTTGAAATGTTCGATTTATTGAAAGCGGCTCTTCGTTCTAGGCCTAGATATATCATTATTGGAGAAATTCGAGGAGTAGAAGGTGCTACTGCGTTCCAAGCTATGCAGACTGGCCACCCAGTAATTGCAACTTTCCACGCATCTTCCATTGTCAAAATGATCCAAAGATTCACTGGTGATCCAATCAATGTTCCAGCACGATTTTTTGATAACCTAAATTTCGCAATTTTTCAAGAAGTTGTTGAGGCTCCAGGAGGAGGAATCGCTCGAAGAATTACCGGAATTGATGAAGTAATTGGATACAATAAGCACGCCGATGGTATCCTAACAAGAGGGATGTTTGAATGGGATCCGGTTATTGACAAGCATTACTTCAGAGGAATGTTTCAATCACATTTAATGGAAAATAAAATGGCTCCTATGATGGGATTTGCAAATAAGCGTGAAATTTACAACGAAATGGAACGAAGAACAGAAGCAATTCAACGAATGGCAGATCGTGATTTGACTCATTATGATGACGTCTTCGATATATTAGATATTTATTATCAACAAGGATGGGAACAGTTTTCTTCCGCAATAGACACCTGGGTAGGGGTGAATCATTAGTAGGTTTTAGAGGGCGTACACATGGAACGTCTCCCCCTATGGCAAATTGCAATCCGTCGTCTTGGGATGCCAATCCAAGAATATGCACTAAAGGTAGTTCTTCCATTTACTGTAATAGGATTAGTTTTAGGTGTAATTGTTTTCTATGTATCATCCGGATTATTTACTGGAACCTCTGGATTAATTCTAGGTTTTATTTTTCCGATAATATCGGGAGGAGTAGCTGCAATATGGCCCCTCATCCAGACTCAACGTCATGCTATAGCAATTGAACGTGAATTGCACATGTTCATCACCCGAATGGGGATTTTATCTCTTGGTGATGCAGGAGCTCAATCTATGTTTGATATTCTAAAACAAATGGGGGATTATGGGGCTTTAGCAGAGGAAGTACAATCAATAGAAACTCTTGTTGATAGATGGCATACAAATCTACCAGAAGCAGCAAGAATTGTTGGGAGACAAAGCCCTTCTCCTATTTGGGGTGATTTCTTAGATAGAATGGCCTTTTCAGTAGAAGCAGGTCAACCGTTAGAGGATTTTATGCGTTCTGAACAGGATACTTTCCAAGAGGAATTCAATACATTATATGACACAAGATTGGAAGCTGTAGATACCCTGCGTGAAATTTACATCTCTTTGACTACTACTGGTATGTTTTTGTTGGTTGTTTCAGGAATTCATCTTGTTCTGTTTATGACTGGAACTTTAGACGATGATCCATGGACAGTACTGGTTAGAATTCGTTGGATTCTATTGGCAGCATTGATTTACACTTTACTCCAGTTATTCGGACTAATTTCGTTTATGGTATTGATTCCAGACGATGATTTATTCTCGCGAAATGATATGGCTACTAGATATAAAATTAAAATGCGTAGGGCATGGGTGATTGCTACTACAGTTGGACTAAGTATCGTTTTGATTACACTGTTTTCTAGTATTCTCGTTGACTTTACTTTCATCCTTGAGAATTGGGATCAATATGGTCTTTTAGCAATCGCTGTAATCGTAACGCCATTCGCAGTTCCTGCATATTTAGTTGGACAAGAAGAACGTTCTGTTAGACGTCGAGATGAATCATATCCTGGATTTATACGAGCACTTGGCGGGACTGCNCAAGCTCGTTCTTCTGAGCCGAGTGCTACCGTTCGTGCGTTGAAAGGAATAGATTTTGGAGCATTGAACGTCTCTATTGATCAACTAGAGCGTAGATTATCAATGAGAATTGATAGCGATCATTCTTGGGATTGGTTTGCAGCAGATGCGAATTCAATGATGGTATCTCGATTCATTCGAATTTATCTCGAGGGAGCCCAATCTAGTGGGGAACCTGCAGGAGTCGCAGAACTGGTTTCAAAAAATACTACTAATCTTCTTTCTCTTAGGAGACGTAGAGCTCTTTCATCTGGTACAATGCAGGGTGTAGCTTTTGGTGTTCTCATTGCCATGATTACTAGTTTAAACATTACAATATCAATTGTCCAAGGGCTAGGATCATCGATTAGTGGAGTTGCCCAAGGTATGGTTGAAACAGATGTAGGAGGGATTCCCGAATTAGCAGGAGGTTTTGGTCTTCCGGTTTTAGATGACAGTACCGTAGTAGAAGAAAACATCTTCCTGTTCAAAATAATTGTTTCAGTATTGGTTCTAATGATGATCATGATTCTAGGTTTAATTTCTGCCAGAATTAGAGGAGGGGGAATTGCTCTATCCATCGGCCAAATGATCACAATGTTATGGGTGGCTGGATTCACTAGCTTTTTGACAGCCGTTATTTTAGATGCTTCAGTAGGATTGTTCATCAGTGGTGGCTAGAATCTATAATAAGTTTCACATTTTGTGTAATTCCTTTCCGCGATTTAAACAATGATTCAGAATCAATAATTTTCTCTATTTTGCTTACAATGATTCAAATCGTATCATTTTACGATAGGATATATGGTGCAAATCAATCAAGTGGTCATCACAATTTCCATCGTGTTGAACATAATCCTTGCAACTGTTCTTTATTCNCTGATAATCAATGAAGAATCAACTGATCCTGAAATTATATTTTTTGAGCGTACTGAAGAAGATAAAATCGAATTAGATAGAGATGATACTGTTCGCCTTGCAACCTTCAATATCAGAACATTCGGTGTTACTAAGATGGGTAAGCCGGAAGTTGTCTCAGAATTAGTCGAAATTTTCGATAGATATGATGCGGTCACTGTGCAAGAAATTAAAGATATCAATCAAGAGGTACCTTANAGGTTTCTTGACGAATTAAAGAATGGTTCATCAGAAGACTGGGAGATGTTGTTATCAGAACGCAGTGGTCAACAAGAAGATGATATTGGAGGGCAAGAGCAATATGCTGTTTATTACCGAAACACTGCAGTTCAACCGGTTAATGATTCTAAATTATACAATGACACTTTGTTGGATGAATTTTATCGTGAGCCTTTCCTAACCGAATTTACTGTACTAACAAAAAATGGTGAACTTTCTAATTTGACATTCCTTATGTTATCCATCCATACTTCTCCCGGAGTAGCAGTGGATGAACTCCAATCATTATCAAATCTAACAATGACTTTTCCTGAATCTAAGAGATTAGTTATTTTGGGTGATATGAATGCAGATTGCAACTACGCATCTCTTAACGAATTAGATGCACTTACGATACGAAAATCAAATTTTACATGGGTAGTCCCTGACGATGCTGACACCACATTTTCATCAACAAGATGTGCCTATGATCGCATAATTCTCGATGAACAAATTGCTAGTTCTTACACGGGATGGTGGGGGATAGATAGGGAAATGAGTAGTTCAAATGTATCTGATCATTTTCCTGTATGGTTCGAACTTCTTCGTCCATCATCGGGAGTAGTTAGTTGAAATGAAAAACATCTCGTTTTATTGCTCAGCCAAGAATCATTAGGTTGTTATTTCTCGATTAAAATATGCGCAAATTTTCTGCNGTCTCTTTCAGTCTACTAATGATAATAACTTCACTTACTGGCTGTATATTNCCACATGAATTTCAAGGTANACACGTGGGCAGTTTTGAAACCGANACACTCGGTACTGGAACTAGTAATTCCAATGATACAATCGTTTCTTTAGAGTTAATTAATTTCAGTGTTAACATAATTGAGTTTAATGATTGTTCAGGAATCGAAGATTGTGGCGATGGTTATCTTTTCCGAATTCTTGTTGGGGACTTAAATGATGAAGATAGGCCAACCTATGACTGTAAAACGTCAACAGTTTCATCTTCTGCAGATTGCTTAATCATTGAATCGGTTAATGACGGGGTTTGGGAGATTGGAGAAATCATTACCTTGGAAGAAAATGGTGTAGATATTTGCAGTTCTGGTTGCCAGGTTCAGTTGACAATAATGAATGGAGATATCGAGCATTGTCACGATGAAGAGAATCTACAATATATTGCTCAAAAATCGATAGGTGGGCCCGTTAGCCACACATTCAATTTCTGGATGAGTCAATAATCTGTTTCAGTGGTATTATGCTGAGTAAATTCTGGAGATTTTTTTCAATTATAGTCGGCTTATTGATCACTTTTACAGGTTTGATTATGTGGAATATTCCACTCAATGAATC
>PAOK01000001.1 GCA_002708015.1 Methanobacteriota archaeon
TTTGTGTTTTTCACAGATGATGATGTAATCGTTCCCAAAAATTGGATTTCGAGTTTAATTCGGTGGTTTGATCGTTCAGAAGTTGCAGCGGTTGGTGGTCCTAACTTTGCACCGCCCGAGGGATCAACCTTCTGGCAGAGAGTTATTGATGTGACATTCTGTAGTAAATGGGTCACAGCGGGCACCAATTATGGAAATCGTGCACAAGGTGAATTGGAAGAAGTAGAACAACTTCCTGGGGTAAATGCTGCATATCGTCGTTCTATATTGGAATCAGTTGAAGGATTCGATAACGGAGCTATCGGTTGTGAGGATGCAATGTTGGATTACAGAATCCGCAAAGGAGGTCACAAACTGTGGCAAGATGGGACTGCTATTATGTGGCACCGTAGAAGAGGGCCTTCTAGAGTAAGAAAACAAATCGGAAATTATGGTCTAGTTAGAATTTTAGCAAGTAATATCCATCCTGAAATGAGATCATGGTCCCATTCAGCGGTAGGAATATTCCCATTTCTATCGATAATCGGAATTTTTGCTCTGATTTATGGAGCATTAAACGGAGGAGCAGAAAGTTCACTTTGGTTTACATTTGATGGGAATTGGGATACTCCAAGGATTCTATTTCATGGATCTCTAGGGATTATCTCTTCTTACATTGCAATATGTTGGGCAGGAGCACTTCTAGGAACTTCACCATCTCGGTCTATTTTTACAATACTAGCTGCCCCGTTGATGACATTCACCCTTCATTGGTCGTATGGAGTAGGAGTAATGAAAGGATGGATGCGGATTCGTTCAGGTAATCCAGGACTACAAATTGATGATCGGAAGAGATCATAATCAACGTAGTCCATGATTCGCAAAGAAAAGAGGTAGAATAGTGATAATCCCACAAAAGAACATCCCACAAATAGAACCTAGAGCTGTAGCCCCTTGAGATAATAATTGAACATCTATTCCTGAACCCGGATATACCTCAGTATCACCTTGAGGATATTCTACGGACAAATTAATGAGAAGATTCGCAAAATTTGAAACTAAAACAACTCCAAGTGTAATCCAAATACCTTTTTTCTGATATGTTTGAACCTGATAACCAGAGTACAAAAAAATACCACCTGCAATTAATGCTATCAAACCCGTCGCAGCATAAAACCAAGAGGGAAGTAGAGCATCTCCAACTTCTGGGCCCATAGACGACTCAAGCCAATTATTCAACCCGATAGTACCAAATGAAAATAATGAGCCAACCATCTGCATTCCCCCAATACACATTATACTGATACCAATTATTTTCGTGATNACATGTGGTTCATCTTGCATAGGGACTATGATAGGAGGAGGAGATGTACTCCCAGTCAAAGTTGTGACANTTGGATCNANTGGCATCACCATAGTGTNTGTTGATAATGGAAGAGAAATAANACTATTCTTGTTTTAATTTCTTGAAAATAGGATATGANGGTCTCCAGAAAATTGCGCTAAATACCCCAATAAATAGTCCTCCAAGAACNAAACCAGGCCANCCCTCACGGATATATCCAGAACTGGCATTGAAAAATGCCCAAACAAATGATGGAATTATTCCCAAAATGGTTGCAATGATTATCTCTTCACCGAATCTTCTAACCGGATCAGGGCCAGTAGGCAATTTATCGCCATCATTAGTCCATTTTTTGTCAGTATTTTCATGTCGAACTAATCTAAAAACAACATTCTGATTTTCTTCAAACAATAATCCAGANTTTGGTTTTTCGTCATTATCAGTTTTCCAATTTCTAATACACTGAAGCCCATGTGGNCCTTTTGGGCGCCCATCAGTAGGTTGACCCCAATATCCTCTATCGGAAATTCTATCNACTAAAATTTCGATNTCTCCCGTTGATTCTAGTTGTTCATTATTGAATGCTAANTCCCATTCTCCTTCAGTTGGGAAACGTAAAGAATGGTCAAGAAGTATGTCTTCGACTGAACCTTCTCCNGGAAACATNCGTCGGATTTCCTTGATNGTAAAAACTCGTGAAGTAATCTCAAAACTAGGAATTNAGCACTCATGTTTAGGACCTAACTGTCCAAAAAGTACTCCTCTTCGACTTCCACCAATNGACACTATTCCGCCATCATTTGATNCCCAAATAATATCTGAGGGATTCATTGATTCCACCTAAGTTTCACCAGTTTGTATTTGCCACTGAGAGGCATATACTCCATCTGAAGAAATTAATGAGTCATGAGTTCCTCTTTCAACAATTACGCCATCTACCATAGAGATAATCTCATCCGCGTTTCGAATAGTTGCTAATCTATGAGCAACTGCAATTGTCAATCGATTNCCTCCATTTAATTTGAATAAGGATTCCTGTATTCTCTTTTCAGTCTCTGCATCTAATGCAGCTGATGCTTCNTCTAAAATCAAAACATCTGGATTCATGAGGAGAGCNCTGGCAAGACTGATTCTAGCTCTTTGTCCGCCTGAAAGACGGACGCCACGATCACCTACCATGGAATCCATGCCATCTTCGAGTTCAGAAACAAATTCCCANGCTCCTGCAGTCTTCAATGAAGAAATTACTTCTTCATCTGATACTTCCCTAGCATAAGCGACATTTTCCCTTATACTTCCAAAAAATAGGAAGGGGTCTTGGCTCACGAATCCAAATCGAGAACGAATTGATTTAATTGTAAATTCTGATATCTCTTTTCCGTTAATTTTCACTGCACCTGACTGAGGCTGGTAGAACTTTTCAACTAATTTTAGAATTGTTGACTTTCCTGCTCCTGTGTGACCCATAATTCCCAAGAATCCTCCTGAATCAACATTGAATGATACATTGTTCAAGACATTAATTGAGGTCCCTGGATATGCAAAGGTCACTCCATCAAATGATATTGATGTAATTGGCTCATCTAAGTTCTTGGCCTCTTCAGAATCAGTAATAGAAGGTTCAAGATCTATGAGAGCAAATACTCTACGGGCAGCTGCCTCACCTCTCTGAAGTTGATTCATCAATAANCCAAGAATGAAAAGAGGCATTGTCATTCTAGTAGAAATTAGTAGGAAAGTAACAAATTGACCAACTGAAATTTCTCCAGAATTGAGTATCCATCCCCCTGCTGAAACCAACATTCCAAATGATAACCCAGCAACAACATATATCCCTGGAATGAAGCGATTTCTNATGAATGCAGCCTGTATTGCTTGATCTCTATAATCACCACTTTGACCATCTATCCGTTCTCTTTCGAATGATGTTGCGTTGTATGCTTTAACAACTGTAATTCCTGAAAGAACATTTTCAAGAATGGCAACAATTCCTCCAGTACTCTCACGTTGTTTTCTATATCTTCGCTGAACTCTAGTGGAAAACCAAACCACCATTGGAACAATAAGAACTAGCGGGCCAAATAAAATCATACAGAGTGTAGGAGACATCCAGAATAAGATTGCAAATGCAGTAACAAAAGTAGTGANAATTCGAATAATGCTGGTACTAGAGTCTGAAATAACATCCTCTAACTGAGCAACGTCAGCAGATAACACTGACATTAAATTCCCAGTCTGGCGGGTCTCAAAATAAGATGCTTCCATTTCCATCAAAGACATAGTTGCATCCATTCGAATATCATGTTGGGCCTTGTATGCAATCGATTGCCAGAATTGGTTACTCAATCCTTGAAAGATAGCAAGAGCGGTGAACGAAATAAGAATTAGAAGCCCAAATCCAAATTCAATTGAACCAATTGGCCCAATACTAGGGAGAATATCTGAGGAAACTATCCTTTCAACAGTAGAGTCCGTGAACTGTGAGTTATTGGGATTGTAATAATCAGCAGCCATCCCAATTGCAATAAATGGAATTAGGTCAAAGGCACGTGCACCAATATTTGCGAGTAAACCACCAAGAGCACGTTGCCAATAAGAAAGAATGTAGGGGATAATTCGGTAGATTTTCCTACCAACGATTTGATCATCATCTCCTAAATCTGATGAATCAAGAGCAATTCCATCTTCAGACATAATATCACCAGTTTAGGGCGGTAATCGAAGGCATTTGAACCCGTGTCCTACTATTCTTCCTCGAAAATTGAAGTATCTTCAATCATTTGACCAATAAATCGTAATCTAGCTTGCGCATTTCGAATGGAAGTCTCTATTACGTCTGCAATCTCATCTAATTTATCTGTACTCAAAACGGTCATCTGTAAATCTAAATCTTGAACAACAGAAGATGCTGCACTGAATAGTGCATCAGGAGTAGGGTTACCAAATGTTGAGGATAATTGTTCGAGAATATCTAGTTGTTCAAGTTCTATTCCTCCAAATGTAGATGCAACAGAAACAATATGTTGAGACCATTCTACCAATAATCGATTCCATCGTTCTCCTTCAATAGAGCCTGAGGGTGGCGGAATAGGCCTGACAACTCCTCGGAGATACAACTTACCATCTGGGATTTCGCCAATAAAATCTTCAATTAACTCATCTACAGACGGGAAAGCATCACCAAAATCCTGTGCATCTAAGGCTGGTTCCAAGACTTCAAGGAGTTCGAATCTGGTAATTCCAATGGCCGTTAAATGAAGATTNGATCCTATCTCGTGTAGATTTGATATTTCTGCAATGCAGCCGAAAGATGAAGGAGAGAGCCACCCTCTAATCCGTCCACTATCAGGATTTTCAGGCAAAATTCCAAACATCCCGTTTCCTAAAACACAATCATCTAACATCTGTTTGTATCTTGGTTCAAAAATTCTCAATGGCATTTGTTCACCGGGCATCAATGCACCAAGAGGAAATAATGGAATCAAAATACAATCTTCTGGAACTACTGGAATATTCGATGCTTTGACCTGCTTCATACCTTCAGGATATTGAATCGCCTCAAGAAGATTCGTCTCTAACCATGATAGATACAACCGAATCGAATAAGACCCTGTAACGATTCGCTAGGGCTACGCGCCTGTAGTGAAGGGGTTATCACAAGAGGTTTCCAACCTCTTGTCCCGGGTTCAAATCCCGGCGGGCGCACCACCAATCACACGCTTGATGAACAACCGATTCCTCGAAGTGGTATGAAGCCCCGACAAATTCTAGGATTGGCGATGCTTTTCCTTTTTCTACCAACGAATTCAGGACTCTATCTCAGTTTATTAGAAGGAGCAACACCAAGTGACAAAGTTCCAGGAGATTTCGTTACATGGATGTGTTGCTTATTCATCATAGGTATCTTACTAGTTTTAATCCCCTCAAAAGAACAGGTTCAATTATCTGTAGATGAGTCCGAATAATCGATAGCTATGACTATCTTATGACGTTTATATTCATGTCTAATTATNCTAAAAACTGATGATTCATAATANCCATTATCGCCCTCAATTGCGACTTCTTTAGCGATTGACATCCCATCGCCAGTTGCCTTAGANACGGCTTCCTTTGCCATCCAAATTTCTAGTCTTTCATNNGGACTTGAATTAATTANTTCTTTAATTTCTTTAGATGAACAAAATTGATCAAGAATTGCAGTTGAAATAGTTCTGTCTTTAGATTCAATATCGACTCCAATCAACTGATAATTCAATCCTAATACTGCAACTGCAATAGAATCACAATGTGAAATACTCACCGGTTTAATTCCCGTTTTTGTATTAATAGTCAAAGGAAAATCTTCGGACAATTTTCCNTGAGTAATTTCTGCTTTGTTAATCACAGAATTCAAACAATATCGNCCAGCAGCATGTTGTTCTCTTCTACTAGGCGTCATAAATTCAAAATTTGAGTTAGTGAACNAAATNTCTTCAAATGAAACTTCTCTAGGAATTCTTGGAATCTGTAACAATGAACAAAACATCCCTGCTTCAATATCTAAAAAAATGGGTTCATGCAATGGAGTCCAAGCATTNACTGCCATAAATGACACCTCAAACATCTGTAAACGTAAATCGTTGATTATCGGTTAACGGCGCCATTCCTTTCAATTGAAGACCTTTGAGTTGGACTACGATAGCATCATATTCATTCACAATTATTGCATCATGAGTTGTTACACCATCTTCAGAAATTGAACGACGAACAGATCTAATTCTTAAAGGAGTCTTGAATGATTCAACATCAATATCTACATGTTGAATTCCAACTGGTAATGATTCCAGCCCGTCTATTTCCATTGATACTAATCCAGCATTCTGGAAACAAGCCTCNACCAACATAGGTAGTGACTCTAGTTTCATCTGTTTACCACCTACTTCTTCCGCAAACAAATCAGTCTTAGGTAATTCATCACGTGAAAGTGCATGTGAATCTAAACCTCTATCGCCATTAACGTTAATCCCTCCAATAATCCCACCATGAACTTGGAATCTTGGACCATGGAACATTCTATCATAAACAAATTTAGGACCATGAATTGCTGATCCAGAATTNACTTCTCCTAAATCAATGGCTTCTACTCTTTCTGCTAGACCACCTGTCTTCAACATCCTAACTGCTCCCTTATGATGAGATTTAGGTCCTCCAAACACCTCTCCTCTAGAATTCATNAAATCTGTCTCTAAGTTACATTGTATCCAGATATGATTGTCATCTTGTCTTTCAAATGATGCTGTTACCCTAATCGATTTTGAGTCTTTGGTGACCTTTACTGGAAGACCAAATTCTATATCCTCAAAACCATCTACTACACACATTGGCCACATAATTCGTGCTGCTTCAGCAAATGCCTCCATTGCCATTACGCCTGGCATATATGCTACACCATCAATTGCATGATCAACCAAATATGGATGAGAATTAATATCTAGAACTGAAGAAATCATTACCCTAGAATATGGATCTATTGATTCTACTCGGTCAACAAACGGGAACGACAACGGTTCAGAAATAAGTTCNGAAATTTCATCAGGTAATGTTTGAGAAGGAAGACGTGTTGATTCTTCGTCATCTAGTTCTCCTAAAGAGCCTGATATCATTACCATTCTATTCCCTCCTCTAAGGGCCTCATCAACAAATCGTGAAGCGCCCTGATCAGATGGAATCATTTCGATTCCAGCACGCTCAAAGATTGTCTCAAGAGAACCTCTTGTTGCCATTCCGATGTCACTCCAAGGAGCCCAAGCAATAGCAACTGCACGAGGAGCATCCTCATGTGCTGCAATCCTGGCCATCTCTACATCCAGAATCTGATTTGCGGCACAGTAACCAAATTGCATNGCATTACCCTGTCGTCCTGCAATACTTGTGAATGAACANAGGAAGCGCATATTCGGCAGATCTGCTTCTAATGCAGTAACAATATTTCTCCATCCATCTACCTTTACAGAAAGGACTTGTTNCATTGTAGAGGAGTCTTTTCTTTCAAACGGGGTTGAATCCTCAATTCCAGCTCCATGTACTATTCCAGTAACAGGGCCTAGATTTTCACTAACTCCACGAAGTATTTCTCGTGTTGTTTCTGAATCTGTAACATCTACGCTAAGATATATCGCTTCGTTTCCAGTTAAACGGATTGACTCAAGAGTTTGATGAATCTCTAAACCACGAAGCCATTTACTCCACTGATGGTTCCATTCTTTGAGAGAAACTTTGTCNCCTTTTTCTTCAATCATCCTCTCACGTAGAGCATTCTTTTCTTGTTCAAGAACTTCGTCTGAAGAATTNACCATCGATGCTTGGTCTGCATTTAATTTAGAACGCCCTAGAAGAATAAATCGGGCTCCAGAATCTTCTGAAACCCTTGCAGTCTCAATAATACATGCTGCAGTTACTCCTGCACCNCCACCAGACACAACCCATACATCGTCAGAAGAAAGTGATAATGTTGAATCTTCTAATTCTTCTTCAAATAGACTCAAACGATATCGNGATCCATCTTTATCAACAGCCAATTCTCTGGGTGTTTCTTGCTCGAAAATTTCTGTTAGCAACATTTCAGCNAATGTTTCTGGTTCCGTTAATAGGCTTGGATCTAAATCAATTGCTCTGCTTCTCAAATTAGGGCGTTCTCNCCCATAACTTTTCACTCCCCCATGTGCCCCTGCTGAAATCGAATTAAATCGGGCTCCTTCAACACCATGCCTTCCATCCAATGCAGAAACTGANGCTATTAAGCCTGAATCAGCATCTTTCAAATCACTATCCAAACACTTGAGGATACCNAATAATGCAGTTACNGAATAATCCAGATGAGAACTTGTTGTAGGATCTTCCCAAGGAACACCCGCTAATCGGACCGGTGCTAGGTGAATAATTCCGGCTGGTGGAGCGATAGAACGTACAATTTCCCCTAATTCNGAAATCTGNTCTTCATCGGCTGGAGCAACTCGAATGACGTCTACTTCACCATCTCTTTCTCTTATTGGGCCATTAGTGACACTAGGATCTAAGAATACACGTACAGCTTCTATACCCTTATTTTCCAAAGCCTCACATAATGTACCTGCGATTCCCCAGGCATCGTCAGTAACAATGAGACTTCTTCCTTCAAGATCTAAAGGTTTTGATGTAGACCATTCACATTGTTCAACCTCAACTTGNTATCTTCTTGATTGTANGTCAAATTGTTTTGTTTCAACTTCATGTCGCGAAATTATTGGGTCTACAGAAGGCTNTGACTCCAATTCGTATTCTAATGATATTGGTTCAACAACAGTTTCTACCTGTTCATCTGAATGAGAGAATGAGGCAATATACGAAATAACATGTCCCAATGTAGGATAATCTCTTAATTGAAATTCCTCGTCTAGTGGGATNTCAAATTGTTCTCTAAGATCTGCCATTATTTCTGCCTGTTTAATTGAATCAATGCCTAATTCACCTTCCATATCTGCGTCCATTTCAAGGAATTCAGCAGGATATCCTGTATGATTAACGACTACGGAAACTACACCCTCAACTACTGATTCAGAAATTTTGGGCATTTTCTCTTCATCATTTNCTTGCTCAACTACTGAATCATCAGAAGGNGATGGTTNCGGTTCTAGTTCAGGTGGTATTGATTCGANAGCATGAGTAGAGGCATCACCGAATGATGAAATATATCCGATAACATGNCCCATTGTTGGATAGTCCCTTAACTGGAATGAATCATCAACAGGAAGGCCATATCTTCCTCTGAGTTCTGCCATAATTTCCGCTTGTTTAATGGAATCGATGCCNAATTCCCCTTCCATATCAGCATCTAATTCTAAGAATTCAGAAGGATAACCGGTTGCTTCTGCCACTACATCCAAAACACCAGCTTCAATATTTGAATCGACAATGTTTTCAGAGGTAGAAATTGGACTAGATTCAGGCTTTTCGAGCTCAACTTCTGAAACTGAAATATTATCTGTTTGAGCCAAAATTGTCTCAGTTATCGTAACAGGCTTTTCTTCATATTCAATTTTGGCCTCAAGATGTATTTCATCTCCTTCAACACCTCCGATTAGATCTTCATCAGGATCAAGATAAGCCACCAATTTTCTATCAAGTAATCGGAGATGAATTGATGATGAACCAGTATGACTCTTTACCCAAGATTCGATTTTTCCAGGAGTAAATCTTGCAGTATCCGATAAAGCAANCCTTCGAAGGAATGTTAACGCAATCTGACTACCAAAACCAGCACCGTGTCGAAGAGCATAGNTTAGATTATGTTCTCCTCCAGTACAAAGATTGAGTTCTCCCAATGAAGGATCTGGCTCTGAAAAGTTTGCAATAGGAGGGAGNCGCCCTGCAGCAAGTCCCCGGATTACAATTGCATCCTCTAAACCTACTCCCATTGGATGGCCAGTGTATCCTTTCCCNTTTGTAATGAGGATTTTAGAAGCACCATCACCAAAAACAGCACGAAGAGAAGAAACTTCTGCCGAAGCAGAACCTCCTCTTGGAGGAGTATAAGGCTCATGTGACATAAATGTCATATCATCAACCAAAGATTCACGTTTCAAATTCCATTTGTTTTCCATTCTTGAAACAAAACGGTTCATGACTTGTGCCGCATGTTCAGTATCCAATCGTGTAGGATGGAAAGCACTATTCGCAATTTCNGCGCCTAATACNTCTACATACGGAGTTACNCCTCTTTCTCTAGAATCTTTATTTCGTTCTAAAACAAATGCTGCTCCACCCATGCCNAATAGCATACCATGACGTCGAGCATCGAAGGGNAGTGCAACTTTTTCCACATNATTNCCCATTGCATGTGCTCCTGCTGCTGCAAATCCTGCTCCAATCCAAGGCATCAAAGTATCACCAGTAGAATCGTCTCCACTGACAATAATCACGCGATCACAACGATCCGTTGCCATCCAATCTTCCGCTATGGCAAATGCTGCAGGAGTAGATGCGCAAGCATTGTTAATTGCTAAATTNGGCCCTCTNGCACCTATCCAATTAGCAAATTGACTATGCCCCATAGAAAGTACTTGGAGTAAATATTTACGATCAAAATGACCATTGGTTACTTGTCCGTTATTCAAAGCATGATCTATNGCCTTCTGTAATCCNGGAAATACCGATGCGAAAATAACTCCAGTTCGATCTTTTTCTTCATCTGGAAGAGACCAACGACGAATCATTCTCTTGCCTGCACTATTTGTCTGTTCAACCGGGATCAAAGGTAAACCTGCATCGGAAAGTGCCTCTAATCCAGCAGCAAAGGAAAGGGAAGTTGCAATATCAAAAGCATCAACTAAGTGTGGATCTATTCCATATTGTTCTGAAAGATCGAAATGACCACCTCTTCCAGCAAGTTGTGGAATTGTTTCCACTGAATCAGCAGGAACGAGATTTGCAGTCCCATCTTCTTCCTTTACTAAGCGAACTATACGTTTAGAGAGTAATTTCTCTTTCATGTCATCAGGTAATTCAGAAATGAGATTTTTACCACTCAATATTGCATCCCACCCTTCAGAGTCAAANACTTCAGAAAGACCTGGAAGTCCCAATGAAACCCCTGAAACNACTGGTGGATCGTAAGTGATTTNTTCTGAAACTATAGAATCAAGATTCGAACTCTTCATCTGAGGGACTACTTCAATCCAATCAGTAAAGTCCTGAATTGTAGTAAAAGAGGAATGGTCAGATTTTCTAACTTGAAATTTAGATTGAATTTCATTTACNATTGAAGAACGTGCTTCCGAACTTAAACCAATTTCACTAAGTGAAACTGCCCCAANTAAAACAGAAGATGGGAAACCGACGTGTTGAGAAAAAATTTCAGCAATCGATGTAGAAATTCGTCGATTTGCTTGAAACTCTGTTTCCATTTCCATAGAAGAAGAAACNCTAACATTCGACTCTGAATTATTAATNGAGGTCGAAACAGAACCATTTGGAAGAGGACGTGCCCGAATTCGTAGAGATTCCTCCTCAGCAGAATGTCTTACTAGATTATTTTGTGAATATGTTTCAATTGGCCCAGCGCTGAATTCTGCAGTATGAATTTCAGAAGAAAGTGAATGTATTTCAGGACATCGTCCTGCCACTGCAAGCATTCCTAATGCTCCAAAGAAGGAAGTAATGCCTCCTGCTTTAGGATGATTTGTAATATTCACCATGCATTCATGTTCATCTAGGATCTGTCCTGCAAATAGAGCAAGGGCGCGTTTAGGCCCTACTTCCAAGTATATTGTAGCTCCAGCATCTCTCATAGATTCCACTTGAGATGTCCATTCAACGGCAGATGACATCTGAGGAGCCAACTTTTCGAGTATTTTATCCTTAATTTCTTCATCATCACTAACTGAATTGGGATAGAATGAACCATCTACATTAGCAGTTATAGGGATGGAAGGAAGAGAGATTTCTAACCCTTCTAAGAATCTACGGAGTGGTTCATTCGCTGGAGCAACGATTCGACTATGAAATGCATGACTTGTTTGGAGTTGAATGACGGTTGCTCCCCCTTCTTCGAATTTCCTCATTGCTTCAAGCATCGGTTCAGTCTCCCCCGCTATCACAGTCATATTTGGAGAATTTTTATTCGCTGCAATCACATATCCATCAACAGAATCTAAGACTGATTCAATAACATCATACGGTGCCGTAATTGAGGCCATAATTCCCTTATCTGGAACTTCAACGCTTCCCATCTCAGTTCCCCTAGCAGCAGCAGCTCTGAGAGCATCTTCGAACCGTAATATCCCAGATACCATCAACGCAGCATATTCTCCAAGACTGTGTCCCGCAACCATATCAGGGTGAATCCCATGTTGATTCAATAATCGTTCAATAGCAAGGTCTGCAGTCAACATAGCAGGTTGAGTATATTCTGTTTGCTTCAATTTCTCTTCAGCAACTGCATTTTCATTTTCTGTCAAATTTGAACGAAGAACAAATTCCGAGAGTGGTTCACCAATGATGTCATTCATGACAATATCAGCTTCCTTCCAAGTTTCACCAATTATTCTGAATCTCTTGGATAGATCGTGTGTCATTCCAACATATTGACTCCCTTGTCCAGGATACATGTGTGCAAGCAACTGGTCCTGATTTGGAGGAGAATCAGAAATGAAAATGAATTGCTTAGCAAGATATTCCCATTTCGAAGGATCTTGTAAAGAAATGGATGCCATCTTCATTCTCTTTTCCAAAACCTCCCATGAATTTGCTACAATTCCAAGACGTATTCCTTTTACCTCAAAATTGTTAGAGATATTTGGAAGTACAGAAGAAAGACGTTTGCCATTTGGATCTGAATCAAAATTTGGCGAACCATTGAATAATTCAGAACTCAGAGAAGCAATAGATTCAATCAAAGAAGAACTATCCTTTGCATTTAGTAAAAGTAAACCTCCTTCTATGCTCTTAAGTTCCTCCCAATCCATTCCAGCATCATTTTTTGAATAAGCATCTGCAGCTGCTGTTAATTCCTTACGATTCAAATATTCGTTATCATCTGTATCGAAATTTGCCGCATGAGTAAGAAATGCCTCTTTGTCGTCAATACCATATTTTTTCAATACACTGTTTAGTACATTATCAGAAAATCCTGCTTTTGGTCTCATCAAATATGCATCTCTACGTAATTTCCATTCAGAGACTAAAGAAGAATGAAAATCAGAATCAAATTGTTCCAGAGCGCAATGGAAGTTAGTACCACCAAAACCAAAGGCGCTTACAGATGCTCTTCTTGGATGAGATTTCGGTTTTGGCCAGTCAAGAGGTTCTACAGGNACAAAAAATGGTATTTTTCCCCAATCAAGACTCTGATTAGGTTCAGAAAAACCAGCAGACGGAGGGATTGTTCGATGATGCAAAGCAAAAACTGCTTTGAGAAGGCCTGCTCCGCCTGCTGCTGCTTTAAGATGACCAATTTGACTCTTAATTGATCCTACTGCAACACTACCAACTTGAGCCTTGTCTCCAAAAATTTCTGCTAATGAAGTAAGTTCAGTAGCATCTCCTACGACTGTGCTAGTCCCGTGTGCTTCAATTAATTCAACAGAATTAGGGCCATATCCTGCTTGTTGATAAGCACGACATAATGCTTGTATTTGTCCCCTTGTACTAGGTGCAGTAATTCCTTTTCCACGTCCATCGCTACTTGCACCTATACCTCGAATTACTGCATAAATTGTATCATCATCACCTAATGCATCATCTAACCGTTTGAGAACAAATGCAGTGGCCCCTTCCCCCATAACAAATCCATTTGCACTTGCATCAAAAGGAGTAGAATGAGAGGCTGAAAGTGCACCTATTGCACTAAATTTTGCATATGTTGCAGGGTCCATGGTTCGATCAGAGGCGCCTGCAATCATCAGATCTACCTGTCTTGATTGAAGTAGATGGCAAGCATCCATTACAGCAGCGAAAGTACTAGCGCATGCAGCATCAGTAGCATAATTTGGACCTTGCAGATCAAGTAAATTTGCAACTCTTCCTGCTACAACATTTGCTAATTCCCCTGGCATTGTATCTTCATCAACTCTAGGTAATCCTTCTGTTATTGATTCCTTGAAAACATCAACCGAATCTTCCGGCATTCCCGCTTGTACAGCTTTTCTAGCAAATGAATCAGCCCAAACACGATGATTCGATAAATTTCTATTCTCTCCCCCTAAGGCATTTGCAAATACAACTCCTGTTCTTGAGTTGGGAATCTCCCTTTCTGCCTCATCACCAAGATATCGAGCATTTTCCAAAGCCGCAGCCGATACTGCAACTGCCCACTGTTGACTAAGATCTATCTGAGACAAGGTTCCTGGAGGGACCCGCCAACGTTTCCAATCAAATTCAAAATCTTTTACAAATGCACCAATTCTAGAATACGTCTTTCCTTCAGGAATATTCTTTGGACCACCTTCTTGCCAATGATCAGCAACAATCCATCTATCGTCTGGAACATTTTCAATAGATACATTTGCATTAATCACATTCTGCCAAAAGCTTTCAGCATCATCTGAATCAGGAAGAATTGCACCTAACCCAACAATTGCAACTGGTTCAAAAGGATCTTGAGGAGATTCATCCAGTTGCATTTCTCCACCTCAATCATTGATACTCTCAGGGACCATAGTAATGCTATATCCACAATCGACGTGTAAAATCTGTCCTGTAACTGCTCCACTTAGAGGGCTGGCAAGCCAAACAGCTGCTCCTGCAACATCATCTTGAGTTGTATTTCTTCTCAAGGGAGAATTTCGTTCAACATGATTTAAAATTCGATCAAANCCAGGAATTCCACCAGCAGCTAGAGTCTTGATTGGTCCTGCTGAAATTGCATTTACACGATGTCCGTTTTCTCCCAAACGTGCTGCTAACTCTCTGACCCATGACTCTAATGCTGCCTTAGCTATACTCATTACTCCATAATTAGGAACATAACGACTGCTAGCAGCATAAGTTAGAGTAATTGTAGATGATCCCTCATTCAGATAAGGAACAGNATGTCTCATCAATCGCTGTAAAGAATGAGCACTAATNTTCATAGCTAAATCTATTGATTCCATCTCATTGAATAGCATATGTCTGTCAAAAGTTTCTCTAGGTGCAAACCCGATAGCATGAACAATAATATCTGCTTTTGATCCAGGTGATTCTTTCTGCCATTCATCAAAAAATTCCTTTGTTTGTTCGTCAGTAGCTACATCACATGGATAGAAGGCATCAATCGATTCCAATTGTCCTTTGAGTTGAAACAATCTACTACGATATCTTGGTTGATATCCTAAAATCAATCGACATCCTGCTTTAGCCAAATGTTGGCAAATTGCCCACGCAATTGAGTCTTCAGATGCGACTCCAAAAATCAGTGCGGTCTTTCCTTCTAGTTCCAACATGGAATCGAACTNACCCCCCTCGACTCTCTAAGTCGGCCACTGGACGCATATGACCGTTGCCGAAAAAAAGTAGTTAATCACCTACATTCGCCGTACAGCATGTCTGGCCAAACATGATGTATTTTCCATAGAAATTGAGATATTTCATCTTGTTTCCAACCTTGACCGCCCTCATCTTTAGACATTTGAAGTAATTTACCAAGTTCATTTGTTCGCTTTGCAATAGTTCGTGGACCTAAAACTGCTCCTGGACGTTTAGGATCATCAAGATAATCTGTTTCCATAAGTACAGGAGGATGGTCTCCTTTGAGTAATAAATTAATATCTATTGTTGAAGCGATTTTTTGTACTGATCCTCTACCCATACTCACAGTAACTGGAAGTTTCGAGGTAAAAGAAGGAGAAATATCAGCAGGAGCATAATGCCTCAAAGCAATCGACTTAGGATAATTTGCAATAGAACAAATTTGATCTAATTCTTGGAATGTAGAAGATCCTTTGTCTTCAACGTGAAATTGAACTGGAGCATTCTTCTTTGAACATCTTCTCAAAATTTCTTCCAACATGCTATTAGCAGATTCCCACACTTCTGAAGATACTGGGAAATGAGGCCNACCTATCTCTCCAATACCTACACAATCTCCAGATTCAAAGTATCTTAATGCTAAATCAACAGATTGAATATGGAGTTCAGTCGCTCTTTTTTCCCCCANTGACTCAATTTGATGAGACCATGTTACGGGATGAGGACCTAAAATCACTTGAACTCGAATATTAGTTGATGCTCTTACCTCATTTGCAATCGATAGAGTATCTAAGTAAGCAGTGGATACATCATCTATATCTTCGGGTAATTTTGAAAAATTCGGTTTATGAACAAGAATTAGCCTAGTTCCCCCTGAATTTTCGAAATCAATTGCTGCATCCAAACAACGACCTTTTCTATCTAAATGTAAATGACCATCGGTGATAGGTCCATTCCATTTTTCCCCATCCCAAAGATGAGTGATTTCTTCCATTATCCATCCTCAGTTGAAGAGCCGAAGACGTTGGAATCTATTTATCCAGTATTCTGCGGCACGTTGTGCAATTCGATGACTAATTGCATCGAGAATTACAGTTCGCCCATTTCTGAAAACCAACACTTCTACTTCGTGACGAGTATCTGCTATCCTAATAGCATCTAACTTCTGTTCAATTTTTGCAGATAACAAAACATCTGCTGCCCTCTCAATGTCTACAGATGAAGGCATAGAACATGAAGATGTAACNGGCCCAATCTCTGTTTTCAGACCAGAATCAGGTAGACCTAGTCCTAGTAATAATTCTGATACTGCCATTCTTGCAAGAACCTCTTTGGTTGATCCATGAATTGTAATCGAACTATTGGGCACATCTATCAAAATAGTATACGGAGGGTCTCTAAGCTGTTTGATTAGTAAACCACCTGAACGGACTGCTCCAATTTCACTAACAATATAGTCAGAATCTAAGGTCTCAGGAGTAATAAATCGGAATATCTGATTTTCAATAACTAATTCGGGTCTAGCCATTATTCTTCCTCCTGTTTCATTTCTTCAGTATCAGGTAAGGCATCTAGAGCCGCGAGGACTCCTTGTAACCGAACCAGGGGCACCGGTACAAGAAGCACTGCAGACTTCTCAACATCAATCTGTCCATTAAGAGATTCACACAGACTACGTAATGATCCACGTATCCTAGATGCGATTCTATGATTTATTCTCATATGCAAGTCTTCAGTCAAGTGATTTGTTTCAATAACCCACCATGCAGCAGAAAGAGATGATGCGATATGAATCTGTAGATCATCAGAATGTGGAGTAGCAGATTTTGCTATTGTTCTAGCTATTTTCATCATTTTTCTTCCTGAACCAATACTTCTAATTAGATTCCAAATTGATGCTCGCTGATCTACCCCGTCCAGAGTTAATTTTACCCAATTTTCGTCATCCATATCAGGCTCTAGAAACCAAATTGGATTTTCTGAATTTTTTGCTAATTGNAAACTTTTGAACGGGATTGGATCAGGGAATTTTCCTATTGATTCATGTTCCAAAAATGTCATCTCTTTGACCATTCTTCCTGAATGGCCCATTTGAGCAATCATTGCATCTCGAACAATATTTGGTGATTCTTGATCTTCCTCATATTGTTCATCCCACAACTGTGGTTCTTCAGATGATGCCATCAAAGCTAAACCATGCCATTCTCCAAATGATTCTGAAAAATCAACTAATGGAGAAAANGGCAAAATTCTAACAATTCCTCCATTTGGATCCTCCCAATTTACTGGGCTCCAGTCTAAAGAAATAACATCAGACATACAATGATCACTGATTCTGCTCGGCTAACCAATCTCGTAATTGGTCAATAGACCAACCCATATCGAAATAACCCTGAATGGTGTTTTCATCCCAGAATGTAAATTCTCGTAGAGCCTTTTCCATCTCAGTCTCTTCCTTAGGAGGGCCGCGAGANGGTGGACCTCTTGATGGAGGAGAACGTGATTTCAAAGGAGAGACTGCTTCTCCTTCTGGTAAGAAATCATCATCTTCAATGAAATCGTCATCATCGTCACTACCTCTACGAACAAACACTAGAATCCCTACAACAACGGCAATCAATAATATTGCCAATAGAGCAATCAAACCAATTGTTGCTGCATCAAATCCAGCACTATTATCTGATTCTGCTGTTACCGGGAAGGTGGTTGATTCAGCAATTACATCTCCTGTATCGTTGTTTACAATTTGATACTTCACATTAACCTGAGGTGTNGCGAAATCACCCATTTCAATTCTCCAAGAATATTCTTCTAAAGGTTGAATTTCGATTGGAGTAGTAATGTCTCTAGAAGATTGGACTTGTCCTCCAACGACTGTAACAACTTTGCAAGTAAAGTAACCTGCTTTGTTCCCATTATTCGTGACTGAGGCTATCAAATCTATACTTTCTCCAACGGCAGGAGTGATATCAGAAAGAAGTAGATTCTTGACTTCAAAACTCGCAGATTCATACCTTAGTTCGAAGACTCCTCCATCGAATCCACTCTGATAATTTCCTGCTCCAGAAATCACATTTCCAGCAGAATCTGTTCCCGATATCCAAAANCGAAGTTCTACGCCACTGAGGTCGCTTGGTAAAGTAGCATTCCAGAGATTTATGCAGTTAACAGAAGCTCTAATCGGATCAGCATTAATATCCAAATCCATTGGAATACTGAAATGTGAAATTCCTGGGAATGCTTGATAGAATTCAGTCCAATTTCCTCCGTCCTTGAAATACATCCAATTTAGAAGTACATCTCCTTCCTGCAATTTTTGACGTTCTTGAATAAATGCCTTCACAGAAATACAATCAAATTGAGTTGAAGAAATAATTCCTGGTCCAATTTCCTCAGAATTTTCATCTGTTATTTCCCATGAACCAGTATTNGCAGCACTTGGTGCTTCGCTATCTACATTNACGTAAAATATACTNTCAACAGGGGANGTCCCATCAGTAGCACCAGANGGTAATCCAATCAATGAGAACGTGAAAGTAAATGCATTTGACTGAGTAGGAGCAGGGTGCAATATGTCAAATGTACCATTATCAAATGGATAATCATAAACTTGCGATGGAGCATAGAAGAAGCCTCTTTCCCCATCTGGCTGTACTTCTTGACGTTCTATCCGAAGAATGAGTGGGATCTGTGGATTGATAATTATTCCATCAGATAACCGTTCTGAGAAAGCATACTGTCCGCTAATTCTGAGCATATCTCCTGGATAAACGAAGCCAGCTTCTCTATCCCCTACATCAGGGGTAATGAAACCAATTGTATCTTCAACTGAGAATGTAGATCTATCAAGTTTGAAACTATCTGAATACTTCCATCTCTGATTGTAATTACCTGCTTGAGATGAGATTGTTGTCCATCCACCGTTATTCGGATCAAAATCTGTTACTTCAACTTGAGGAGTTACGATTCCTGGAACAGTAGAAATTGACCAATCAAGAACTACTGGGATATCCAAAATGAAATCAGTTTCAAACGGATCAATTAGAACGCCGCCATCTAATCTACGCATTTCAGGGCCAACTCCATCGGTTTCAAAATCTAGGATAGTAATCCAATCAGAATCGGTCGAAGCGGTATCATTTGCTGGCCAATAATTGATGACCATGTCACCGGAAACAATTGGATTCAAATTAATTCGAACTTGGGCTAAATCACCCCAACCATTTCCATCTGATCCTCTAACTCGAAGATGGTATACATTTCCACCATACATTGTCGTATTTGCACTGGTTAATTCGGTTCCAAATCCATCCTGAATTCTNAATGATGTTACACTAGCCTGAACAGAAGCCATGGCTTGGTAAGTTACCAAATCAAATGGGATACCAGGAGAACCTGAACTCGTTACTGAATTACCGCCAATATCAGTGCCAGAAACGAACAGGCTGACTAATGGACTATTCATTAATCCCTGATTCGCAATATCGCTGATACATTGAGTCCCTTGGTTATCAATCATATANACTGATTCGTTACTCATAGTTTGNCGAACTAAGGGCACCTGAGCATATTCGCCGACATCTGCAATTCGATCAAGATTTGTNTCATGATCCTTCTCAACCCAATAATTCAGGAANAGTGTATCTGGAGCAATAGGATTATCTCGAACAACAATTCTAAATGTTTGACAATTTCTTGCAGGAATCCAAGTATTATCCCCTAGATCNCGCCATGTGGAGCCATCCATTACACTGATGTTCACTAATTGAGGAGGCAATGGATCCATTGANACTTGCATTCTAATTGCGCAATCCATATCAGGATTGTAACTTACTGGAGGACATAATTGNTCACCTCCAGTGAAATTAGCCATTCTAAATCGATAGGTCTTAGACCCTGCCGTCTGAGTNGGTAAAGTTGGAGACCAAGTAAAATCTCCTCCAACTGTTCCNCCTACTCTATCAACCTCCAACCATTCTTCAGTCTGAGTATTTGATGTGTTTAATTCTTCAAGAACAAGGAAATAGTTAGATGGATCAGGAGAAATATCAAGATCTTGGAAACGTACCTTTCCAGCCAAGACTAGAGTCTGACTGCTCTTNACATCGTTAAGATCAGTCTGTTCAATATTTGCTTGATTGTATACTCTAAAGTCAGTAATACTAGCATCATTCTCAACTGCATTTCCGATACTTGGTTGTAGTGAAGCCGCTGCAGGTAAACCTACTACACCGGTATCGCTAATTGAAGAAGTATATATCTGCACAAAGGNAGTATCNTCCCAATCAGATGAGACTCGGAATCTCCAGTTAATTTGCATAGGAGAAGTACCTGAAGTTACACTTACTGCTAGTGAGATTCCATCAACTGGATCGGATACTTCCCAAAATGTATCGTTAGAGGAGGTATATTGTAACTCAATATTGCCTCTCGAAGTCTCCATCAACAAAGATGCTCCGGCAAGGTTCTGTCCTTGACTAGTTACTTCATGAGTTGTTACAATCTCGTAGATATTACCATCATCATATAATCCTGAGAATCCATTTGTGAGAGAAATCGTACTTAAGTGACCGGTACTGGTAGTAATGCTCAATGTTCCAAGAGATATTCCACCTCCTGTCTCGGAAGACCATTTCATAGGAACATCGACACTACCGCCAACTGCATTGCCCATAGCAACACCTTGAGATAATTCACGTGCCAAATTATTTCCATCTGAAATTACTCTTTGCCAATCATAATTGATTAACAAATTTCTGAAGGTAATTGTGGAACCAATTGTTGCAGTTCCACTCTCAAGCTTCATTCTGAAAAGAATCCATTCATTACCAAAATCGTCCTCCCAAGAAGATGGAACTACAGTTTCGTCATAGTCCAGAAGAGTATTCAATGCAGATTCGAAATCTGCAAATTCGTTCACCACCAATCCAGGAACGTATTCAGTGTATTCCTGAGTATCTGCAATCATAATTTCTTGAGCTGCTGCNGCAACATAGATAGTCGCATCTTCAATTTGGTTATTCTCAAATCCAACTAATGCATTGGTNACATCTGCACCTCTAGGAAGCATGAATGTGGCACCTTGACCCACTCCTCCTGCCGTAAGAGTTACAGTGGATGATGTTGAGCCAATATTTTCACCATCAACAGTTCCAGTGCGGAACTTCGTTTGTTCACCAAACGCACCAAAAGCAGATTCTAGCATACCCCATTCAATATCACCATCACCAGCAACATCCAAAGAAACTCCAGATGCATAATGGGCAAATTCTAGATCTGCATGAATTCCAGTTAATTCGCATTGAACGCTAGAATAGTTTGCTCGTATCCCAAAGCCTTGAACTCCAGCAGAGAACTCATATCGAGTATTATTCGTCACGGTCGTCATAGGAATAGGGCCTGAAATTGCTANAGGATTATTGGAAAAAATCTCAATCGTAGGAGTTCCATCTGGACAATCATCAGAGACATAAGGTTTGATTGCAGTTATNGTCTTTGAAAATCCAAGTCTTGAAAGTGGTGGAGAGAATGAAGAATCTTCCCATTGAGGAATTACTCCAAACGAAGAATCAGTCGTTGGAGAACTTATCCATTTACCTGGCATAATCATACCATTTGATTGTTCAATATCCGCTGTTGTTGTATTGAATCCAAAACTAAAACGAGTCCCAATATTGAAACTAAATAGTTCAGGAGTATTCAACNGATTTATTCCGGAATTGAAATTAAATCGAAGGTCTATGGACGGAGTTGCATCTGTATCAATATCCCATAATTCAATAATAGAACCAGAAAGTCCAGAAAGAGTATTGCCATTTCTATCTGAAATGATATTATTGCTTCCCGGCTGTAAAACATCTATTGTCAATGATGCATCCCCTGGNACTGTAGCATCCAAATTAAGGAANCCAAAGCCATTAGGAGAATTTGTTCCGGATGTTGAACTACTAGAGAAAGTACGGAAAGTTACACTTCCAGATTGCGGTAATGGGTCTCCAATTTGAAGTGCATCAATATACCATCCTTGTAATTCTGGACTTACAGGTGGATCAGTTACATCGTTCTTTTCTAGAACGAACTTCAATCGAACATATTCACCCTCGTAGCTAGATAGATCAAGCCCTACATTTGCCCATCCTCCAGTACTAGCAGTCTGTGAATTATTAGAAGTACCTCCAAGCAGGCTAGCACCTGTTGGGAATGTTTCTTTGTTNCACTTTGTAGTAACCTGATTTACAGATGTTCCTCGCTGATAAATTCCATTTCCTCCAGATATTCCAGATGTATTGGATAAATCTAGTGGTAAGAATTCAAATTGGCCCCAAGATGACCCNTCCGTTGAAGACTGAATCATTACGTAAGCACAATCTTCGTAGTATACGTTGGTGCCTGCACCTGCACTTCTGTAATACAGATTATGGAAAGACATGAATGATGCAGAAGATTTTCCAGCCCAAACATACTCAGATTCAGTGGTCAATTCGTATTGATATTCACCAATTCCTAAGCGGTAATCAACACTATCAAAGTCTGTTCCATAACAACTGTCTCCTGATCCGCAACGGGGGATTGGAAAGCCGTTCTCTACTTGTCCGATTTCCCAGTTATCTTCAGGAACGCCGTCTATGGGCGGTCCAACATTGAAATTTACTGGACTTTCAAAATCTTCATTGTACCCTAGAGAAAAGAGAGAAAGAGTTGATTCGTCTTCAGTGAAATCACTTGTAGAGGAATATTGTGTNAAGCCACCGTTGTACAATGGATTCCACAAGAAGGACCCGTAACCAGTTGAAAANGCGTCATAACGTTCAGCGTATCCATAGTTTACTGAATCTGTAGAAACAACCATAGCTGCTGCGTTTACAGTTTCTCCCTCTGGTAAACTAACTGATCCTGATGTTGAATCAGTATATGTCGAAGGATCATCTAGAGAAATATCAACACTAGATTGACCATTNGAATAAGTATTCACCGAGGCGGCCTGAGCCAATCCCATTGTCAGCATTAACACGGTAATAAAAATCGCCAGCGTGCGTTGAGTTCTGTTCGTTCCATTCATTTTCAACCACTCCTCACCGTACGGTGGGTATACTGTGGACGTTTCGTTGGCTTAAAACACCACTCATCTTTGAGCATATAATTTGTATATACTAAATCATTCAATAAACCCAATTCTATCACTCTAATTATGGCTTTATTGAAATGAGAGGGGCTACGACGGAGTATCAATGAACGAGCCATATTCCACAGAACCAGTCACCAAAATGGATGAGGTTTTTCCCCAACATACTAATTCGTATAATACATTATTTGGAGGAAGACTACTAAGTATCATGGATACTGCTGCTGGTATGGTTTCGAGTAAATTTGCTCATAGAGAATTTGTTACAATCTCCATAGACGCTTTAAAATTCAAAANACCCGCTTTCCAAGGTGATTTAATCGAAACNACTGCAAANGTTGTCCATACAAGCACACATACCGCTGGAGTACATGTAATNGCACGAAGATTAAATCGAAGTGAATGGGAACGAGAAGAAATNTGTGAAGGATTCTTTTTTATGGTCGCAATTGATTCGCAAATGAGACCAATNCCCATCCCTCAATTCAGTCCATCTTCTGAAGAAGAAGAGAAATTATGGACACGTGCANAAAATGCCAGAAATGCTATGAAACGTTCGGATTGAAAACTATTGATTTACTGATGTGAAGAAAATGTCTGTCCTGAATATATTATGCTTTTCAGATGAATCATTTGCTAGAGAATTAGGTAAAAAAACCGACGACAGAGATGTTGAATCATATATTTACAAAGAACAAAGAGGAGACATACAAGATGCTCTTACTTTCCTAAGACCTAGGAAACATCCTGAAAAAATGAGACCGTTACTTGGAAGTTTAGACATTGCCGATGCTGCAATAATTGAAATTAAGAAAGTAGATGCTTCGATAGGGGAAGTATTGGTAGCTTCAAGTGTTGCAGGAATAGAAAGAGGATTAGTCGTAATTAACCCTGAAGAAGGAGGATGGGTAGATCCAGATCAGGTTAAAACAATTTTAGATCAAGCAGGATTGAAATCATGGAAAATCAATGAGCAATTTGATCCTCATCATGTAAAAGAAATCGCTTGGAGTTTTCTTGACGACCTCNATGAAGTTCGTAGTCAAAGATCCGCAAAAACATCATGTGTTCCAGTTGATCAACATTTCAATGTCAAAGGTGTTGGTTTAGTAGCCATAGGAACTGTTCAGAGTGGTTCAATCAAAAAACACGACAATGTAATTGTGACTCCCGGAGGATATTCAGGAGTAATTCGTTCTCTCCAAGTAATGGATGTAGATGTAGATATTGCAAATTCAGGAGATAGAGTTGGAGTTGCGATAAGAAATATGAAAGAAGGTGCTCTTGAAAGAGGAGTTCTCATATCAATAAGTGGTGATGAAGAAATGTTTGAAACTCATAACTCAAGTTCTCTAACCTTTATCAGAGCACCATTCCAAAAAAGAAATATCGAAGTTGGGATGGTTATTCATGCATCTACAGATTTACAATTTGTAGTAGGCCGAGTAAAGAGTTTTGACATTGATCAAATATTTATTGAATGGGATTCCCCTATCACAATCAGAAAAAATTCCGATAGAAGAGTAGTTCTTAGCCAATTAGACTCTGCTCCTATGAGAATATTAGGGAACGCCACAAATATGAAAAAAGAATAATCGGCAAATTAGAATGATTTGAGAAACTAACCAATTTTTCAGTGAAAATGATAAAATGTTTAAGTCAAAAGTGAACATCTTCGCTCTGGATGCACTCTGAAGACGGACCCATAGGGGTCCGACCAGAAGAGGATGATGCCGAATCTTTCGGCTCTCTTCGGCTGGTCGGAAACGAAGGGCGATTTCGCACTACAATTTCAGATGAGGGATTGAAGTTATATCGTTCAGATGGAAGAGGAATTAGACTGAGTCTAAGTGCATTAGAATCTATCAGAATAACGTCCAAAGCAGCTATTCCATGGGGGTGGGCTGTTTTCTCAATGTTATTACTGATTTATGGAATCAGACTTGCCCCCCCAGGTTTCAATATTTATCCAATAGCAATTTCAATCGCTATAATCTTAATTTGGCTTGTTTTCAGAAAAGATCAACTTATCATTGATACAAAAAATGGAGATAGATATCGTGTACTTGGACGTACAGAGAATTTAATTCGTCTTAATCAATTCTTAGAAATGATGCTAGATGGATTATCTCTTTCAGAAACAAGAGCAGAGATAAGAGTTAATTCAACATTAGAACCGTCACTACATGATGAATTCGTGTCTAGGATGAATAGTGAAATGGATCTTGCAAAGGCATTAGCAACTCATACAGGAATAGGGGGATTTAGAGAAAATGATAATCCAAGTTCAGAAGTTCAGACATTTGAGAAAAATGANTTCTCTTTCGATGCAACATTATTTGATTTACCTAATCCTACATTTTCGACTCAAGGATCTACTGAGAAGATGCCTGAATCAGGGATTTTTGGTTCAGCACACAGAGAAAGATCGAATGTAGCATTAGCCAGTACAAATGAAGAATTCAGAAATGCTTCAAATGCCTTTGATGCTCCAAATTATAATGAACAAAGTACAATTTCTGANGGAGGTATTTTTGGGGATTTATTTGGTTCAATAGAAGAAAAAGAAAGTACTCCAATAACATCTAATTATGGACGACCATCTATCCAAGAAGATCTNGAATTAGCACAAAAAACGTATGCTGAAGTAACATCGTTAAATCAACAAGAAGAAAGACATCTTCCAGTTCCTACNAGNCCACTGAGCAGTATGCAACTTATACGACAAGCACAGGATCAATTTGCCCCGTCATCATCGATTCTTCCGCCCCCAACCTCTGAAGCAGTAAGAGAAGAGTGCAGATCCGTAGGATTAGTTGCAGATGCAAAGAAGAATGAAATTATAGAAGCAGAATTAATCTCTCAAGATTCTAAAGATGAAATGCCAAATGAATTGAAAGAATATCCTAGTTTTTCTAGAATGTTAAGACGACCTGACCATCAATCTAGATTAGTAATTAAACGCCCAACTAGAAATAGATCGAGTACAGTAATCAATTTACTAAGGTCGTTCAATCCTCAGAGAGCATCTCGAAGAGCTATGGGGCTACTACGTCTTAGAAGTGATCAAGATCATCAAGCACAAAGATCCTCACTTGCAATAGAGGCATCATCAAGAAATTCTGGAGGAGAAAAGAGAGGTGATGGATATTCTGCAGCAATGGAATCAATTACAGCAACAATCTCAGAACGAGATACTTCAATTGACACTAATTTGTTAAAATTAGAAGACTTGAATCCAACAAAAAATTCGGAGGACAATAGTCAATATCCAGGTATGAGAAGACTTGGATAACGAATTATTCTTCAAGTATACTCGGATGATTCTCTAAATAACGAATTGTCACCCTTCGATCCAAAAAATCTCTCTCATCTAGTATTGCACGATGTAAGGGAATTACAGTATCTACTCCAATGATTACTGTCTCAGTCAATGCCGCTCTACTTCGAGCAATGGCTTCGTTTCTATCCTTCCCCCATACAATCATCTTAGCAAGTAATGAATCAAAGCATCCAGGCATATCATAGCCAACATGAGCATGTGTATCTACCCTAACTCCCACACCTCCAGGAAAATGACATTCCCAGAGTTTTCCAGGTGAGGGAACAAAATTTCTAGGGTCTTCGGCATTTATTCTGAATTGAATCGCATGACCGTTAAATTTCACATCCTCTTGAGCCAAAGGAAGAGATTCTCCCGCTGCGACACGAATCCCAAGTTGAACCATGTCTTCTCCTGTAATCATCTCTGTCACTGTATGCTCAACTTGTACTCTAGGATTTACTTCTAAGAAATAGAAATCGCCATTTGAATCTCTAAGAAATTCAAACGTGGCTAAGCCACGATATCCAACTGCTTCAGCCCCAGCACATACTTTTGATCCAATTTCTGAACGAACTTCGTCAGAAAGCCAAGGCCCTTCTTCCAACAATTTCTGATGTCTTCTCTGAATACTACAGAATCTTTCTCCAAAATGAATGGCATTCTTGCCATCAGCAAGAACTTGAAATTCAATATGTTGTGCACCTTCAATGTACTTCTCAACAAAAACTCGGTCATCACCAAATGCACTTCTTGCCCTAGATTGGCACAAATTCAAGGCAGATGAAAATTCAGAAGATTCGTGCACAATTTGCATTCCAATTCCTCCCCCTCCCGCTGCTGCTTTGATTATCACAGGATAACCTATTTCTGAGGCAAGTGTTACGGCTTCATCTGCGGATGAAACCGGTTCACTACTTCCCTTAGCTACAGGGAGTCCTGCTGCTTCCATAGCCTTTCGAGCTTCAATTTTATCTCCAAGTAATCGAATAACATCAGAAGAAGGACCAATAAACGTAATTTCTTCCTCTTCTAATCTACGAACAAAATCTGCATTTTCTGCTAAAAAACCATACCCTGGATGTACTGCATCAACGCCCATTGACTTAGCAGCATCGATTACTGCCTCAATATCCAAATATGAATCAAGGGGATTTGAACGTAAAATTGGTCGAGAATCATCTGAAAAACGTACTGGAGTAGAAAGCCGATCTTCTCGACCATGAATCATGCAAACTTCTACCCCCAAAGAACGCAACGCACGACCTATTCGGAGGGCGATTTCACCTCTGTTCGCAATCAACACCCGGTTGAACATGATGTTACCAGGACAAACAGGTTGATGATGAAATCGGGTCAATACACATCTCGAAGGTATCTCTTTTCATCTTTCATCATTCGTTGTTCAACATAATGCGACGCTTCTTCCAAAGTCATATCCCCATGTTC
>PAOK01000030.1 GCA_002708015.1 Methanobacteriota archaeon
GGTTCAAAAGTTCCCCAAATATCAATTGGATAAATCATATTGAGAGCTAGTGCTGCACCTGAACGTGGTCTTCCAACCATGTATAGAAAACCAAGAACCATCACAGTTACAGCAGTATTTACTGAGGAGAGAACTGCAATCACTTCCAGATCTTGAGTAGAAGTTTTCTCGTTTTCATCAAAAGATTCAGATGTATTTTCTGCAATTTTAATTAATTCGTCGAAGTCAGTTTCATCGGAATTTTCTACTTCTCTGGTTTTAGTAATGTCTTCTATTTCATCNTCNTCAATNGAAACTCCNGATATNTCTTCCATGAACAGCTTTCTACGCTCNGCTAACATTTCNTCAGGNCTCATATCTCNATTTGANGGAGAATATTCGAAATCTGCAGGAATNAAATTNGGGTCTCTNAATCTTCCTGCTATATTTCGCATAGACATTACAACAACTGTTGCTTGAGCAGCGGTCATCCCTGGTAAAATTGCCATTACTGAAGATACCACTGCGGATAGAAAAGTTGGTACNGCCAATGGTTTCATGGGNGGTAAATCCCAATTTGGTTCTTGTTTTGGCATTTCAGATGTAGTGACATAAATGTCAATCAGATTAGCGATTCCGAATAATCCTGCTAAACTCGGCATTAACAGAGTTGCTGAAGGCATCCCAACCGGAGATCTTGCAGGTAATTCAAATACAGCCCAACCNTAGAANCCAGATAGNAGAAAGAAGCACAATGCTACGAAAATTCCGGCTTTACGAGATGAATTTCCTAATCTTAAATCAATAGAATCCCATTCACGCTCGTACCTGTATGCAAAAATTGGGAATGAGANTCGAATAGGCTTAGGAAGAGGNATTCTCATCCATGNCGTTGCTTTTTGTAGAATTGAGGGCCAAGGTAATCTTGTAGTCTCAGTTAAAAGTAGAAAACTTGAGATGCNNAGNAAAAGCCATGGGAGTATGTCTCTACTACCTTCAAACCAGTTTAGTCCGGGGTTGTCACCGAANAGAAGTCTTGCNACTACAAGAAGTGGAATTGCCATGATCATTCCCATTTGAGATCCTCTGGCAGAATATGCTACTCCTTGGGCGGCTTGACCAGTCACCAACATCCTATGTCCCGGTAGTAATGCTAAGGCCATATTGTCATCAGGTGCTCCTACGAGNGCACTTGGGATATAATTCAGAAATGTATGCACCATTCCACAGNAAACTATCATNCCTGCAATGATGTCTAAAGGTAAACCGATTCCAATTGCAATNGGCGTTAGAGATACAGCNATTAGTGCTACATTGTTAACGTGAAAACCTGGTATTAATCCTGTAAATGTACCNAGAATCGCTCCGGCTCCGAAAGCCATGAATAACCAAAATAGGTCATACAGGTACGTTTCTAATAACATCGAAATTCCTCTTGGTTATGCCCAAGTCTGGCTATGACCTCTAATGTCGATACATGTCCATGCACTACTTGTACCACCCATATCGTTCTCCAAGATTAATCGCCCTCTCCATGTTAGAGTAGGCGCNTCTTCTCCAAATTGTGAAGCTTCAGTTCCATCGCCNATAATACATATTGTCTGATTCGTACCTGGTTGTCGAAGTACTTGTTTTGTTCCATTATCGATTTCTTCAATAATTCCGTATAATTCTACTCGTTTGTTTTCTTCCCATCTCCAATCNGAATAAGATTCTCCCCACGTTAGAGTAACATACCCTGGAACTGACCCAGTTAGGTTGATTTCAGAGGTTCTGATTACTAATCTAGCATCTTCNACATCCCACACTACTGTTCCAATCATTCTAACTGATTGACCTGNTTCAAGACATTCTGAACGGGCTCCAGATANTTCAATCCTNATCTTTACCATACCTGCAGTCCAAGCGGGATAATCTTGGATATACCCCTTTAGATAGTCTGGACAGATTGGATTCGAAATGTATCCCTCAATAGTATGGGATGAATTCGCATACCTGAATGGATCTAGCGCAATGTCTTCTAATGAAGTGATATTTTCTCTAGGAATTTCCGATGTTGGTTGATCTCCTAAATCAATATCCATNCAAATGGTTGCTTTTCCATTATCCCATCTTAGNCTACCTTCCCATTTTTCTCGATATTCATCGATTGGTGGGGAATCCGTTCCAGAAATTATTGCGCACAATGCATCATCTGCAGTAGGTCCTCTAAGCATTAGTCCAGTTGATTCAGAACGAAGAGTACCATCAATTGTTACCATTTTTCCGATGTCATATGATAAGGTCGTGGCATCAGCTGACCATCTCAAATGCACTGGTCCTGCTTCTTGTTGAACAACTAAGTTTGTAGCTTGTGANAACATTTGGAATCTTAAATTTCTAGAGTCGAATAATATCCATCCAGTTAATCGAACTTTACTTCCTGCTTCATAGTGTTCTAAGACTCGTCCTTCAAGTCTAACATATAGCATATGATCTGCGTTTGAGTATGATGGATTATCTTGGAGATAAAATGATTGTCTAGTGAGATTTGGGGCTAGAGCCTTTCCAACGTATCCTTCTACGGTTATTGATTCTCCATCAAATGCTAAAGGATCTTTGGCCAAATCTGACATGCTGGTCCAAGAAGGAGCAACGCTAACTCCTTCTTTTTGGTAGACTGCTCCTCTTCCACTAGATTGTAACCAGATGCTTCCATTCCATTCAACAATCTCTCCTTCGACATATACTATTGATCCTATTTCAGGTAGATTTGATTCATTGATATATCCATTTTTAACCCAACGAACTTCTGCGACTGTATACCCATCTTCCCTATCCATAACTTGCATGTCAATTCTATCGTCTCCATCGCCATANGGGTCCCTAATCCATGAAGTTANGATCCCCTCGATTTTGACCGTCTCTCTAGGATAATTTGGCAGGTCTTCAATATCTACAAGATCTGGTTCTCTGACAACGGCATAGAAGTTCATTGTCATGACCAAAAGTAGTGAGGTTAGGAACATCACCCACATGCGAGCCATACCCCCNTGCTGTAGGGCGAGACAATTCAACTTACTGTCTTCAGAAAAATGCTTGAAGAATAGAAATTAGCCGACGTGGCTATTTGTGACTACCTTCTCCGAGGTTCATGAAGTGGAGTAGGATAGCTACCTCTCTGATGTTAATCCTCATGCTTATGTTTCCACTTTCTNCCCCNTCATCTNTTCCTTTGGAAACGTATAATCAATCGATGTTCGATGAAGGAAATCAAACTACAAATGACATAAATCGTAGTGAATTACTTGCCTCTCTTCCCGTTTGGTCAATTGGCGATTCTTGGACTTATGCTGTTTCTTTAGATGCGGTTTCTTTAGTCGAAGAAGCAGAAACAATTGAAGGAGCTTCTTTAGACATACTAACAGGGACTGCTACAAGAACTATTACTGCAATCTATGAGTCTTCAGTAGGCGGTTCTTCACCGGAATATATTGTTTCGACTATTCTCGGAGCGTCTGGATCTGGTGTATTTCCCCAAGGTCCGGTAGATATCTCAGGTGATTTACTCATCGGGATGGCTGAAGTAATGCGTGTAAGAGTTTCTGATTTGGCAATTGTACATATTTCAAGAGACTTTGATATTGATTTTTCAGCAGGTCCAATTCAGTTGGATATGGCAGATGTTATCGAGAACACCTCTTACTCGCCTTCGTATGAATTCTATGATTTTCCTATTCGAGAATCTGATGTTCATTTTCTTTCGATAGAACGTACTACNTCCTGGGATGGCGANGGNTTGGTTTCCTTTCCAGGGGATCCAGTTGTCAATAATACTGAACGAGAGACTCAGCCTGCGAAGAGAATTGAATCCTCGCTAATTTCTTACCCTTGTCCTTCTCAATCGATTTCGATTTCCGAAAAAGCCTCTGATGGAAATTTAGTCGAAGAGCATCATTATTGTCCTGATGTCAAAAATGATGTATATTGGTTTACTGAAGATGTAGGCTTAAACGGCGTAAAAGGGACCTTTAATCTTCTTTCATATTCTCCTGCGGGTACTACTCCAGGTACACAAGTCCCTCCTGAAGTTATTGTGGAATTAGGGTCGGATGATATTGGAAAAGAATTGCCTCTCAATGTTTCTGTTTCAACAAGATCTTCCGATGGCTCTCCAACGTCNCGTACAGTTCACCTATACACTATGGATGAAACGATTGAATCTTCCACATCAGATGGGGAATTAGTTTTGTCAATAAATTCTACTACTTTGGAAGATAGTACAGTTTCTGTATCTGATTGGTCCAGTCATGCGATTATTGCTTGTATCGGACATGACTCTTCTACTCTAACATACACTGCTTGTGGAGCTGCTGAAATTACTATTCAAGGCTCTGCGATGGGTGCCCTGATTAGGGGTGAAACTGTTTCAGAGATTATCAATCTCATCGGAGATTTCAGTATCTCTACTGAGCAAGCCTCGCGGTTGATTCGCCTCTGAATCTCTTCCCTTTTCTCTTATGTTACGATCTAAATCTACAACCTTCTCAGCAATGTTGTCGATATAATCCGCTTCTTTCACAATATTGTAAGCTCGAAAACCGACCCAACCTAGTATAGTTGCTAAAGCAATCCCGACTAAAATAAATGCAAAAATTGTCCCAGTTCGATCACTTCCGGTGACTTGTACATTTCTAGCGTCTTCATAGTTATATGACCATTCAATTACTTGTAAGACTAGGGTCACCTTCCCATCAATTCTAGATTCTTGTTGCAGTACATATCCTTCATCATGGACCCATAACTTGTCAGAACGAAGGCCTCCAGTTTCTTCAATCGTGACAACAGTAGTTGATTCCTTAATTTGAGAACCTTCACCGACATAAATATCGGATTCTTCTCCCGCTGTCCATATTGAACTGATAACCTCACTTGTCGTCACTTTTTCTGTTTCATTCCACGGGCCACCATTTTCGCGTGTTCGAATTGAAGTTGTAGTCTCTGTTTCTTCTTCTAGAGTCCAAGAATCTCCAGTTCTGAATTGTTCTGGCCAATCTCCTGAACGAGTAGAATTTGACCAAATTGTTGCCTCTACTTCTACAGAATTTTGTTCGCTTCCTACTGTGAAGTTCACCATGAATAGAGTAATTGTTTTGACATCAGTAAATGGAGAAATAATTCCGATTCTATCCACTGGTTCCCATACTTGTCTATCAGTATTGATTTTAACGAAAAGTTGGTCTGATTCAAACAACGTACTTTGATTTGTCCAATTTGCAATTAACTCGATTTCATGGGTTTGAGTCGCTTTAGAGCATTCTCCGTCCCATGCCGTTCTGGTGCAGTCATCGTTTCCGTTATATCGGGTTGTTAATCGGTCATTTCCAATTCTATCTACTGATTCAGGAGTACTACCGTTCGCTAGATATTGATTCATAGTTTCAATTGCAAATGTGTCATATCCAATATACACAAAAGTATCTCCATCGGTCCATTCTGGAGACATCACTTCAGCACTCGATACAGTAGACGTGAGCAATATAATGAGAGTAGATATCGCGATACAACGTATCCTCTCCCCTCCCCTCATATCACTCGGATACCCTATCTCCGCTTGATTCCGTCGCTAGTACGCACTCTTTTGCGTTGGTTTCTTGAGTACCTCCTATTACCCATAGTCATGTTACCGCTAATGAGGGGCCTCTCTGGCTTGTTCGCAATTGTTGTGATGTGTCTTTTTCTAGTCCCGATTTCAGCCCCTTTAGCAATGGCCGCAGAAGAATCTTCAGTTGGCGATTTACCATGGTGGGAAACGACGAATATGGATAAGGATAGAGATCAAATTCATGATGCTGTATGGATGGCCGTTGCCGGAATGAGTGGCGGTGGTTGGGTCGATGATGATGGACGTATCGGAGTAATTGTTGATTTTGATCATACTCCTACAGAAGAGGATGAAGTTTTGTTAGAGACTTCTATTGACTTCATAGTTCAATGGAGATATCATTTGATTGATTCAATAGCGGGTAAAGTAGCAGTAGATCATTTGTTCGATTTAACTGAGATAGAAGGAGTAGTGTTAGTAGAATTAGATGGACGCCTCGAAGTTCAGATGGAAGATGTAGTCCCATATCATGGAGTTGATACTGTTTGGGAGGAAACAGGTTACACAGGAACAGGTTCAGTTGTTGCTATTATTGATACAGGAATCGATTCTGATCATGCTGGTTTAGATGATCTTGATGATAACAATGAGACTGATGATCCGAAAGTAATTGCCTTCTATGACCCAGTAAATACCCCTGCTCTGACAAATGGTACAGAAGTCAAGGCCTATGATGACCAAGGACATGGTACTCATTGTGCAGGAATTACTGCAGGAACGGGTGCACCTGAGATGGTCCATGTTGGAGTTGCACCTCAAGCACAATTGGTAGGGGTCAAGGTACTCGATTCCGGGGGGTCTGGTTCTTTCGCTACTGTAATGGCTGGAATGGAATGGACTGTTGAGAAAAAGCATGTATTCAACATACGTGCAGCCAGTATGAGTCTAGGTGGCCCTGGCGCTATTGAATGGACTTCTTCAGAAGAAGAATCAGTCAATCGAATGGGTAACAGAATGATGGCCGAAGGCATAGCTCTTTTCATAGCAGCAGGTAATAGTGCAGGACCTGGAACAATCGGTACTCCTGGAAGCGCAGAAGATGTCATCACAGTCGGTTCATTAGATAAAAATGGAGCAATTGCACCATATTCTAGCGAAGGTCCAACAGAAGAGAATCGAGTTAAGCCAAATATTGCTTTTATCGGTTCCGACGTTATGGCTCCAGATTTTAACACAGGTACTGGATACACTGCCAAGTCTGGAACTAGTATGGCTACACCAGGTGCTGCTGGGCTAGCTGCACTAATGTATCAGGCAAATCCCGATATTTCGCCCTTCGATGTCCGTAATATCATGCAAGAGACATCAATTTACCGTCAATGCCACTATATGCTTGCGAATCAACCATGTGCCGAAGATCTAATTCCAAAGAATCGTCAGAATAATGTCTATGGTCATGGTGAAACTCGTTCACCTGAATCTGTTGCTGAAGCAGCTAACTATGTCTATGGTCTTGACATGGGAATGAACATATCTCTCATTTCTGAGCCTACATTAGACAATAAGATACATGTTTCTCCTGGGGATGGAATTGATTATTCTCTTACTGGTAACCCTGTTGAAGTTCAATGGCGAACATGGGATATGCGAGATACTTGGATGGACCTTGTGGGTCATGATTTGGGCGATGAAGAGGCAACAGTAACTCATACAATGTTAGTTGATAGATTACAAGAACTACCCGATGTAGAAATTGAAGGGAATCACACAATTCTGCTACGTTCAATTCGTGGTCCTAATGCCTCAGCGAATATGGTTACTCATATTCATGTCATGGGTTCAGAACCAATTCAAGATGTAGTAGAAGAAACTTCAAGCGCAGTCTTCGCATTATCTGCAATAATTGTACTAATGTCTACAATTATCGGGGGTTTACTAATCATTCTTTTGAGGAATTCTAATTACGAAGAAATTCCCTTTGAAGAGAAAAAAGAGGGTCCTTCTGATATTGATTTCAAAGAAGAGTTTGATAGTGTAATTTTAACTTCACATAATAATCTGAAAAGTTCTGAAGTGACCTATTCTCAGATGACGGTTATAGAATTGAAAGCAATTCTTTCAGAACGCAATATGTCAACTTCTGGTAGAAAGGCAGACCTTATCCAACGATTACTCGATGAATGAGCCGATTTCATGGAATTAGGATTTAGTAGTATTGTATTGTCATCAGTGATGGCAGGGATAGTTGCAATTTTAGCAACAGTTTTCATTGAACGTAGAGGGGGCGCTATAGGCGGGATTATTACTCTTCCAACTACAATTGTACCTGCAAGCATTGGTATTTGGATAGGAGTTAATGGTGATATAGTTTCATTCACAGCAGCAATGTCAATGGTCCCAATTGGGATGCTGTTGAACGTTCTTTTCCTAGGTTCTTGGCGTATTCTCCCAAGGTATCTTGAAAACAAATTTCCTGAAGAATATCTTGTAATCGCTGTTGCAATTTTCTCAGTAATTTTTTGGTTAGTAACTGCAGGTATTTCTACTGTTATGGTTGAAGAAATTTCTTACTTAATTGATCCAATTTATATCGGAGGCATCGCAGTGTTTTTCGCGTTTAGTTTAGGTTATTTTGCAGTTTCAGAGGGAGAAAAAGCCCCATCTGGTTCTAATTCTGTTAGTTTTTTTTCAATCATGATGAGGGGTGTAGCAGCTGGGGGTGCAATTGGGTTATCTGTATGGATTGCAGGACTTGGTCTTCCATTCATTAGTGGAGTTGTATCCGTTTTCCCTGCAATTTTTCTTACAACCATGGTTTCTCTATGGTTAGCTCAAGGCAGAGCAGTTCCAGTAGGTGCTACTGGTCCAATGATGCTTGGTTCATCTTCTGTTTCGATTTATGCCTTAATCTGTATCTTCATTTTTCCTGCTCTAGGAGTATGGTATGGAAGTATTGTTTGTTGGATATTGTCAGTAATTTTCTATAGTGTGCCGATAGGAGTATGGACATGGCGAACGATTGATGCCTGACATATGTGATGGATAGATATGAGTGGGGGGTCAGATGAGGTTGAGGCACGTGCGGCCGAGGTGCGAGTAATCAGAGATCCATTGTATGGAGATATTCGAATATCTGACGATGTTAAATCGTTAATTGATACTTCTACTTTCCAACGTCTTCATCGAATAAAGCAATTATCTACTTGTGATCTAGTATTCCCTGGGGCAACACATTCGCGTTTTTCTCATTCATTAGGGGCATTTCATTTGGCTTCTTTGATCGTAGAAAGGCTAGAGAAATTACATCCTGGTTGGATTTCTGAACTTGATTCTAAACTAGTTCGATATGCTGCATTATTGCATGATATTGGACATCCACCTTATTCTCATATGTTGGAAGATCGAACAATTTTCATGACATTCCATGGACATGAATCATGGGGTTGGAAAATTATTGATGACCCAAATAATGATTTACGCAAAGCCCTCATTCAGAATATTGGAGAATCTGGAATATCCCGATTAAAAGACATATATGCAGGTAGAGTTCATCCTATTGCATTACATGAAATAGTTAGTAGTCAGTTAGATGTTGATCGCTTAGATTACTTGCTACGAGATCAATATCATTCAGGTGCAGATGTTGGGACTTATGATGTACAGAGAATTTTCAGATCTTTAAGATTAGATGAAAATGGGTCATTACGATTACATCCTAACGGAGTACCTGCCGTTGAATCGTATTTACTTACTAGATTACATATGTACAAATTAGTATATTTCCATAAATTAAACATACTTACTTCTGAATACCATAGAAAGGCATTACGTCGAGCAAGAGAACTTGCTTCATCAGATAGATTAGAAATTAGTGATGCAATAAGAGGGATGCTACTTTCTTCTGATTTAGATGTCCCTGGATATCTTTCTATTGACGATTCAGTCGTCTCCTCTGCAATTTCTTCATGGAGGAACTCAAAGGATCAAGAACTCAGATTTTGGGTTGATAGGATACTATCAAGAGATTCATTCCATAAGAGAATTAGGATACCAGGTCTAACTCCTGAGCATGTCGAAAGGTGTATGATTGCAATATCTGCAGAAATATCATCCGCTGGTTATGATCCTGTAAGGGATCTCATTTTAGCCAGAGTAGACAATGTTGGGTATAGGCCATACCAAAGTGGGATACGTCTAGTAGATGGGAAAGACATAGCAGATATTTCATCTGTTGCGGCTGCAATTACTGAAACGGTTCATGACACCATGGTNTTNGTTCCTTCTAGTGTNCGNAANGCNTGTGAAGAGGTTGTGAAAANTACNNTGAACTTNTGATNCAACAGATTCATGNCTNAANTNGTTCACGGACANTNAGGACCCGTAGCTCAGTTGGTTAGAGCGCCGCGCTCATAACGCGGTGGTCATCGGTTCAAATCCGGTCGGGTCCACCAATTTTGGGGAAAGAGATTCAATAGTGAAGCCCTTCGGAAGAACGATGAACAGGTTGTTGTTGCTGTCAATATTCGTTTTGTTGANCCCTAATATCAGTGCTCAAACATCTCCATTACCTTCAGTGTCTATTGAATGCGAAGATGGCCCACATGATATTAATACAAAATCNGTGTCTACTGGTAGCACTATNGTAAGTTGTACCGTTTCAAATGACACTCTTTTCAGTGAGACGATAGAGTTCTCAGTGTCTTCTGATGTNCTATCATATTCTGTACCTGAAAGCGTCAATCTAGATCCGGGTTCGGAAGAAGAAATTGAAATTACTATCCGTGCTACTAGATCTCATTTGCCAGGTTCTTATTCTGTTGATATTAATGCTAGTGTGACTCAAGCTAANGGAGTCCCTTGTACAATTGGATGCGGAGAAGATTCAGATACATTTGAAGTTGAGATTCTACAATTTTCTGAATTATCTGTGTCATCAAGAACAGGAACATTGAATCTTGAAGTAGATACTACTGGAGAGGTCGTTCTTGATATANCGAATGAAGGAAATAGTGATGATGAATTTTCTGTGGATATTGAGAATATTAGCGGCCTAGAATCGTTAGGGTTTCAATTTATTTTGAATAGTACTGAAGAATTGNAACCAAAGGAACAGATNCCTTACACATTCGAGGTTTATGCCTCTTCNGAAGTNCCTGAAACAGATATTGACGTNTTAGTAGTNATTACATCGAAGAATGATGCTACAGTTTCAGAAACAATCCAGTTTACTTTACGTTCTGATGGTGCTCCNGAACCTATTATTTCCTTAGGGAGTGACGATACTGCACTACTTTATGGAGGTATTTCGGTCGCGGGTCTTCTGATTACAATTCTTATCATTTTTATTGCTATGAGGTCGATGCGTCGACGTAAAGTTGTATCATTTAGTGACGAATTTGAAGATTTTTCAGATTTGGACGACTTCTGATTAATGGTATCTAGAGTCCCACATCTAGGGGCCAACTTCTTAATACGGAGTGGTTACCACGGGGTANTGGTGATAGCGTGAAGTCAGTCCGTACTGTTTTGGTGTTTATGTTAATCTACGGTTTCAGTATGTGGGCAGGAGCAGCAGGAAATGTAACTGCTCAAGCCTCTCCGAATCCAGATATTGGTATTGTTTGTTCTCCAGCAAACTTCCCAATCGANGTATTTCCTGGTGCTGCGAGAACCGGTACCACCTATTGTACATTGAACAATCCAACTGCATATTCTGAAAATGTGGCNATAACAGTTACTGCTGGAGGTCTAGCTTATGCTGCTCCCGGTACGGTTACAGTCGGCGCAGGTCAAGAAGTAACGTTCGAAGTATCGGTAAGAGGTGACCAAAGAATGGCTGAAGGTCAACGAACGGTTTCGATTACTGCCCGTGTAGATACTGCAACTGGGGTTCCTTGCGGAACATGTACTCCTAAGACCACCTCCGTACTTGTNGTAATCAAGCAGTTCAGTCGTCTAAGAGTAGAGGCTGATGAACCTTTCAAGCAACTTAGGCCNAAGGTTGACTACACATTCAACTTCAAGGTGTACAACGATGGTAACGCATACGATCGATTCAATATTGATGTAGCTAACCGTGAAGATTTGGAAGATGCTGGTTTCCAGATATCTCTNCCGCAGGTGTCCACTGAAATAGAAGCTCAGGCTCCTCCCGATAACGTACGTGTAATCATGCGTACTCCAAAGGTTCAAGGTTGGTCAGATATTTACTATCAATTACAATTCCAAGCAACNAGTGATTATTCTGTGAGAACTGAAGGGATTCCTAATTACCAAGTTCAGATGGTAACCATTTACATTAGAGGAATTTATCTTCCTGGATTCGAAATGATTGGTTCTGTAATGATGATTGGCCTCGCAGCTGCAGCAATAGCTCGGCGTACCAATATTACTGATGACGAAGATGTTGAAGATGATGGACTCCCCGTTTTGCTTCTGTAATTTTACGATAGTCGGCGTTTTCTCCAAGACTCATAAATCACGTCAGTGATTATCTAACNGCCAACGGTTTGATAACCTCCGAGGGTGCAGGTACNATCATGTCAGACGGACTCTTAGACAAGGTCGAGAAAGATGGTTACCAAGACTCTGTGCACCAAGGGGACAATATTGTTAACGACCCTTCCGCGATTATAGATGCATATGAGAGAGGCCAAAAANNNNCTAGTGGATTATTAGATCGCGTCGAAGAAGAAGTGGTCGAAGAGGTACTTACTGCATCCACGGATTCAGGACTCCTTTCACCACGGGACAAATCTGGTTCAGAGGATTCCAGAAAAGAAATAACNATGGGTGATTCACTCAAAATGATNGGATTGGTAATGATAATACCTTATTTCTTGATTATGTGGTTTGATGTATATCTTCCAGGCGAGTTGTCTTCATATCTATGGTTGATAATCATAGCAACGGCAGGGGTTGTTTGGTGGCAGTTAGATATCAAGAATCCATTGGAATCTGGTGGAGTCAAAATGACTTCAAGTATTCTAGTTGTGGTTGTAACATTCTTGCTAATTTTACCTCCTCTACTTTTAGGAAATGTGTTGGTTGGAACAATGTCATTTGGTGGCTTGGATTATGAAGAAGATGGTTCTGCATTTGAGGTTACAATCCGTCAGAATGGCGGTTCAGGATCCCATGATGCGATTGTTGCAATTACGTATGGTTCCGCTTCTGTTTATTCTTCTACCCACTCATTCACTATCGATCAGACTGATGGTTATGGAAAGCATGGNTCGTTTAGTGTAGATACATCTGCATTTTATTCAGGAAATGCTCTCGGAGATTCAGGTCAAGATTACTCAGTGACTGTCACAGTAGGTGATTTGGAATGGGAGCGTACCCTTGATGCGAATTTCCTCACTCGAACAATTACAGGCGCAGAAACCGGAGTGAGCAACGTTATGTCATCTAATTGTGATGATCCAAATATTGAGAGATGTCTGGTAGGAGTAGGATTGAGTGTATCATCAGGCTTGTCTTCTGCTGCATCTCCTGTGGCAATGCCCCTGGCTAATTACAATCTCACTGCCACAATGTCTGGGCCTAGTGGGGTAGCCATCTCCTATCCAGTCGTAGAAGTAACACGTTCTTCTGCGACATGGGATTCAGACGGGGGCGCCTATGGGAGTGGTGCCGCTATAGTTGGTGATTGGGGCTCACAGTTGCAGCTTCAAGGAAGTGTGGNACAAGAAGNNATTTCCTTAATCCTCAAAGATGANTGGGATAGTAGCGATTATGGCTGTTATACTCTTACAGTCAGCATCACTCAAGACTCTTTTTGGGGGACTGAAACAACTACAGCATCCAGCGAATATACTTACAGTTTAGACGAGACTGAAGACGATAATGAAGANATGAAGGATCGAGAGAATTGGATTCCTGGATGTTAATCATTCACTAACATCTTCACCTTCATCTTCATCCATACTGCGGAGTTTCTGTTCTTGTTCTTCTTTTTCAGAAGAAATCGATACTTGTAGTATCCAAATCCCTGCGCCTACAAGAAGGATGAAGACTACCACTATGATTGGTAAAACTCCTAAACCACTTTCTTGTTGGATTGCTGCAGTCCACATCACAACTTCTGAATCTACAGGTTCTCCTCCATATGATCCTGCAATGACTAATTGTGAAGGCTGAATAACTCCGCAGTTAATCGTAGTATTTCCTGGCTCAAACATATTCCAATTAAATTCTACAGAACGAGTCTCCCCACCTGGTATCTCCAAAATTGGATAACCTCCGACGTCTGCTACAGATCCATTTCCTAGGAAGCATTCGAGAGCAATTCTAGCATCTCCTCCACCAGAATTAGTGACAGTAGCATTCATTTTAATTCGACTATCTACAGAGTTAGTTTCCTGTTCAGGTATAATACTGTCAATAGAAAGAATTGGTAGGTTCGAGGAGGTGTAATTTGTCAATGATTCAATTGGTAGAGGTTCATTGCTCCCGTAAGGACTTAGTTGAGCATTCCATGCAGTTTTGTATGAATTAATCACAATAGTAGCTTGTTCATTCCAGATGGTTCCATCTGAAAATCCTATTTCTACAGTTCTCTGTGGGAGAGTCATTAGTCCGTTAGCATCAACAGGAATTGGATTCGTAGTTACAGGAGGGTAACCAAAATCTGTCATTGAAGCCATTACTTCATTAGCACGAAATTGAATTTTTTGTTCTAATTGACGTTCCCAGAAATCTACTAGAGTACCTCGGACAGTGCTGCCTTGTAAATCGAGCGTAGTATCTATTCCTGCAGTAACATGGTGATCGTCTCTACTGTCCCTCATATCTGCTTCTAGGTGAATTTGTGCGTCATTACTGGCAATAATCGGCGTAGATTGTGAAAGGATTCCATTGAAGTTCAATGTCCCATCGACTATCATTTCTGCCCCTACAATAGAAGCATTTGTTCCCCGCAGTTCTCCTAGAATACTTATATCGAATTTATTTTCTGATGCAAGCATCCAATTTTCACCATCAAGGCCCGCATCGTCCCAATTATCGAAACTTAGCGTGGTCCCATCTTCGTATTCAAAGATTAATGTAGAATCTAGAATCAAATTTAATGATTGAATCCCAGTAAATTCAACCCATTTCCCGTCTGCTGAGGCTTCAAATGACATATTGTGTTGTGTCCCAATCATTGGGGTAGAAATGTCATCTACGACTGCATTAAACCCATCCAGAATTGTTCCCTGATATGCCTGTATCGTGAGTGTCGCGCCTTGGGATATGTGTGCAGTATCAATGTAAATTCGTGACCTACTTCCTTCGTCATTATTTCTCATCCATGTATATGCTGCATCGTTCATTCCGGCAATTAATTTTCCATCATCAAGATTGATAGTTCCTCCTTCTTCAACTGTAATTTGACTTCCTTCAGATACAGTAAGTTCAGATTGAATTGTTAATATTGCACCCGAGGAAACAATCACTGTTCCATTGAGATTATCATCTTGGCTCCAAGTATGCTCTCCTGTAATTGTAATGCTTGCTCCACCATCGGGGGGTTCACTTGCAGATACTGATGAAACAATAGGACTGATTCCCATTAGAATTAGCATTAAAAAAAGTAGAGATGACCTCATAATTGTCTTCTTCATACCTCTACTAATAGTTCGAGGTGTTTCAATATCTCCCCGAACTGTTCAAATTTCTAATGTCCAAGAGCATCATTGAAATGCCTAACCATTGAGTTGTTGTTATGGTGCCAGAGGGTTTGTTTGATGTCTTTGATCCAATGGGGGTTCTTGCATTGTTACTTCTGTACGGTCCTGCATACCTTTCCAACACAGGTGCAATGATATTTGGTAAAGCGATTCCAAAAATCACTGGAATGAAAGTATGGGTCATTGATGGTGGAAAGGATTGGAAAGACGGAAATAGACTACTTGGAGATGGTAAATCATGGAATGGTCTACTAGGGGGCCCCCTATTGAGTGGAATCCTTACTATGCTTGCAACTTACTTGTGGAACGGTAATGCTCTAGAATCAAAACCATTCTATGATCCGTTGATGGCTATGCCTCATGTGGATCCATGGTTTGCAGTTTTAGGATTGTATGGCTCCGCTTTTTTCATCGGATATGTACTTGGATTCGGTAGTTTAGTTGGAGATTCATTGGGTTCATTCGTCAAGCGTCGTCGTGGATTAAAGCGAGAAGGAGAGATATCTTCTAAGGCCCCGCTCCTAGATACTCTTCCTTTCGCTATTGTGTGCTTTATTTTTGGCTTGGTCCTCTTTCCCAATCAGTTATATGGTTCTCATCAACTTATTCCGTCGATGATTTGGCTGTTAATTTTGACTCCAATAATACATCGTTCGGTCAATGTTTTTGGATACAAAATTGGGCTAAAGTCAGTACCATACTGATTGTGCAATCATTATGAAGCATCCTCAGTCTATCAGTGCCATGGGGCGAACAGTTCTCGTAGTTGGCGGAGGAGGCAGGGAGCATGCACTTGCCATTGGTCTTGTAGAAAGTCCATCTGTAGATTCAGTCCATGTTGCTCCAGGAAATGCAGGTACTTCTGAGATTGCTATGAATCATAATGTATCTGCATCAGATATCGATTCTATGGTTAAATTAGCTCAATCTTTAGATGTAGATTTAGTGATAGTCGGCCCAGAGGCCCCATTAGTTGCAGGATTATCCGATGAATTAAGAAAAATTGGCATTCCAAGTTTTGGACCCCACGCTGCAGGAGCGATGCTTGAAGGAAGCAAAGACTTTGCAAAACGAGTTATGCTCGATTTAGGGATCCCTACGGCAGGTGTTCAACATCTTACTGCTGATTCTGATTTAGATCAATCTGTAGATCGATGGGGTTCTCCATGGGTAGTAAAGAGAGATGTACTCGCAGGTGGAAAAGGTGTAGTTGTAACTGAAAATCGTAATGAAGCGATTGATTTCATTAAATCCTCCATTGAATCTGATGGCATGGTTCTCCTCGAAGAGTTTCTTGAGGGAGAAGAAGCAAGTATGTTAGTAATGATGGACGAGTCTGCTTATGTTGCATTGCCATGTAGTCAAGATCACAAGCGTGTTGGGGAAGGCGATGTTGGTCTAAATACGGGGGGAATGGGGGCTTATGCACCTGCACCGATTGTTACTGAAGAAGTACATCGTAGAGTAATTTCAGATATTGTTGAACCTATGCACTCATTCCTTTCAAATCAAGAAATTCCGTATCGTGGTTGTCTATATGTTGGTTTGATGATTGCGTCTGATGGATCTCCCTCAGTCGTTGAGTATAACGTTCGGTTTGGAGATCCCGAAACACAGGTTACAGTACCATTGATTTCTAGCGATTTATGTGACTTACTTCTGGCTGTAGCTGAAGGAAATTTATCTAAATCAATGCCTTCCTTCTCAAATGCTCATGCATTAACAGTTGTTCTTGCAGCAGAAGGTTACCCTGGTCCACCTGTGAAAGGCCGAATTATCTCAGGTAATCTGTCTTCAAACTGGTCGGATTTTTCTGATGGAAAATTTACTATTCATCACGCTGGTACAGGATTTTTGAATAATTCAATTGTTTCTACTGGGGGTAGAGTTTTGGCTGCGACTGGTATTTCTAACAAATCATTAGAACATGCTAGAGAACTTGCATATTTGCGACTTGAAGAAGTTCAACTTGAGGGCTCATTTTTCCGCAGAGACATTGGTCATAAAGTATTGAAAAAGTAGTCTTTTTTTATGGATATTTTCCGGTAGCGTACCCGTGACCGTTATTAAGAGAAGTCAGGTGGGCGCGATGCTACAGCCTACAGGCTGAAACACCGAGAGGAAAAAACATGGAAACAGAAGCGAACGAAACGACGGCTGATAGCCCCGAAGTCTACGGATTTTTGGGTCCAGTCCTGATGATTGCGATGCTCGTCATCGCGTTCGTCGGAGCATCCGTCGGATGGATTGATTTGGCAGACTCTGCCGTACAGACCGAACTTGGCTTGACAACCATAATTCTGCTAATAGCAGGAGTATTTGGATTGGCAGCCCGCCCCACCATTTCTTCCTCTCTTGGTGGTTTTGGGACAACTGCTGTAGTAGTGCTCCTCGGTGCCGTAATGGTATTTGTAGGGCAGTCTATGGATCAAACTATTCTTTCTTTGACAGGGGCCTTCACCTTAATTTTGGTACATTTACTAGAAAGAAGTGGAAGAACAGAGGAAGCGAATCTTGCAGTAGGAGCAATTACTGGATTCATGCTTGCTCTAGCGTTAGGTGCTAGCGCATCTATTGCCGAAGG
>PAOK01000002.1 GCA_002708015.1 Methanobacteriota archaeon
AAGCAGCAGCTGGCGCCCCTATGCAGGGTGCAGTTTCGGACAAAGACTGGCTAACAACTCTTCTTCTGAGTTTGTTATTAGGGGCTCTCGGAGTAGATCATTTCTACACTGGAAAGACTCTTACTGGTATTTTGAAGCTTATTACTTTCGGAGGATGTGGGATTTGGGCACTAATTGACCTAATTATGGTAATTACTGGTAATTTCAAAGATTCCAACGGTCTTCCAATTGTTCAGAAGTGATTTTTGAAATCATCAGTGGACATACCTAGTGTAAACTTTATGTTTATTTGGCGTAAAGAATAACTATCTGATGGAGGTTTTACAGGACATGGGCATAGAAGACGATAGCAAATGGGGTTCTGATGGCTTGGATGATTCATGGGGACCTCCTATTCCTCCACCACCTGCAGAAATGCCCCCCCCTCCTCCTCCAGTAGGTGATAGTAATCTTTCGCGTAGTAAGGGCGGGGCTCCTCCTCCACCAATGCCTTCACCTGCTGCTGCGCCACAACCAGTAGCACCCGTTGTAGTTGACCCAGCACCTATGCCTGTGATGCAACAATCTCAACAAATTCCTAAGGGNCCATCTATATTTTCGAAAATACTCAACGAAATAGATTTCAAGTCTATTTTTGATAAGGCAACTTCTGCTAANGTAGTAATTTCTACAATTATTGGTTTAGGATTTTTAATGTTGATTTTGTCTGAATCGTATGCTAATTCTGCAAATTTTACCAATGCTCCAGATGCTCCAGACACCATTGACTCAGCAGATTTTGACATAGATAACAATGGTTTGAATACTTCTGAATCAGATAATTATGCAAATGCTCTATCTGAATATTCTGATGATGTTGATGAGTATCTAGATCAGCTAGATCAACATAATGATTTAATGAATACATATACTGGCAAGTCTATATTTTGGTCAAATATTAGTTCCGCATTCATTGTTGGTGGTTTGGTATGTCTAACATTTTCCCCCAAAGCAGTTGACATGTCTAATGGTGTTCGATTAACTTTAGTAATTGGTACAATATACATGCTTGCAGGAATGTTAGGATATGACATGCCAGGTGTTGATGCTGCAGTCGGCTTCGGATTTGGTGGAGATTAGATATCATATCTCATCAATTGAATTTCATTTTGCAAACAATATATGATTGCAATATCTGCGATTGTCTGGTAATACTGATATAGCGACCCAACGAGTCGAACTCATGCCCGGTACAACCCGAGTCGAGATTCGAACATTGAAGGTGGGACGATATGTCTCTGTGGATGAGAACGCCTACAAGATTTTGAGTATCTCAAAGTCCAAGCCTGGAAAGCACGGTAGTGCAAAAGCTCGTCTAGAACTAGAAGACATTTTTTCAGGTCAAAAAAGAAGTCATGTTGGTACAGTTACCGATAATATCCAAGTTCCAGTCATAGAAAAAGGGAGTGCTATTATTACTCATATTGATGGAAATGAAGTTCATGCAATGGATAACAAAACGTATGAAGCTCTCATCCTTCCTAAAGATGCAGAACTGAATCTTGAGGCTGGAGGAGAAATCCAATGGATGGAAGCTCTTGGTCGTTACCGCATTACACGTGATCATTGAGGTCCACCATGGTTTCAAGTGTTGAACTTCCTGATATCGTAATATCAATAGCATCCATTCAGCATTTAGATGATGCAGTTCGATGTTGGCATTCTCTTGTAGTCGATCAAAAAAACCACGATAGTCGTATTTCTACTGAGGCATTATCAGATTCTGAGCAAAGACAATTTCTCCGATCTGTTATTCTAGATGGACGCCTAATTATCGCCTTAGATTCATCTCGTTTAGTAGGCATAGCCACTATTGCAATTGACAGCAATATGCTAGACAATTCACAATCGGTGTGGAATATTTCAGATGTATGGGTAGATCTTGAATACCGTAGGAGAGGAATAGGGATTCAGTTGGTAAATGAATGTGAGATGCAAGCAAAATCTAAAGGTGCTTCGGAAATTAGACTACAAGTGTACTCAACTAACCAACCAGCATCTATGATGTATGGCAGACTCGGATATAGAACAATTTCTCGAATGATGGTTAAAAAATTCGACTAATACATCGTGAAGTATAAACATGGAATGAAACTGCTTAACTCCGGTGGACACCATGGACGAAGACCAGAAGTCAAAATCCTCCGTCCCTCGATCTGCTTATCGTAGACCTGTTACAGCAAAAGGTCTCAAAGGAATTGAGCAAGGAACTCTAACATGGTTAGACGAAGATATGTACAATAATCTCAATACAGGTGTATTGGAACAATATCTTGAGGAAAAGAATATCCAAGAAGGATTTGAGATATCTCACTGGTCTCCTTCAAAGATTCTAATTGGTATATTCATTGGAGCAGTATTTAGTGGAGTTACGGCTTATATCGGGTTAAAGATTGGATTAGCAGTATCAGCAGCATGGTATGTTGCTTATCTTTTAGGAATGGCCCTTAAGTGGTCGCCATCCGAGGTAAATATTGCAACAAGTGCAACTACGGGGGCAACTCACGCGTCGACTGGTTTCATCTTTACATTCCCTGCTATTTTCTTATTAGCATATAGTACGAAGTATCAAGTTCTTGACGAAACTGGAAATTTAGTCAATCTGATTCAGGAACCTGATGTGATGCAATTAGCATTTATTGGAATTATTGCATCTATGTTTGCAGGTTTTCTTGGCGTAATGTATTTCATTATTTTCCGTAGGGTATGGTTAGTCGAAGATCCATTGCCTATGCCCGGATTTGAAGCAACTCTGAAATTACTCGATATTGCAACAGATGTTAATGCTGGAGCTGCAGATTCTGCTAGAGAGTCATTGAAGAGTGTAGGGTTATGGACAGTACTTACAATGGGTTTCATGACCTTAATCGATTACCCTATTTTCTGGGGTAGAAAGGTAGCATCCGCTCCTGGTTCAATGGTAGATTGGATTGCAGGAGTCCTTAGTGGTGAAAAATGGGGTTTAGCATCGATTTATACTGAGAGGTGGCTCCACCAACCAACATCACTAATCAATCCAATAACTGGTGAGTCACAATCTCATGCATTTGCAAATGGAATAACACCTTACAGCAAAACTAATCCATTCTCTTACACATTTATTGGACTCGAATTAAGTCCCACTCTTTTTGCTATTGGATGGTTCATGAAATGGAGACCTGCTCTGTTAGTTAACCTAGGATCAATCATAGCATGGTTCTATCTTATTCCTATTGCAGTAATGATGGATGTTCCAGTCTACGATTCTACTGTAAATGATTATGTAAGACTCAGTACATATGCAGATACCAGCGCTCCTCCTGTTTACCCAATGGTTCAATGGAAAGCGTACAAGACAATAATTCAAACAATTGCAATAGGTGCAATTCTTGGAGGAGGTCTACTAGGTCTCCTAAAGATGGCACCTACATTTGTAAAAATATTTGCAGATATTCGTAAAGCGTTCACAGGTGGTCAGAGCGAAGAATACATCGAAGGAAAGGGATGGTATGAGTGGCCTTTGATGCACATACCTATCTTCATGATTATTGCTTTCTTCGCGATGATTCTGATTTTTGCTATCGGTGGATTCCCAATTGCAGCTGCAGTTATATTCGCTCTAGTACTGATTTTCACCACATTCTTACTAGGTGCAATTGCTGTTCGTGTAATGGGTGAGACTGGTATAGAACCTGTTAGTGGTACATCATTTATCGTTCTACTTATGCTTCTATTGACATTCTTAGCTTTGGGTGATCCATTAGGATTAACACGTGAAGGAGCAGTTCTCATGGCATTGGTTGGTACTACAGTATTCGGGTCTGCAATTTCTATGTCTGGTACAGTTGTTGCTGATTACAAAAATAGTTTGTATATTGGTAATCGTCCATATCATATCTCAAAAGGAAATATCATGGGTGTTGTTCCTGGTGCAATTCTTGGTGCTGCTGTTGCAATCTTCCTTTCTGATCTCCTGGCTACAGGTAAAATCGACCTATTAGCCCCACAGGCAAATGCATTTGCCTCATTTACAATTGTACTTGAAAGTGGTAATGGTGATTTTAGAGCATTATTCCTAGGTATGTTGTTAGGCGCATTTGCTGAATGGGCCACTGGAATGGGCACCTCATTTGGATTAGGAATGTACTTACCTACACCTTACACATTACCCATGCTAATTGGAGGAGGACTACGAGACAAGTGGGAAGAAAAGAAACTCAAACCAATAGTTGAAGAAATTAGAGAAAAGGATGGTTCTGCCAAGGCTGAACAAAAACGTGCGCTAATGCTTCTTATGACTTTCATGATAGCNGCAGGCGCTCTAACTGGAGAGGCTTTCTTTGGTGTTGAATCTGCTGTATTTGCAGTGACAGATGAATTACAGGCAGAACACACATTCACTGAAGATGATTGGACGAGTAGTTATTTGGATGAGTCTATTTTGGGCGAATATGAAGATGAAGCAAACTTCTCTTCTGCTGTAGAATGGGCTCTTGGTCTTAATGAGGCTGCTGAATTGAACAATGAAACTTTACCATGTGCATCTATCACTGATGAATCAATTACTTGTAATGTTAACCTTGCAGTGTTATCTTGGTATCCTGCAGCTAGANTTGTTGGTTTCATTGGAGTGAATATTGTTCTTGCAGTTGGTGTTGTTGCTCTATTTGCTCGTGCTGGAGTGATATCATTTGGAAGTTCTAAATCTGATGATGATATTGTTGAAGCTGAGATAGTTAAGTGAGGTTAATCCTCATGGCGCGTGCCCCGGTTCCAATTCATGCATGGATGATATTATCAGCAGCAGTCATTGCTGTTTCCAGTGCAGGTGCAGTTCTCCAGTCAATCGATGAAATCCCGCCATTATTACGAATGGGATGGAGGCTACAAGCTACATCATTAGTACTATTTCCATTCGCTGTATATCAATGGATTAANCTTGATAAAAATGTAATTTCAAGTCTATTGAATCGTAGAAATATGTCTATATTNATGGCAAGTGGGTTTTGCCTATTTCTCCACTTTGCAACTTGGGGATGGTCATTAGATCATACTTCACTTACTCATTCATTGTTATTTGTCACAGCCCATCCATTAGTCTTTGTAATTGGTGCTGCCCTCATAGGTCGACCTTTACTTAAACGTCAATCATATGGTGCTTTGATTGCGTTTTTAGGTGCATCTTTGTCGTTACTTAGCATCACAGAAGAAGGTGAAGTAACACTGATTGGAGATTTAGCAGCCTTTGCNGGAGCAGTTGCAATAGTGGGTTATNTGATGGCAGGTAGGGAACTTCGATCATGGATGCCATTATTTCTATACGCATTTCCAGTAACATTTGTTGCAGCTATTTTACTCACTANCTCATCGATGCTAATTGAATCATCAGATTGGAATCAACTTCGTTCAATTTCNACATTTGGTTGGGTNGATATGATTTGGATTCCAGCCATCGCGTATCTAGCAATAGGTCCTGGATTGGTAGGCCATACAGGAATTAATGGTGTTCTGAAATGGTTGCCACCTATCGTAATATCTGTGTCTGTTTTGATAGAACCAATTCTTGGTACTTTTATTGGTATAATGTTAGGTACAGCACAATATCCTGATGTTTGGACGCTGATTGGAGGTTCAATTATCTTGATTGGTTTGTATCTAGTAATATCTGCAGAACATCCTGTTGTGGATGACACCGAAGAATGATACATGAAATCCTACACGGAGGGTTATGGCGGTTATCCTGTTAACCAATGATGATGGAGTTGAATCGACATATTTCCTTAGTTTAGTNGAACGTCTTCAAAGAAATGGGCATCACGTTTTGGGTTANGCNCCCATGGAAGATCAGTCAGGTCGTTCTATGGCTCTTACACTTCGNAAAAATATTCTTACAGCCCGNAGAGATGATCTACTAGAATCGATGGATTTAGACGAAAACCATCCTATGCCTTCGTTATTTTCTATTGATGGAACGCCTTGTGATTGTGTTATCTTAGCCATTGATGGATTTATTGCTCATAATGGAGACCCATTTCCTGATTTATGTATTAGTGGAATTAATGCTGGCCCTAATTTGAGTGTTGATTTAATGCATTCAGGTACAGTTTCTGGTGCTAGAGAAGCCTCATTGTATGGCGTTCCTTCTATTGCTTCTAGTATTGCTAAACATGANCCAAATATCGATCCCAGTGATGCTGTTGAAATTACTGTTGATTTAGCAGAACGCCTTCTAAAAATCATACCTAGTCCACTACCCAATTTACGACGTCCTAATAAATCTGCATCTAAGGTTCAATGGGATGGTGAAGATTCTACTATAGTCCAGATGTTTTCTAATGGAGATATATTTCTTAATCTTAATATTCCTGAAAATTGTTCTCAAAAAATNGTTGCTGCTACTGTTGGTGCTCGCTGGTATGCAGGAGCATGCAACATTATTCAGGACGGCGACGATACACATCTAAGAGTCGGAAGTTTGTCGATTACAGATGATCAAATTGAAGGAGTTTCTAGCGAAGTTCTAAGAAATGGTGATTCAAGTTTGACTTGTCTTGCTGCATGGCCACAATTGCACCCACTGAATGTGGGTGATGAAGCTCTATTACAAGCAAATATTCCTTCTCAATCGGGATTGCCTCGATGGATTACATGATTGAATCTAATTGATGATGAATAATTGCAATACATGCATGCCCTTGCAACCATTGTTTACCCAAAGAAATACGCTGATAATTTTGCATCGATTCATTTTCATCATCTGTGAATGGTTGATCGTCTGATAGAATAAATCCAACCGGATTGGAATTGTGTAACTTAGGGTCAAATTCGATTCCATTGGCATCTAAAACATAAATTTTAGTTCCTGATCTTTCCCATTCAGAAATAGTTTGTTGAATTGATCCTCCAGAGTGCCATAGTCCTGAATGTATTTCCTGTTGTACGCCAATAGGTGTAACTGGATTCTTTAGTGCTTTATTCAAATGTCCACTAATAGCACGCTCATCAGGATGTACACCTCTAATTGTTTCACCTACGAAACCGATACGCCTAACAGGTCCAGGACCCCCTTCAAGATGTAGAATTACCTCTGAATCTTCTCGAATCCCATGAGATAAGAAAAGACCAGTGTTTACTGCTCGTGCTAAAACATCGATTCGACCGGATGAACCTGCTAAATCGTTCAAATTCAATTTTCCAGATGATTGAGCTCGATGACCGATTATTGCAAATTTACGAGTCATTCGATCACATCGGAAGATCCATATCGTCCATATCACCCATCATTGATTTCATTTGTTTTCGCAATTGTCGATTACCTCTGATACCTTTCATCATNTTTTTACTCTTATTCCATTGAGCGATTAATTCTCTTACATCTTTTTCATTGACACCAGATCCACGGGCGATTCTACGAATTCTTTCTGCTTTGAGAATAGTTGGTTCATCCTTTTCTTTTGATGTCATAGAATCCATAATTACTCTAAATCGNTCTAAATTTGATTGCATTTGTTCTTTTTGTGCTTTACCCATTGCNCCAATTCCGCCAAACATACCTGATGGTAAATGAGAAAGAATTCTGTCGACGGTACCAATTTTTGACATCATTTCCATTTGTTGAGACATATCATTAATTGAGAATCTACCTGACATNAATCGTTCTGTTAGTCTCAANGCTTCTTCTTGGTCCAAATCTCCTGGTGCAAGATCTATTAACCCCTTGATATCACCCATTCCAAGTAATCTAGAAATAAATCTGTCACCTTCAAATTGTTCCAAATTTTCAACATGCTCGCCTTCTCCAATGAAAACTATAGGTGAACCNGTAGCCGCAACAGCAGAAAGTGCCCCNCCACCTCTTGCNGTTCCATCTAACTTTGTCACTATTACACCAGTAACACCTACTAATTCATGGAATTTAGCAGCCACAGGGCCAGCCGCCTGACCAACTTGTGCATCGATTACAAGAAGACTTTCNGTNGCTTGAACAATCTCTGCAATTTGTTTCAATTCTTCTTGTAAATCTTCATCTAATTGATCTCTGCCAGCTGTATCAATAATTACAACGTCTTTATTCGCCATTTGTTGCATTCCAGCTTTAACAATTGATGCAGCATCAGGNTTTTTTGGGTCCCCATATACGTCAATATCGTGATCTTCGAGTAATTGNTGCAATTGAGCATATGCTCCCGGTCGATGTACATCTGCTTCAATTACACCAATTTCTAATTTATGTTTACGTTTCCACCACGCAGCTATTTTTGCAGTAGTAGTAGTTTTNCCTTGGCCATATAATCCGACCATTAAGATTCTCTGATTAAATGGTAAAATTTCACGGGGTGCGCCGAGTAGTCTAACTAATTCTGCATAAATGATATTCATTGCATGAGTTTGCAGCGTTAATCCTGGTCGTGGTTCATCATCTCTCATNCGTAATTCAAGTCTATCNGTAATTTCCTTAGTTTGTCTGACGTTAAAGTCNGCTGCTAAAAGNGCTCTTCGCAGATCCTTTACCATGCCTCGTAATTCTTCTTCGTCAATACTGCGTTTTCCTCTTAGTCTGCTGAGTGCGCCTTGAATGCCACGCCTCAGACCTTCGAGTGCCATGATGGACCGTAGGAGTAGTCCTGTTTGAAGTCAACGGACCTTTACTTCGGAACTTGCACAGTCAAAATATCATCTTCTAATTTTGCATTTACAGAATTGGTATCAAATTCTCTTCCAATGTTCAATTTTTTNTCTTTNTTGTTTAATCCTATNAGAAGTACTCCGTCTTCGCCTCTAAGTGACATTTCATCTTTATTAGCTCCTGGTAAGTGAAGTCTGTATTCCGTATTTTTATCATTTTCAAATCTTACTTCAGATCTAATTATATTATATTTCATTTGATCGCCCACTGTTAATTCTAAATCACCAGAATTGAANGGTTCTATTGGGCCTAACATATGGCTTCCAACCCTTCTAAGATGATCAATACCATGTATATCTGTAGACTCAAGTGGTATTTGGTGTATTCCTATGTCGTCAAATCNGTCTTTTAATTCGTCAAGATATCCTTGTTCAATATCACGTCGACTCTTTANGAATGGATGATCAAGATTCGGTGTACATCGATTAACAATTACTCTATCAACTAGGATATNATGTTCTGAAAGTGCCATTGAGGCTCGTATAGATTCAGAAACCGCCATTCTTTCTGGTATTGTTACTAAAGAAAATGTGGTNACNGAGTCATCTGCCATGATTCTTCTAACATGTCTNACACGACGTTGAAATCTTTCAATTTCTGATCGAATTTCTTGTTCTTTGGAACCACCCATTAACATCATTCGTATACCTCCTGTTAATCTCATAATGCGTAGAATTTTATCTGTCCATCCGTCAATAATTTCTGGTAATCCGAGGAAACGAAGAGTGTGGCCAGTAGGAGCAGTATCAAANACTACTACNTCATGTCTNGGATTTTCTACATGTCTAAGTATCGTTTCAAATCCTAATGCTTCATCCATTCCAGGAATCATTAGATCATTTGCAGATAGTGAATTAGTTTCTTGATTGATTTCATTTATTGCATCATTTCCTAATAATGTCCCAAGACCTGAACTTCCAATNGCTCCACTCAACATTGGCATTAGAGTCTCNACACTCTTTTCTGGATCTAATTCTAAACCTTCTAAATTAGGGACTTCNNTAACAGGTGTTGGTTCTGANCCNAGTTTAGTTTCCAATGAATCNGAAGTAGANTGGGCNGGNTCACTAGAAATTAACAAGGTNCGTAGTCCNGAATCTGCNAACCANACTGCGGTTGCTGCAGCCATTGTTGTCTTNCCNACACCACCCTTTCCTCCNAACAGTANNANCCGAACCATGATNNNCGGACTAGAATCCCCCTCTTTGAATGAACGGAAAGTGCGTATTTTTGATAGATGTGCATCTCGCATACACATGGAACCGACCAATCTTCCACAGTGGCAGTTCCAAATCGCTATGCTGGTAGGATTACTAGTTTTTCCTTTAATTTGGGCCAGAGGAATGAGAAGATATTCTCCAATACAAGATTTATCTCAAGCATATAAAGCACTAATTATCGGATTTATTGTTGGAGCAATATTGGCATCTGCACTAGATGTTTGGGTATTCCAAACAATGTATACCGATTTAGCAGAAGCTGGAGGAATTTTCATAGTGGAAATTATGCCAATTGTTCTGTTAGCCGGTTGGGCAGAGGCTGCATTATGCATGTATTTATCAGCAAGAGCAGAAAGAAAAGTACCATCTTCAGCAACCACTACTGGTTATGCATTTGGTATTGGAAGTGCCGCTATGTTGACTGCTTATGCGTGCGTACGTGCCTTTGATCCACAGATTGCTAATGTTGGTGCAGATACTAGNGGATTTGGAATACATACAATTGTTTTGGGTTTTGTAATCGGAATAACTAGTGGCTTTACTTTAGCACCGATGGGATCTGCTCAAGGATCAAATGTTATTGTTGGAATACGATTTACTCCGGTAATGTTTACTGGAATAGCACGCGCATTCGTTCGATTAGCAATTTTCATNGCTATTCTCAGTAGCCCACTAGTNCTTACTCCATTAATCATGTTTGCAATGTGGGCGGANGCTAGGGCTCAAAACATGTGGTTACCAAGTAGTTTAACTCCGTTACAAAGACGNGTAGAGCGTAGAATGAAGAATAAAGAAAATCAATCGAAAATGGATAATTTTGAATCTGAATGAGCGTTTAATGCCATTTGTATGCTGAACATTCATGAATCATCGAATTAAGAACTACTCCATGCCTCGTTGCCCGCATTGCATGGCTCCCATGTCTGGGCGCTTCAGTATCTGTGAAACATGTGGTAGAATAGTGTCTGGTGCATCAGGGNTACAGTCACGTATTTCACGTTCTAGTAGTATTGGTGGTGTACCCCCAACACCTCGAGCTCGTAGAGGCCCTCCACCAGGCTCTGCAATGGGTGGACGTCCCCCTCCTGCAATGCCGGCTGAGGTTCGGCGCAGGCAAGAACAAATGTATAGGCAAGCTCCTAATGAAATTCCACGTAGGCTCGTCCGCCGTAAACGAGAGCGCAGAAATGCTACTGTTGCATTGGTGTTGGTTGCCGTGATGCTATTTACCCCAGCCCAAGATCCTTTAATGGACGGATTTGATCAATATTTTAACGATATATTTGATCTAATGACGCCAAGTCATGAACATCCTGTAGAAGCAGAGTTCACGTTTCGTTCAACATACCAATTTGAATCAGGCCCTAGCACTAGTGGTTCTGATTTTATGTATAAATTACCAATTCCATTGCCTCAACGGACATCATACGGATATGAATCAGTAATGTTTTCTTCGACTGATGGGACACAAATACCTTCTGAAGTTTTACAAAATATTGTAGAGATGAAGGTAGGTGTATCAACTCCTTCTGAAAATATTCCTCTTAATCCGGGTGCAGTTCGTGAGAAATCCAATGCTATTCAAATGTCAGACGGATATTCTCAGATTTGGTGGCCAGCCCCTGGTGGAAGCGAAAGCGAAGATTGTCAGTATGGAAGATGTTTGATTTGGGAAGGNACAATNCCGGCTGCATCACAGACTGAAATTGATAACAATCCTACGAGTGTTATTGCTACTCTGGTTGTAGATTATTCAATTCATTCCTTTGCTTATTCATGGTGGCAAGATGCTGATTTACCCTCTAACGTACTAGGAATGACGGGCGGAAATGGTATCTCAAAGAGTACATCAGGAACTTTTGACGACCTTGATAATATTGGTATTTCGTATTATACTAATGCATTTGGAGATAAGTCTCAATTTTACGATCGTTCTGGTGTTGGTTCAGACTACGCAATTGATTCTGAATCCTCAATAGTTACTGGAATTGCAGATATGATACATTCATCTCTCCCTCCTGAAGACCAAGACAATGTATTCGCATTCAGTCATGCGGCATTTATNTGGGTCCGTGATAATATCCAATACTCTGAGGGGTTAGCATTAGCACGCAGTGGCCCTGATTGTATTCAAGCAGAAAAAGGNGATTGTGATGAACAATCAAATGCATGGATGAGTATTGTTAGAGCAAAGCGTGTTTCTACATGGTATGAAATGGGAATTCTTGGTTCAGGTGACTTTTCACAATGGGAAGCTCACGGTTGGTCTAATATTGCTTTACCATTAAGCGAAGAAACGTGCAATGAAAGGAACATAGAACAAACATCATGCTACATTATCGGTGTTGTAGATGTCGTAAATAACAAATGGTTACTTTATACTCCAACCGTTTACTCTAATTTTGTACAAAAAGCAACTCATTCAGCTGATGATGTAGATAGTGTTTACACTAGGATTTACTATGGCCCCACTATGAAGTCCTTTGATCATTCATATTCGACGGTCGGAACGCCATCAGTAGCAGATGGTACGTTTATGGTCAATTGGAAGGAAGGAGAATAAGACTCAAGACCCCTTCCGAGGGCCGGGCGGTGAGAGAACACGATGAAGGTCGTAATTATCGCAGGTGCCGGCGAAGTCGGTAGAGGTGTCGCTCAGGCACTCATATATGAACGAAAAAATGTAATTTTAATTGATTCAGACCCTGATGCACTAAAATCCGCTCAGTCTCTCGAATGTTTACTAATCGCTGGTGATGTAATGTCTAGAGAAACTCTCAATCATGCAGGTATTCAAAATGCTGAATTGTTAATTATGGCTACGGATTCAGATGAAAGGAATATTTTGGGATGTGCATTTGCTAAAGATCATCGTCAAAATATGGAATCTGTTAGTGGTGAAATGGTTACAATTGCTAGAGTCAACAGAATGTTAGTAGCAAGGCAAGATTCGTCAGAAGTATTTCATCGGTGGTCACAAGTAGATCACGTTGCTAATGCTGATAAAGAAATTGTAGATGAATTAACTGCTGGTTTGATTTCTCCACATATATTGCATACTGCTCCTATGGGTAATGATGCATACTTATCGGTTTCAAAAATTACAGAGGGAAGCGCACTATTAGGCAATACACTCATTGATGCTGCTGAAAAAATAGACGGTTTACCTATTCCAGTTGGAATTGTCAGTTCAGGGGGTAAATCTTCTATCATCGATGAATCTACTGTTGCCGAATCAGGAGACCTTTTACTATTTGCAGCTACAGGTTTACATGTTCAGAATCGAATATCTAACGCCTGCGGATTTACTTCTGAACCTATGGTCGACCATCCTAGAGTAATTATTTTTGGAGCAACGTCTGTTGGTACCGATCTTGCTTCACACTATCTAGAAAATGATTCATCGGTAACTGTAGTTGAGCCCGATCTGAATATAGCGAATGATCTAGTTGGTTCAGATTTAGGAAATCAACGTAGACTTGATGTAATTCATGGTGAACCTAGTGATGTAGAATTGCTCAAAGATATTGGAATGTCAGACCATGATATTGCTATCAGCACCTTAGATGATGATAATGGTGCCATCGCAATTGCAATGAGGGCAGTAGACGAAGGAGTAGATCGAACTGGTTTAATTGTTGATGATTCAACTTTAGTGGATACTGTTNGGAGGATTGGATTAACTAGAGCTGTTTCGAGACGAGAAGTTTCGATTAGTGCAATAATGGAACATGTTCACTCGTACGTTGAAGGTAGATTNCAGATTATTCGACANGCGAAAGAGTTTGTAGCCATGTCTGTTACTTTAGACTCTAATCATAGCACTATTGGTCAACCAATTTCTAAGTTAGAATCCAAGTTNAAAGGTGGAGCAAAAGTGGTATTGCTGGAACGAAATAGAGACGGTATGGGTCCAGTCACATTTACCCCAGATTCAGAGATGATGCTAGAGCCTAATGACAGATTGATTATTCTATTATTNCGTGATTCAATTACNGCTGTTGAAGCGAAGTTGAGGTCATGATATGCGATTTGCNCCTATTGCTAACCTTATGGGTTGGACATTGACGGTAGTTTCAATCCCTATGTTTGTGATTGGNTTGTCNTCATTCTTATTACAGGACGATCCTACTGAATTCTTTATTCGAGCATTTCTGATACCTGTTGTACTTGGATTAATTACTGGATTGTTAATGATTAGAAAATCAAGAAATAGTTTCGATCAGGATGAAGGAGTACGTGATAGGGAAGCTGTTACNGCTGTAGCATTGGGATGGTTGATTGTAATTTTCTTCGGTGCAATGCCATATTGGTTAGGCGGAACATTTCACGGGCCATACAGTTACATTGAAGGAAACTCCTCGTTATCTGAAGCCTCATTAGGATTACTTCATTCATGGTTTGAATCAATGTCCGGATTTACAACTACGGGAGCAACTGTAATTGATCCATTGTCTAGTCCAATTTGCATAGAAGTTTCAGACTGTATTGGCTCTCAGCCTAAATCATTACTATTGTGGAGAAGTTCTACACAATGGCTCGGAGGAATGGGGGTAATTATGCTTAGTATTCTCATTTTAGGTCGATGGATTGGAGGTGGATTGACGTTAGCTCGAGAAGAATTAACAGGTCCTAGCTTGTCAAGATTAGGTCCTAAATTACAGCAAACTGCAGCATTTCTTTGGGGAGTATATACCTTCTTGACATTCATTGAATTTATTCTGCTATACTTTGTTGGTAATATAGGAATGTTTGATGCAGTTAATCATGCATTAACAACAATGGCTAGTGGAGGATTCAGTACCCATGATACTGGAATTATGTACTTTGATTCATTTTTGGTTGAATCGATTATTGTCTGTTTCATGGTATTAACAGGACTTAATTTTAGTTTATTCCACATTGCATTCCATGGCGATTACAAAGAAGCATTGAAAGATCAAGAATTAAGAATATACATTTGCGTATTGTTCCTTGCTTGGTTAGCAATGACATTTAGCTTGACCACGGCAGGAGGTCAAGGAATCTTTGACTCCGCACGTGCAGCTCTATTCCAGGCTGCGTCTATCGGGACCTCAACTGGATATGCATCTGCCGATTATGCAGTTTGGCCTGTTTTGTCATTGTTGACTCTATTATTTCTCATGATAGTGGGTGCATCGGCAGGTTCTACTTCCGGTGGACTCAAGATTATGAGACTAAAAATTGCTTATGAAATTGTGAGGCAAGAGATTGGTCGTATTGTTCAGCCCAGACAGGTACGCAGCATACGAATGAATGGTGAAGTAGTTGATGAAACCAAGGTACAGGTCGTTCTTGGAATGCTATCTGCATGGGCTGTAGCTGCAGTATTAGGCACTACTTTGATAGCTATAGTAGAGTACGATCTTGACTTGACTAGCGTGCTCAGTGTAGTTATTTCATGTCTCGGAAATACAGGGCCTGCATTAGGAGTATTTGGACCTACAGCTACTTGGGCAAGTATGAACCCAATATCCATGTTTGCAAGTACAATTATGATGTGGATCGGTCGACTTGAAATTCTCACTGTATTGGTAGTTTTCAATCCACGAGCGTGGAGATTATAATCAGAAATCGTTTAAACTAAATTGATTCGAAGTTGATGCATCTTCATTGTTATCGATATTTTGTTCTGCATTATCTTGTTGTTCATGTATAATTTCGATANTGTCTTCATCTATAGATTCGTTAAATTTTTCAAGAATTCGTTTACCTTGGGTGGATGACCTTTTGATACCATGTAAAGCTAAATGGTCNTCGCCTTCTAGTCCGATTCGTAATGATAGGGTGATATCTTCAGGATCATTGACAATTTCACTTTCATGCATTGCGAGTAANGTTGGATAAAGACTATCACGAGATGANGCAAGACTAGTGCCTACATATTCTGCCAATCTATTATTCGNACCACCTGTTTTCCATGCTTCTCTACCTCTTCTTAGAGTGTCTGGATATGAGACGTCAGCACGCTGAATTGATTTAGGGTATCGAGCAGCAGCTCCTAATAATTCAAAACACCAATACCATGACCGATACGCACGATTTGTAAATGAAATACCTAATGATTTATCTGCACGCTTAAGGGCACTNATAGCCATACTGATATCATAATTATTATCTCGATTAATTCCATTATTCCAAGCAATCCATTCATTTAACTCACCAGGAGTTTTATCGAGATCTCTAGCNATATTAGCAGCATCTCTGGATGTAGGAGCTCGATACATAGCTTTGAGACCATCAAAAATTTCAACATGTGCGTCTCTCCTGCCAATTTCTACTTGTTCTAATGCAGAATCTAAGGTAATATGTCCATCTTTAACTGAGCACTGTAGATCATTAATTAATGCACGTAAATCTCCTGAATTTCCTCTAATNATTGCTTGTAATGCTGAAGAATCAATTGTAACTCCTTCCTTATTCAAGATTCGACGAGCAATAGTTTCTAAATCAATATTGTTTACTCTTCTAAATTCTATTATGTCTGATTTACGTTGTATTCGTGATTGAATATTTCTCCAATTTGATCTACCAAAAAGACGCATTTTATCGTTACATGTCATTATAATTGGTTGACGTGTCAATTCTAAAATNCTCAATAGTTCTGCCTTCCCACCACTATCACCTGACAAAGAACGTTCATTTTCTGGATCTGATGCTTTTTGTATAGTGTCNTCAGCAATTTTTCGGAATGATCCACCTAAATGATCAACTTCATCTAGCAAAATTAGAGTTTTAGATGAACCATCACCTCCGCCTGCCCAACTATCTAGTGATGAATGGATTGCTCCTCCTAGAGCGGCTTGTCGTAGAACCGATGCATTTCTTTGTTCAGAAGCGTTTAGTTCAACGACATTCCACCCGAATTCTTTTGCAGTTGCTAATGCTATACTCGTCTTGCCAATTCCTGGAGGTCCAACAAGTAAGATTCCACGTTTTTCAGGTATCCCTTGATTCCATGTACGTAACCAATTCTCAACACGCTTTCTTTGAGCATCATTGCCAACTAATGTTGACATGGTATCTGGTCGATGACGTTCGCTCCAATCGGAAGCAGTGTTAATGGTCTGCCCCTCCATGATTAAACATTAATTCGGATGCATTTGAACATTGGTCAATTATTCCATTTGGTAGAATCTGATAAATTGCCTGACGATAATGAGGAAATCAATTCTTGAATCTCCATTCTAATTTGTTGTTGATTATCACGATTCCTAACAGTTACTGTGTTATCGGTTGTAGATTGATGATCGATTGTTATTGCCCATGGAATGCCAATTTCATCAGCTCTGGCATAACGTCGGCCTATTGATTTTCCAAAAGCATCAATCGTAGGAATGATACCTTTGGTTGAACACATTTGATTGTAAATCTTGTTTGCTATTTCTGGCATTCCGTCCTTATTGAATAAAGGCAGAATTACAGCATCGTAAGGAGCAACATCTTCCTTGAGTCGTAAAATATCATAAATTTCTCCTTCTTTTTCTGTTCGATCAAATGAATGATCAAGTATGTGCCATACTATTCGGTCTATTCCAAATGCAGGCTCTATCACNTGGGGAGTGAACCACTCGCCTTTGATTGTCTTCTGAATCCTTCTTAATTCAACCATATTGTTATCGATAGTAACTGTTTTTCCATTTGATAGAGCAAGTTCGAAAGGTAATGAGTTAGGCGTGTCTTGTAATCCTTGTAATGATTGAATTACATCACCTGCGTCTTGTCTAAAAGCTGGTCCTATTGATGCTTGAATCGGTACCCAACGATTCTCATCAATTTCCATAGGATTATCAAACTCTCTCCAAGCTTTTAGTTCAGTAGATGATGTTGATTTCGAGTGTGCATCTAAATCATAGCATCCTCGATGAGCAATACCTACACATTCGATCCAACCATAACTACCATGAATTTCACAATCCCAACAATCGCTNGCGTAATGAGCCATTTCATCTTGCTCATGCTGTCTAAATCTGATTCTTTGGGGATCAATTCCTAGATGAATGAGCAATTCATAGGTTTCTAACATAAATATTCCAACAATTGGATGGCGAATAATATTCTTTTCTAAGGCAGTTGCTATAGTCATTAGTGATACTGATTGCGNTTCATTTCCTGGGTCTGCAATTAGATGAATTTCTTGAGATGATTGAATTACAGTCGATAAGTCTACGGGAGCATCCGGATCGATAAAATATTCCAATTCTGCCATGTTAAATTCCCTTTGTCGTATCATTCCTTGCCTTGGACTGATTTCATTACGATATCCTTTGCCAATTTGTACTGCACCAAATGGAAGCCTTTGTCTGAAATGTCGATATATTGTACTAAAATTAGTAAACATTCCTTGAGCGGTTTCAGGCCGAAGAAACGCTTGCCTACCTTCTCCGACAGGTCCAACGTTAGTAGAAAACATTAGATTCATCGGTGTAGCATTANCCCAAACAGGTTTTGAACAGGATGGACATGGAATTTTGTGGGTNGAAATCGCATTATCTAATTCGTTAGCAGACATTGAGTCTGGATTAGAAATTACATCTTCAAGCAGATGATCTGCTCTACACACGGCATTGCATGTTTTACATTGTACAGCATGATCATTGAAAGCACCAACATGTCCGCTTGATTCTAGAACAATTCTGGGAGTTATTGTTGGAGAATCTATCTCAACAATATTACCTAATCTCAACCAATGTTCTAACCATTTTTCCTTCACCAAACGTAAGATTCTAGCTCCTACGGGTCCATAATCAAAAAGACCAGCTACTCCTCCATATATTTCGAAAGCAGGATAAACAATACCTCGCTTTTTGAGTGAAGCCATTAGGGTGCGTACCCGCTCTTCATCGACACTCATGGTATGTTCTCTGTACCGATGCTTCTCAAGTGTTACTGAATTATTGGTCATAATTTGTCAATTATGTAAATTGATTATGATAATATGTGATTTATTCAAAGAATTACTAAATTTTTCTAGAGTAATGCATATGGTTATATCTTGGACCGTTCCCACTGAAGTCACTGGTATGGAGGAAGTTATTGTGAATGAACCTCAATACGCTAGTAAGTTCGCTGAAACTGATGAATTATTGGAATCACTTTGCCAACCTGTTCGNGACTGGTTCATGTCAAAGTTCCCAGACTTTACCGACCCACAGAAACTAGCAATCCCTGTACTTCAGAGTGGAGAACATCTTCTGTTATGTAGCCCAACTGGAAGTGGTAAAACTCTAACAGCGTTCCTCAGTATAATTGATGATTTAGTTAGAAGAGCAATGGACGGTAATTTGAATAAAACTGTTCAGTGTGTCTATATTTCTCCAATTAAAGCATTAGCTAATGATATACAAAAGAATCTTATTGAGCCACTAAGAGAAATTAAAGAAGGATTTCTCCCACGTGGTTCACAAGATATTGTTGTAGGATTAAGAACAGGTGATACATCACAATCAGAACGCCAGAAGATGTTGAAGAATCCCCCTCATATTCTAATTACAACCCCTGAATCATTAGCATTAGCAATCGGTTCCTCAAGATTCCGTCCAATATTACAAGATCTTCGATATTTGATTGTTGACGAAATGCACTCCTTAGTTCCAACAAAAAGAGGGACTCATTTAGCATTGACATTAGCACATCTTGATCATTCCATTTCCAAGCCCGTTCAACGAATTGGTATTTCTGCCACAATGGAACCGTTGAAAACTGTAGCTGAATTCTTAGTATCCTCTGATTCTAATTCAAATACACCAGTTACAATTGCTCACATTTCAGGTTCAAGAAGATTAGATCTTGACATTCTACTTCCTACCGATCGATTCAACAATACAGCAATGAAGGATATCTTAGATAGGAATGTTGAGGTAATTAAAGAACTAATTAATGCACATAATACTACTCTAGTTTTTGCTAATACAAGAAGAATGACTGAGGTTCTTGTTCAGAAACTGAGAGCAATCCACGTCGAAGGAGTCGAAGGGCATCATGGTTCAATGGATAAGAAGATTCGATTGGACGTNGAACAGAAGTTAAAACGAGGAGAATTGAGGGCTGTTGTTTCTTCATCAAGTCTTGAAATGGGTATTGATATTGGTTCAGTAGACATGGTTATCCAAGTAGGATCACCAGGAAGTATAGCAACTGCATTACAAAGAATCGGACGCGCTGGACATCATGTAGGTGGCGTACCAAGAGCACGTTTGTTGCCTACTGGCACTCATGATTTATTGGAATTGGTGGCATTGCAAAATTGCATTCTATCGGGTAAAATGGACCAACTGAGTTTTCCCGAAAAATGTCTTGATGTACTTGCTCAATATCTAATTGGCTTAGTTATTCAAGAAGACTGGGATATAGATGATGCATTTGAATTAGTTNCTATGGCATGGCCATATCGAGATTTAGACTACGATGATTTTATTGAAGTCCTTGATATGTTACATGAAGAAAGAAGAGTATGGGTAGATTGGGAAGAAAATTCCTACACCAAACGAGGATATAGTCGTATGATATATTATACTAATATTGGAACAATTTCTCCAGACAACAATTATCTTGTCTTTACTCAAGATGGTACATTAGTAGGTCAACTATCAGGATCATTCGTACAAAATTTACGTTCAGGAGATGTCTTCTTACTTGGTGGTCAAACATATAGGGTTCACGCAATTAATTCTACCCGTGTTAACGTTAGTCCAGTTACAGGTCATAGGCCTACTGTACCTTCATGGACTGGAGAGTCAATGAGTAGAACCAGAGAACTTTCTGAATCAGTATTACAAGTACTCAAACAAGTAGGCAGAATTGTAAGAATGGGAGAAGATCCTCGAACACTATTCAAGGATGTTTACGGACTATCAAACAAGGTTTCTGATAGTCTAGGAATATTCCTCGAAGAACATTTTGATGAGACATTCTTAGTTCCGCACAGTGGAAGAATATTAGTCGAACAACTTGAAGGCAATATTCCCACATATGTGGTAACTACATGCCGAGGAAGATCATTCAACATGGCGTTAGGTTACCTATTNGCGGCTCTTGCTGAAGGAGATGACATCAATGTGAATGAATTATCATTTGATGAAAATGGATTCTTAATTAAACTAACAAAAGAAGTTAATCTTGGAAAAGTTTCTGAACTTGTCAGTGATGGAAAAAGCCGTACTATTCTAAGGAAATTTCTCATCGATTCACAATTATTTCAGAAGAGATTCCGTGCAGTATCTTCTAGAAGTATGATTATTCCTAGAAGGATTGGAGCCGAAGAAGTTAGTGCNCAACAATTCCAACAGAAATCTGAAGCATTACTTCGAAAACATAGACAGATGGAATCAGGAGATTCCTTACTAATTCGTGAGACTGAAAATGAAATTTATCATTCTGATTTAGATATAGTTGGACTTAATGATTTCATATCAAGAATGTCAACAGGCGAAGTTCATATGGTCCATTCTAGAGTGAAATTACCATCCCCACTTGGAATGAATTTGTACATTTCATCGTTTGAAGATTTACTCACAATGCGAGCTAGAGCATTTTTGGTTAAAGACATCGATCCTGAGATTCTACGTAGATTACTGGGGAGGAGGTCTCTCCAAACGGACCTTGACCCTGAACGTATTGATAGATATTATTTTGACAAAGTCGGAACACCTGATTCTCCTGAAGGGTTNCGAAGACTAATGGATATGGGTGGNGGATTAGTTGAAGGAACAGATCATCCATTATATTCTGAAAAACTTGCTGGAATATCATCAGATACAATTCAATCTTGGATGAATACATTATCTGAAGAAGGTCGAATATTACGTGTACAAGGTACTGGAAGTTCTCAAATTGATGGAAAATGGTTTTCCAAAAATATGGCATTTGTCCATGGTACACTAGGTGTTCTGTCCACTGAAGGTGGTCCAGAATTAGAAAATGTTAGAAATTTGTATACTGGTAATCTCTCTTTCCAGGTTACTACATCTATGAATGATTCAGGATGGAGTGATGTAGGCTTAAGTGATCCTCATGAGTGTCTTAGAGTGAAAATTCTCGATATGTTGGGTGCTGAAGGGCCTATGACTCTAGATGTTTTGTTGGAAAGACTACCATTTCCTAGAGCTCAGATTGAATCTATATTGCATGAATTAGAAGTCAGAAATTTACTAGCTGTAGGATTTTACAAACAGACCAAAGAAGGCGAGTATATTCTCAGAATTGATGAATATAGAATCACAGGTGGTACCGAGAGCGTAATTGAATCTCGCCGAATACAAAATATGTTACTCGACAAATCTTTCCATGTNCGTGATGATCCATTAGAAGTAATGCGAAATCATATCATGTTATCTAAACAAGAAGAGATGCTTTATCGCGCGAGTGATTATCGATTTGGTGACTGGTCAGATATCAAACATGATACAGATGTCTTGATGGGTAGATTACTGAATAACAGAATTGGATATACACTCAAATCTGAGATACCATTAATCCTTGGTTTGCGACCAGAGATGTGGAGAGGCGAAAATGAAGAGAAATTACTAACTTTTGTTCCTAATGACAGAAACATCGAGCGTAAGGAGTTAGAAGTTGAATTCCTCCGTTCNTATTCCAAAGATGATAAAGAAAAAGGAAAGCGTGAATTTAGGAATGCAGTGAATAATATTGATCGTTTATTGTGTGTAGCTAAACAATATCAAGTTGTACCGAATCGAAAGAGATCATTATCATTGTTCCATAGAATTATCGATGCATATGAACCTATGAATTTCAAGGATGCTTTGGAAATATTCGTTAAAAGATTAGGTCCTATTCGTCTCTATACAATAAGAAATAATGTGACGCGTCCTGTAGAAGAGATTGCAGACACACTAAAAGAATTAGAAGATGAAGGTAAGATTGTACGAATAGTAACATTGCAACCTGATCCTATTGAATTCTATTCTTCTCCTGTAGATTCAGATAGATTGCAGGTACGACCTGAAGAAGATCGTAGTCTTAGAATCCTCACTCAGTCTGATCCATATTGTAGTCGATTTATCCAGGAGATTCGTTTCGTACTACGTGATGGATGGTATCGACCTGTCTTCAAAGGAATCGATCCGATTGGCAGAATTCTTATGTTCAAAGTTAATGATTATCTCGAAATAAAGGATGTTCAAATTCCACATGCATACCTAGATGAATTTGCAGTTGAATTTGAACGATTACTAGAAAATTTCAAAGATCAATTAATCGATGTTGCAGTTCTTCATCAATTTAATGCTCTGAAAATACCTGATTCCCCTCCAGAAATTCAAGAATTAGTGGCTAAACTTGGATTCAAGCCTATGAATGACGAAAGAATGAGATATATCCGAGGTGGAGTTGTTGAGACTCGATCTAATCATATTGTTCATCGTTCATTATTTCACATTCATAATTTACATCAATCAACAAGAAAAGAGAATGAAGTTTCAGCAATTAGAGAAATGGATGAAGTTCGTGACACTATCGCCTTAAGAGGAAGATGTGAAGTTATGAGAGCTGATCTAGATGCTATGGCAGCATCAAATCAATTACATCAAGGAACTAATTTGAGAAGGCACCTAGTATGGGCCACATTCGAACATTTTCAACAATTGTTAATGATACGTAATATGCCTGCTGAAGAAGAATTGTGGGATGTTATGGATGCATTTACTGAAAATACAGACCCTAGAGCATACATGGAACGTTTTGCACTGAAACGGTCTGAATTCCGTAAATTAATTCAGCCACTATTGCGTTCTGGACACATGGTTCAAGATTACAGAGGTGGATTCAAGGTAGTTCCTACTAAACCTGATTATGATGTATGGGAAGTCAAAAAGGCGTATCTTAGAGCTTCGATAATGCAGTATCCTGTGATATCTATGAAACAGATGGAGAGGATTGTTGGTGCATCATTCAAACCTGAAGAAATTGCTCAGGTTTTACATGACATGGAAGAATCAGAAGAACTCATCAAAGGNTTCCTTACAGATGATTCATTACAAATTCAATGGGGTCAGAGAGAATTAATTGAGAAGGCCGACAAGATTGATCCAATGCGTGATTTCGTTCTTCCACCATCTGATCCTCTTCTACCTTATTTTAGTGGAATCTTAAGAGAAAGATTTGGATTTGGATCTGCCTACATGGTTTTCCATCAAGAAGAACCTATTGCTGCTTTCAAAGCAAATACNCGTAATGATGTGTTTGACGTTACTGATATGAATGGTGATCCAGAAAAAGAAAAGCAAGCACTTCGAGTAATGAAAGAATTTGCTTGGGAACACAATATGCCATTAGTTGGCAAAGTAATCGAACGATTAAGGGCTAGAATTTCAAGACAATGATATGTTGAGTGTGGATAATGGATCAACCGCAAGAACCTGAATCGTTGATTTTATCGACAAACTCAACNCCCCAAAATAATGGATATCCGTATCAAACACCTATTCTAATTACAAATAATATTGACACTGGAATTCCATCGCCGATTAGATTTTTGATGGGATTAATGATTCCAGTTTTCCTATTGATTATTCCGTTTACACTTTTTTCGATTGAAGAATCTATTGGTGACGAGCTAAGCTTTAGTTATGGTGAGAGCCACTTTATTGTAACTTTAGATAATGTTAATCAAACTGAATATTCNTCAAATTTCTCTGACTTNATAGATGATAAGTATACAGATACACGAATTATTGATTGTGGTATTGAAATTACTGAATATGGTGGTGAATTTGTAGAGATTTATGATAGATTAACTCAACCCAATTACACNGATCGAGTATATCAGCATGCATGTAAACCCATTATTTTGCATAACGAAAGCAATGAAAACTTTTCAATAATATCTACATTCAAGGGTGATATTCTGTCAACTTTACAACTAGAACTAGATTTTGAAATGAACACNCCAATNTCNTATTCAATGAATCTGAGCGAATCGGAAACAGTTGCCGTAGGCAGTTTCAGTTTAACTTTCTATAACATAAATGGGACAATTGATGATAGGTTCATCACTAGATATAATCAATCCGAGAATGTTTCTGAAATACTCCTTGAATCTGAATATGTCGGATACATAGATCAATATGGTACTGTTGAATTCAATAATACAGCAAATATCTCCTCAGTATTTATGCAATATATCACTATCAACACTATAGGATATTGGAATCAGGAAGGATACGTACAATTTGATGATGGTAACTATCATGGTCAGACAATTAACATAGCATTTTTTACTATTTCAGAGAAATTAAGGATTGANAATGAAATGCAAGATAGCCAATTAATGTCNGACCAGAGAGANGTTGCTATGTTTGGATATTTGTCNTGTTGTGGAATATTAATTACATCTCTAATATTGACAATATATGGTTTTGCTAGTCGTAATGGCATCCCTATGGCTATAGGTGCACTTATTTCATTCGTTATATGTCCAATAATATTTGTTATACCAGCGAATATTTCGTGAATTTTTTACGAATTCGATTTAGATAATGACAACGGNGATAACAATCTCATGATATGTGCATGCATTTGCGGTAAAAGATCGAAAATNACAAGCGCCATTAGGAACATTGCTCCAAGTGATCCTGCTTTAGCCGCGTANGAATGGGCAAAATCAAACATTGTTACACCAAGCAAGTCCCATTGTGGATATGATGCATGTAACCACACTATTCCGGCATTACGGAATGTGTTCAAAACAAAGATTGTAGGAATAGTAATGATCGCTGCACGCATTCTTCTCCTCCACGGTGCTGTACGAATTGCCCATAAAGCACCAATGAATACTGCCATTGACTGCATAGCAGAACATGCCATTACAAATCCTACTTCTGTTGTCCCATCAACTTGTTTAATCAAGGGAATATAGAATCCTGCTTCACCTAATTGATCAGTTAATACCCACCTATTGCCATTCCATTCAGTCCAATTCACATCGCTAACGCCAGTATCTACGAGTACAGAACCGAGTTCATAACCTTCAATCCCTGAAAACCCTAGGAAAAAATTTGCGCTAATTGCAGTAACCCACACTGCTGCTACATTGAGATAAGGGATATTTGCAATGAGCAAATATGGACCAGCACCCAATGCCACCAATCCACGAGTCCAAATGATGGCTTCATCCTCAATNTTTTCTCTCCACATTTTGAATTCCCAAATAGCAAGAAGTAATGTTATCGGCAATCCAGCTGCTGACATAACTATTAGCACTGGATCAGCAATGTCAATGTAATGTGGGATATCAAGATAGAAGAACATACCAATCATTGGCCAACCGAATACTGAAAGTATACCTCCTCCATTAGAAGCTCGAAAATGAGCNGTACCTAGGAGTAATACTCCGATGATTCCAAACGTTAACTGTAGTTGATCTATAGTTATACTTANGCTTGATGAAAGACCAGNAAGAANCAAGATAACCGGATCTTCCATGTGGTACCCTAATAGCGAACCTGTAAATATCCAGCGGCTACACGAATGCTCAATGACGGGGTATGGCCAGTTCTCGATTGATTCTTTTGTTGATTCATATCTTCAAGATTTGAAATCAGCCATAGATTCGATTTCTTCTGANGATATTGATGGATTNGTATCACGTGTTTTACATTCGAGATCATGCGGGGCNAGTATTCATTTNATTGGAAATGGGGGTAGTGCTGCGACACCATCGCATAGTGCTGGAGACTGGTCTAAAGAATTGAGAGTTAGAACTATAGCTCATACGGACAATATTGCTTCGTTTACTGCATGGGCAAATGATGAAGGATATGATCAGGTCTTTGTTCAAGCATTAAAGACATATATNCAACCAGATGATTTAGTTGTTGCATATACTGGTTCAGGAAACTCTACTAATGTAATTTTGGCTTTGGAGTATGCTAAAGAAAATAATATCCAAACTGTAGGAATTACCGGTAATTACATGGGAAGAGGAACTGGTAAAATTTCACAGTATGTTGATCATTTAATTCATTTTAATACCGAATCTATGGAGCGTATTGAAGATTTACAATTAGTCGTGAATCATATCGTTAAAGAAGCGATTAAAGTCATAGATTCGGAGTGAAAATATGTATCCTCATAGGCACAGAAGCCAATTACTCGACTCATTGGAATTACATCCCTTGCCATCTGATTTGCAATGGTCAGGAAAAATAGCATATTTAGATAGAGATGGTGTATTGAATGTTGGAAGTAAATATTACATTAATGACATAGACGAAGTCGTAATTTTACCTGAAGCAGGTAGATGTGTAGGTGAATTACGAAGAGCGGGTTTCAGAATTTGCATTTGTACAAACCAATCTCCTATTGACAGGGGTTGGTGGGACCATTCAAGACTTGCTAAAATTCATGATTATATTCAAGAAAAATTATTTGATGAAGATAAAGATGCTTTACTAGATTTAATTTTATACAGTCCTTATCATCCTGTTACCAACTCATTTGCTAGAAAAGGTAATCCAGGAATGTTACAAGCAGGTAGACAAATACTGGAGGCNGCTCATAACAATTNTACGTTAAATGATTCAAATTTTAAATATGCTGAAAAATATAATGCATTTGATGAATCTACGAGTGTAATGGTAGGTGATCGTATGGTCGATATGGAAGCAGCATCTAACCATTCTGTACATGGAATTCATGTTAATGGAAAAATCGGAATTTTAGATGCGATTGATGAAATTCTTGACACTAGGGGTTCTACATGATTTGGGCTATTGGGTTAGACGATACTGACTATCCAACTGGCGGATGTACAACATGGCAAGCAAATGAATTGGAAAAAGTCCTGATTGAATGTGGTGCTAAACCTATTGAAAGAAGATTGGTTAGACTTTGGCCATTTGCATTTCGTAGAACACGTGGTAATGCAGCATTAGCATTGATTGTAGAAATTTCATCTTCTATTCATCAGAAATGTATTGATGCAATTGATATGTGGTTCGATAAATTAATTTTAGATATTAGAAATAATGACATTGATTCTCATGCTCGTCCTGGACTCATTGTTTGCAAAGAAGGAGAATTGAATGAATCGATATATTGGGAATGCGTAAGATCAGAATTTACAGATATATCCAAGATTATTGGTGATCCATCAGTAATTCATTACTTAATTTCTGATTTAGGTAATGATGGGTTAATCGGTGCAGCAGCTGCAGTGTCTTGGAGGCCAAGTAATATTTCGACATTTGAAGCAATTGCATGGAGAGAATTATCCAAGTTTGGCACAGGTAGAAAAATTCCTAAAAATGCAATTCATATTTTAGAAAATAATCATCCAAATACATTCATGAATAGAGATCCTACTTATGATCGAGGACTAATTTCACCTAGATCACCTTGTCCTATTCTGTTTGGTGTTAGGGGATGGAGTTACGAAAGTACTAGTGACGCATTGGAAGAATTAATCAAATTAGATTGGAATGAAAAAGTCGTAGATTATTCNATTCATGTAACTAATCAATGCTCAGACGACCATTTAGATGATATTATTGAAGGAACTGTATTAGTGAAACCTACCAAAAAACAAGGGGGGCATGTCACAGTTGACATTCTTACTAAATCTGGATTGTTGAAATTGATATCTTTCAAAGAAGGTGGTATCCTAAATACAAAAATTAGTGAATTATTACCTGGAGATCAAATTCATGTATTGGGATTAATTTCTCCTGATGGGTATTTACACATTGAACGATTAAAGACAGTTTATTCATCTCCTGGTAATTTGGTTAGACCCAAATGTTCCTGTGGGGGTAGTTTGAAATCAACAGGTAAATCAGGTAAATTAAGGTGTAAATTATGTAAATATTCAGAAACAAGTCATTGGATTAGTACACGTAGATTAGTATTTGATTGGGTAGAACCTTCGCCTTCTTCTCGTCGTCATCTTTCCAAGCCAGTAAGCAGAATGATTTAACCCAAGTTTATTGGTCTATGTAGTAATCAGATAATCATGGATACCGAGACATATGGCATTATAGGGATGCTTGGCATTACAGCAATACTACTTTGGTATATTATGAGATTAAGGAAAGATAATATTTCTGATTCAATAGAAAAAAACCAACCTCATATTGCTGGAGACGATGTATTAGGGGGGTCTGCTATCAATCCCGAACAATTTGATGAACCTGATGAAGAGACATTAGATATGCTCGGTGATTTATTAGAAGAAGCGGCTGAAGCTCAAGGTCTTACCTACGAAGAGTGATTACTAAATTTATATCCGTCATCAATTGGTGTTAATTGGATTGTTTCAGTACCTGTGTCTAATATTCTGGTAGGGGAATTAGAATTTTTTCGAGTCAATCTCCATGTAGTAGGAAATATATCTGGCCCACGAATAGCCCATTCATCTTTACCTGAAGCATCACCATACATAGGTGAGGTAAGGATTAATTTACATTTATTGTTACATGAATTAATTAAATTCTGTATTACATTGACTAGTTGCTTATCCACACGTCCTGAAACTCCTGTCCAGTTATCTATGACAACATGCGTAATACTATCGAGACCTTCAATGAGATCTAATGATTGTTCAATTCCTCTTGCTAAATGTTCTCCAAATGCAGCAGCATGAAATCTAGAAAGTGATGTAGGAGGAAGAGAACCAAGTATGTCGGATAATCTTCCGGGGTCAGGCATTTCTCGAGCAATCCAAACAATTCTGCCCGATTCAATTAATGAGTCACGAATAATTTGCAAAGCTAGAGAAGTGGCACCAGCACCTGGTTCAGCTGCGATATGCAGTAACGTACCTGGTTCAGGATTCATTTCGTTCACCGTAGGATGAGGTAGTCTTTGACTCGTTCTATCCGTCATGCCTATACGCTTTGCCAATAACGACTGACTATGGGAGAGTCATTGCCACCTAGGGAAGGCGAACGAATTCCACGCAGAACTGCACCCGATTTTAACGAATTAAGTGACGATGTTGGTGTTGTTAAAGGGATTTTTGAGGGTGGTTTTCTTAATGTAGCAATTAATGATGCAAATCAATTTGGCCCACATGCTATGATTGCATTGCTTGGTGTTGTTGCTACGATTACTGGGATCGCGCTTTTGGCAATGTGGATTATTTAATTTCAGTGTTTTTGACATCTAATATGTTTACATTTCCTCTCTGGCCATTCCAATTGATTTCAATGTCCCATTCCAATGGATTAAACCATGGCGAAGATAGAACTGTTGTTTCAAACTCACCACCTTCTCCATCAATGTTAATTCCATATTTTGATTCCAAATTTAACAGATCATTAATTGCGTCTTGATCCAACTTTCTGTTTATCCATGAACTATCAATTCCTTCTGCACTAACTGACGTAAATCGAACATCAAATCCTGCATCAATAAGATTGCTCATATGTACTAACGGTGGCATGTGCCATAACGGGCTAAATGAATGAATGCCTAAGCGATTTGACATCATGTCCAATCTTTTACGTTGGTAATCTGACCTAAGTGCGCCTGTAACTATTCCTTGAATAGGGATAGATGGTCTAGCCAAAATCGGTTTTTTGCATGACCAACGAATCGGCCATTTAGCTTGTTCAGCATCATGATTTGACCATATACTAGATCTAGGCCATTTCGATCCATATACAAAGGGTTTCAGTGCATTTTCTAAAGAATCCACACCTTCTTCATTTGAGTCTAAAATGGGTAACCATGGAATATCAGATGCAGCGGCTTGTGCACCAGCAATAGCCGTTCCATCCATCTGGAACATCATAGAATCATTAGCATCGACCCTGACTGTCACAATCATTGAGACATCCCAACCCTTCATCAGAGCCCACCAAACAGCGTATGTCGAATCTTTGCCACCAGATGATAGCACAGCTACACGCATGATTGTGCTAAAGAGACTCTGACGTTGAGGATTGCGGCTACTATTGTTCTCAAGGTTCATAAGAGGTCGATTGGACCGATAGTCGGGAGTCATCAAAATGCAACCGAGTGGAAGAGGATATGACCATGGAGTGAGTACATTCAGCCCAGATGGTAGACTATACCAAGTTGAATATGCTCGAGAGTCAGTAAAACGTGGAACTACGACTGTAGGTCTCAAGTACCGTGATGGTATTGTATTGATTGTNGACAAGAGAATTTCTAGTAAATTAATCAATGTTGATTCGATTGAAAAAATGTACAAAATTGATGAGCACATCGGATTTACTACGTCTGGCTTAGTTGCAGATGCTCGCCAATTAGTCGACCGTGCCAGAGTTACATGTCAAATTAACAAAATTACCTATGCTGACCCGATACCAGTTACTACACTAGTCAAGAAAATGTGTGANCACATGCAATCATTNACTCATTACGGTGGAGCAAGACCATTCGGTACAGCACTACTAATTGCAGGTGTCGACCCCGATGGTATTCATTTGTATGAGACTGATCCATCAGGTGCTTACCAATCTTACCAGGCAGGTGCTATTGGTAGAGGTCGTTCAACTGTAGTTGAAATCTTTGAATCTTCTTGGAAACCTAATCTGACATTAAACGCTGCAATCAAGTTAGGTCTTGAGGCTTTACGTGAATCACTAGAAGAGGAATTAAACACTGACGCTGTGGAGATTGCAATCGTCGATTCTGATGGATATCATAAGATGTCTAAGGATGACACTTTGAAACATATTGGTAAATTGAAACCTCTAGAGTGAAAGTAACATTAACCAATTATTCTTATCGAGATACATGGTTAGCCTCGATGATGCAGTACTCGCTCGTTTCGAGCATGGAGGAAAACGCTTTGAGATCCTCATTGATCCTACTCTTGTAGACTCATTCAGAAATAAACCTGAATCTGTTGAATTAGATGATATTCTAGCTACAGAGGAGGTGTGGCTAGATGCTCGTGCAGGTGAACGCCCAACTTCTGAACAATTAGTCAATGCATTTGGAAGTGATGAATTATACACTTGTGTTGAGAAAATATTGACAAAAGGATCCATTCAACTTACAACTGAACAGAGGAAAAAGCGTGTCAAAGATATGCGATTAGCAATTATTCATAAAATATCTAGCACAGCCATTGATCCAAAATCTAAGATGCCTCATCCTCCTAGTAGAATTGAAACCGCACTTGATGAATGCAGGTATAGTATAGATCCATTCCTTTCTATTGATCGTCAAGTAAATGATGCGATTAAGTTAATGCGGCCGTTGATTCCTTTGAAATTTGCAACTGCTCGGTTAGCATTTAGAATTCCAGGAGTTGAATACGGATCNGTTCAATCAATTCTTAGAGAATTAATGATGAAGGAAGAATGGTTGCCTAATGGAGATTGGGCTTGCGTCGTTGAAGTACCAGCAGGATCTAAAATTGATTTGATGGGCGATATTGCAAAAAGATCTAAGGGATCTCAGGTAAAAATCATCGATGAAGGTTCATAGTTTCATACATCACGGTTATCAATAGGTGGTTGGTCGGTCGACTCGGAGTTGAAGATATGAGCGACCAGAACGCCCGCGGAGGGCGTGATGGACGAGGTACCCGCCTCGTCACTCCCGGCGCGTCGCTGGGAGCCAGTGAGGGACGCCGCATTGGCCACGGAGTAGTGGAAAATGACGGTCAATTGATAGCAGTAAAACTAGGTGCGTTAATTGAAAATGAAGATGAAATTAGTGTTATGCCGTCACACACCAAATATACGCCACGTCCAGGTGACTTGGTTATCGGTGTTGTTGAAGCAGTACAAAGTAATCTTTGGTTTCTAGATATCAATGCACCATTCAATGCCTTACTTCCTATGAGTCTTGGTCCAGGTAAATCTGAATTTGGTGGAGCTCGTAATGTCCTTAACGTAGGTTTCTCAGTTCTATGTCGGATTCAAGAAGTCGATGAGACACATTCATCTGTTGTTACAATGAAAGGTCTTGGATTACGTAGATTAGATTCTGGAATAGTTGAGGAAATCCCTCCTCATTTAATGCAATCGTTATTTTCAAATTCTGAAGTATTGAAGTCGTTAAAATCTTCTACTGATTGTCGAATAATCCTTGCAGATAATGGTAGAATGTGGATTGACGGCGATACAGATTCTATTTCTGATATTATTTCAAGAATTGATATAATTAGAAACTTATCACGTGATTTTTCAAGTCTCGATTCTATGATTGAGGCTTTGCAAACGGAGGTGTGCTAATGGGCGGATATGGCGATGTACAAATGATAGATGAGAATGGTATTCGAATGGATGGTAGGACTGCTGGTGATATTAGACCAGTTTCCATAAATGCAGGAATTATACCTGTGGCTGATGGTTCGGCAGAGGTAATATGGGGCACTAATCACGTTGTTGCTGCTGTTTATGGCCCTATGGAAGCACATCCTCGAAAGATACAGAAGCAAGATCGAGCAGTATTAGATGTTAGATATAATATGGCACCTTTCAGTACTACTGATAGAATTAGACCTGGATTTAATCGTCGTAGTCGGGAAATTAGTAAGGTTACTGCAGAGGCATTAGAATCAGTTGTGCTAACTGAACTCTACCCACGTAGTAAGATAAGGGTTGAAATTGAGGTTCTTACGGCAGAAGCAGGTACCAGATGNGCAGGTATTACGGCTGCGAGTGTGGCTTTAGCAGATGCAGGTATTCCAATGACTGATATGGTAATTTCAGTTGCAAGTGGTAAAATAAATGGCATTGTAGTTTGTGACCTTAACAAAGAGGAAGATAACTACGGTGAAGCAGATTTACCGATGGGTGTATGTGCAAACTCTGGAGAATTAGTATTCTTACAAATGGATGGAGATCTTTCTCCTGAAGAATTCCAAGTTGCTTGGGATTACAATATGGGAGCAATCGCTCCTGTGCATGAAATCATGATTGAAGCCCTNAAAAGATCAAACGGAGGTGAAGAATAATGGCAGCACCACCAGTCCCTGAATTATTAAGAGCTCATTTGATGAAATTAGCTGAAAATGATGAAAGATTAGACGGACGTAGTCGNTTTGAAGGTAGAGAAGTAATTGTCGAAACAGGAGTTTTGTCCAATGCAGAAGGATCAGCACGTGTTCAGATGGGTGATACAATTGTTCTCGCCGGAGTAAAATTCCAAATCATGACACCATATCCAGATAGGCCAACAAGTGGCGGTTTCATGACAAGCGCAGAAGTTCGTCCAGTGAGCGGTGTTCACTGGGAAGCAGGGCCTCCTTCTCCTGAAGCAATTGAATTAGGTCGAGTCGTTGATAGAGGAATNCGCGAATCTGGATGCATGGATATGGAAGATCTATGTATCCTACCGGGTGAAAAAGCGTGGCAAGTGATTCTTGATGTATTTGCGTTATCTGATGATGGAAATTTATTTGATGCATTTGCTACTGCTGCCATGGCTGCATTGCGAACAGCTATTATTCCTGGTGAGAAATTTGATGTTGGCGAAGATAGACCTTTACCTGTATCTAAAACCCCTATGATGTGCTCATATCATAGAGTTGGTGGAAGATACGTTTACGACACTATTAGACGTGAAGAAATTGGCGGAGCCGAACGAATTCACATAACTCTTGGTGATGATAATCATGTACATTCATTGCAGAAGGGTCTAAAGGGAGCGTTCACCGCCGCGGAATTTGACGAGATAATGGAACATGCCCGCTCGCGATGTGCAGAACTCAGAGATTTAGTGAATAATTAGGAGTAATTCAAATGTCGAAGAGAACACAAAAAACTGGTGCAACAGCACGATATGGATCAAGATACGGTGTCAGTGTTAGGCAACGTGCTGGACATGCATTATCTAAGCTCAATCGTAAGTATACATGTCCTACTTGTCAGTATCAGCAAGTCACACGTAAGTCGCGCGGTATTTGGCATTGCAAGAAGTGCGGACATACATTTGCAGGTGGTGTGTGGGAACCATTCACAAGAGCAAGTGAAGCAAATCATCGTGTTCTGAGAAGAGGTGCGGATGGTGCAACTTCTACAGATATGGCTGTAATTGCACAAACTAGAGCAATGGAATACGAAAGATCTATGGAAAATCAGGATGCTGCAGAGGTGTCTGCTTCTGATGACTCTGAAGAGTGATTCAAGGGCCATNAAGGTCCTTATTTTCTCAAATTTATCAGACTCTCTTAGGGATTCTCTAGCTACTGAACCATTCGATGCTAAATCATCAGACAATATTTTGACATGTTCTATTAATGCAAATGCTACTGTTGATATTAGAGCACGATGGAACACAATGATGCGGTCTTTGATTGGATCTGAGGAAGCCTTGATGAGTGGNAATCAATTAGTTAAGGACGAGTGATGTTATGGCAGATCCAAGAGAACGAATTCAGATGTTAGCAGGGCAATTACAAAATACAATGCAACAAGTACAGACAGTAGATACTCAAATTCGAGAAATACAGGCTACAATAAGTGCATTGGAAGTTCAAGATAAATCTCGTCCTGTATATCGTCAAATTGGTCCATTACTCCTTGAAGTAGAAGATAGAATTGTGTTGAAAGATGAACTTGAATCAAGTATGAAAACTCTTTCAGAACANCTTCAAAAAATTCAGCAATCCGAAATCGAGATTCGGGAATTATACGAGCAAGCAATAAATTCATTTGAATCGCAATGAGGTGTTTCTATGACATCAATGTCATTACTTAATGAATGGATTGAAGATAAAATCTCACTAGGAGTTGTACCCATCATTACTCATAGAAATGGAGATATGGACACTATAGCTAGTGCGTGTGCACTCTCAAAATCATTGGGCACCAATTCTAGAGCCATGGGTATNCATGTGTCTAAACTAGCCCGTGACGTAATCGATGAATTGAAATTTGATTTTACAAGAATGGATGCAAATAGAGTAGCCTTACCTCGAACAACTTCTGGTATCATAATAGTTGATGCAGGTGGACCAGAACAAATAGGTGTAAATTTACCCGAAAATACTCCTATTTGTGTTATTGATCATCATGCTCATACTTCTGANGATTGGGAAATCTCTCAAAATGATCTACACATTAACATGCCACTATGTTCGACAACACAGATTATTTTTGATTATATTATTCAATATCGAATAGATTCTTTAGATGATACGATGAGAAAGATTTTACTTACCGGATTAATAACCGATACTGGGCATTATAGGCATGCTGATGCATTGGCATTAAAGNCAGCATCACAGATGTTAGGTGAAGAAATCAAGCATGGAGACGTACTGGACTTATTACGNACTACTGGGCTAGGAAGATCNGTACGAATAGCAACATTACGATCTATGAAAAATGTTAATGTTGAACCTGCAGGAGATTTCGTAGTCGCTGTAACTTCTTGNAGTACCCATGAAGGAATTGTTGCAGGTTCGTTAATTCATGCTGGTGCTGATGCTTCAATAGTAACCAATTCGAAAGTACCTGGTATTCGATTAACTACAAGGGCTAGTCATAGAGCAGTTGAAAATGGATTAGATATGGGTTCAATTTTATCTTCATTGGCTGAGAGTTTAGGTGGAGAGGGCGGTGGACATGCCGGAGCAGCAGGTTGGACCACAAGTATCGATAGAGTTGAGGCAATATCTACAATACTCTCTAGAATTTCTGCAGTTAGGTGATTAAATGAATAATGATGTAGTTGAATTNGCTGAATCNGCAATTAATTCAGGTGATATCGAACTNGCCAAGTCATTNTTACCTGAAATGGTAGANGGACAGAAATTCTTTGTTGAATCATTGATATCCATATCTGAATCAGATATTAATTCAGCTTTGAATTCAATTGAACAATGTATCAATACTGTTAGAAGTCCTAAATCTAGAGATGCAATATTGGAGGCTAGAGCAAAAATGATCAGAGGTCTAGNTNGGACCTCAATTGGAGAGATAACTGAAGGCGGGGCAGATCTTAGATGGGCTATGGATAGATTAGGTGCAATATCAGAAGGTTCTGATGAACATGGCATTTCCATCTTGAACGTTGCAGCATGGCACAGACAGCAATCAGAGATAGTAATGTCTCTAGCTACACATTCAGAGATTGCACGAGAATCTACTCATTCACCTGAAATTGTAGCAATTTCAAGGCAAAGAGTGGCTTCAATTCATGCTGAACTCGAAGATTATGTTGGGGCGTTGCGACATTATTGGACTGCTTGGAAATTATCTGTGTCCAGTGGCATTGATGCTATAGCAGAAGTTTCATGCCTTCATATTCTAGATATAGGATTGACAGAGGTTATCAATTCTTCATTAAGACTCGATGAACAAGTTGAGAATGCTACACCTAGGTCAAAATCAGAAAAATCNNCAGCATCTATTCACCCAGATGATCTTTTAGAAGCGCTAAATTGGATTACTCCTCGATCACTACAGGATATTACTCAAGATCATAGGCCAGATTTATTGTTAATCATTGAATCACATAACATTCTGAACATGTCAATCCCTGTTGAATTGACCGAAAATATAGACTTAATTCAAGATCCAGAAGTATCAAAATTACTCCAATAGTCAGCAATTGTATGTAGTTCTTCAATACCCCAATGTAGATCATCAGGTGGGGTTAAACACCAACCTACTTCGAGAATATTATCATCTTCAGATTGCCANGAAAAAGGATCNGCAGAAATTGGTACTGTGATCCAAACAACNTGNCCATTTTTCAATAGATTGGAATTAATACCTCTCAATTCACCTACTAATCCAGTTTCTTCTTTTAANTCACGAATTGCAGCATGTTCAATCGTTTCATTTTTATTAATTCGACCTCCTGGTAATTCCCAACCCCGAATTTTATGTTTAACCATGACCCATGATGAATCTGATTCTAATGAGCCCATTGGTTCATCGTTAGATGTNACCCAAATAATCACCCAACTCATTTTATCAACTCAGATTGCTCATAGCAATATCATAATATTGCTGTGCCCACTCTTCACCATTAGCAATTAATCTTCTAGACAAGAATAACGCTGATTGAACTTCACCATTGTCTAATAATTGTTTCAAAATATCTTCATCATTATCTGTAGTTGGTTCTTCTTCTACAACAGATTCACTATTGTAAATCTCTTCAGGTTTAGATAATTTATACATCCGATCTAGGAACATAGTTCGACTCGAAATATCAGGGGGAGACCATGGGATTCTTTGACCATCTAATCTAGCATCCATTCGATTTCTGTATTCGTCCCGTACTGGTTTACTTGGAAAATGTGTTTGCGCTTGATCATAACAAAACCATGCATCATCATATTCATTCCTTCTTTCATGTAGCCTACCCAGTCCAATCCATGCTTCATGATTTTGAGGCCTTTGTGCAACTATCCTTCTGGCTAAAGGAATGAACTCTTCGTGTCTTCCGTTATCAAATAATTTTTCTATCCTTCTACCAAATACTATGTTAGCTCGAGGATCGCGTAAATCGAGAGTGTTCATTCTATTCGTGAATTCTTCGAATTTATCTTCACTACAAGCGATACGTGAATACCAATTATTTGGATCTAATGGATCTACTGCAAAGGCAGCCTCGAGTAAATCATTACCATGTGTGATTAGATCTATGTCTGTCAATATGTTAGTACGTTCAGGATTTCTACCAAGAATGATGAATAAATCTTCTAAAACTGCTCTAATACCAATTTCATCGGATAATAGAATTTTAATTTCAATTAATTGTCTCCAATTATCCTCATTTGTGAAATCATGCAATACTGACTGCCTAGAAGACTGTTCAGCCCAATTTAAGTTAGTCAATCGATTTTGAGTGTCTGTATTAGCTATATTGAGGAATTTACTAGCCTGCGCTCTATGCCTATTGCCCAAACTCCTGCGAGGATGTTGCAGTCGCGCATTTGTCCTTTTAGTCATTGTAATCCTCGCTATATAGACGTGAACGGAGCAGGGTCCTCACCAAATGGAATCGTAGCATCAAACCCTACTTTAGATGTTAATCCGTCAGAATTTCTAGAAGGATCTAGGCTTGACCCCTTCTGATTACTGAGAATCAAAGTATCTCTGTCGGGTTGCCATCTAGTCATCATTGCCCATTCCACTCTAATTGGGTCATCAATTTGTATATCGTCATTAACAACAGTAACAGATTTCATAGACTTATGTCCATCTAATGCTGCTTTAATCGCGTTAATGGAATCATCTGCAGTTTTCGGATTAATAGAAACTACAGATGATAACCATCCGCAACCTCCTTCGCTTAGGTGAACATCAGTACATTCAGTGACCTTAGAAACAGCTAATTTGATTGTAGGTGCACGTGGTAATCCCATCAGTGTTTTATGCTCTTTTCCTGCAGGTAAAATTGCATGAAATATAGGTGAATTACGATGATGAATTTCATTAATCTGAATTACTGGTTGTTGTCTAATATCATCGACTGTTCCAGTAATATCAACATATGGTCCTTCATCATCATCTTCTCCGGTAATTATTGCTTCCATTGCATATTCAACATCTGCAGGAACATGAACTCCATTGGATAAGCGAATTACTCGAAGTGGCTTTCCATATACTTTCAAGTGAAGTGATGCAGCTACCCTTAATTCATCAATTCGTTCATTGAACGACATTGCTGCAGCAAGTAACACACATGGATCAGCACCATTGATTATTGCAATATTAAGTACTTCATTATCGGCACGTGCTTCATCAGTGAATTGTCGTAAATGACGAGGAACTAATCTCGCAACTAATCTATTTTTTCCGGCTACAAATTGTCTATGGAAACTCATATTGCGTTCGCCATTTCTTTCAGCAATTATCACAGATGCAGACATGTATCTGCCTCGATCTTGTTCATAATGCCAAGGAACAGGAATTGATGTTATATCTACGGTCTCCATAGAATTTTGCTTACATTCGGCATCTGGGGATTCTACAATTACTGGGTCACATGGATTATCCATTGCCCATCCCATAGTGTCAATTAATTCACCAGGTGTTAGATTCCATACTTTGCACAAATGTTCTCGAGTCAGTATATTCATACTAGCACGATGGCCTGGGCATTCAGTAATATTATCAAATAAAATTGCTACATGATGGTTACTTACTGAAGAATTCATAAGTCCATGCTTCACAGACGTAGATTCGACAATATTTGAAGCCATAGTGGCATGATCTCTGAATGACATGACTACTTCAGGTAGCACATTGTCCTTCAAGTTTCCATGATTTTGGGCTCAAAAATATACAGTCTTCCCCGTCACGCTCATATACGGAGGGCTGGTCGCCGAGTTGCAATAGCGAGGTGAGAGACTCTTGGGACGTGGACTGTTCGCTGGATCAAAAATCAAAGCGGACCGTCAACGGTTTAGGCAGAAAGACAGACTCATCCGCAGGCGTATGAAGAAAAAATCTCGCGTTGGTGGTGTTTTGAAACACGATCCTTTGCGCGGAAGTCATCAAGCTAAAGGTATTGTAACTGAAAAAGTCAATATTGAAGCAAAACAACCTAATTCTGGTCTTCGCAAAGCTGTAAAAATCAACTTGAAGGGGTCTGGCAATAAGTTAACTGCATTTGCTCCTGGTGATGGTGCTATTTCATTTATCGATGAACACGATGAAGTTCTTGTCGAAGGAATCGGTGGACGTATGGGTCGTTCATACGGTGACCTACCTGGTGTTCGCTTTAAGGTAATCAAAGTTAACGGGGTATCATTAGATGAAATGGTCCGCGGACGAAAAGAAAAACCNGTACGTTAGGTGATTATTATGTCTGATGAAGAAGCACCCTTAGTTTCAGATGAACCTGAAGTATCCGTTCCTATTGCTGGAATAGGAACCCTCGTTTTCTCAAAATGGGATGCATCTGAAGTTGTGTGTCAAGATCCTGGTATTGCACCATACATCAATTTGACAACTATTGGAATTCCACTAAGTGGTGGAACTCATGCTAATCAATGGTTTGGAAAGCAGCGCCTTTCTCTCATCGAACGTTTCACTAATGGTTTAATGCGACGTGGTCCGAATTCAGGAAAGAAATCTACTACTGTATCTGCTCTGCGTGATGCATTGAATATTATCCATGATCGAACTGGGAATAATCCTCTTCAGACACTAGTTGATGCAGTTGTTAATTCAGCACCTTGCGAAGGGATAACCAGAATTCGTTTTGGTGCCAACTCTCAACCTAAGGCAGCTGAAGTTTCACCTTCACGAAGAGTTGATGTTGCGGTTAGGAATCTTACTACTGGTGCTACAAGTGCCACAGTTAAAAGTAAACGTACACTTACTCAGTGTATTGTAAACGAAGTAATGAAGGCTGCAGAAGGTGACGTTTCATCATTTGCAGTTGCCAAGCGAGAAGAAACCGAAAGAATTGCTGCATCTGCTCGTTGATGNCTCAAATTTACGTTGACTAAATAGTCACCATCATCGTGTTTATCTACCATGTTCGGGTCGACAGAACGTTAGGTGATACCATGGGCCGCAAGGAAGATAATATCAAGATCGCAACACAGGTAATGCACAGAAGAGATCGCATACGCAATCTCGCCATTGCTGCTCACATTGACCATGGAAAAACTACTCTTAGTGACAACCTAATTGCTGGCGCNGGAATGATGTCCGAAGACTTAGCAGGNAAGAGTAGAGTNTTAGATTTNGACGAGCAAGAAGCTGCTAGAGGAATTACAATTAATGCNGCAAGTGCATCAATGGTTCACAAAGTCGAAGGTGAAGATTATCTCATTAATTTGATTGATACACCTGGTCACGTTGATTTTGGTGGCGACGTCACAAGAGCAATGAGAGCTGTGGATGGATGTATAATCTTAGCATGTGCAGTTGAAGGAACTATGCCGCAGACTGAAACTGTCGTTCGACAAGCATTGAAAGAAAGAGTACGNCCTGTACTGTTCATCAATAAAGTAGATCGTCTAATCAACGAATTACAAATNGACGGCCCTGAAATGATGAAAAGATTTGAAAAAATTATTGTTAGAGTTAATGGGTTAATTAACGCATTTGCCCCAGACGAATACAAAAAAGAATGGCAAGTAGATGTACAGAAAGGCACCGTTGCTTTTGGATCTGCATACTATAATTGGGGTATGAGTATTCCATTTATGGGTAAAACTGGCATGAACTTCAAAGATATCTTTGAACATTGCCATAATGACGAACAGAAAGCTCTTGCAAAAAAAGCTCCAGTTCACCAAGTTCTTCTTGATATGGCAGTCGAAAGATTACCAGGTCCTTTAGATTCTCAGAAATACAGAATACCGAATATTTGGCAAGGTGACTTAGAAAGCGATGCAGGTAAAGCAATGCTCACATGCGATCCTGATGGACCTTTGTCGTTGATGATTACGAAGATTTGGATGGATCCACACGCTGGTGAAGTTGCAGTTGGTAGAATATTTTCTGGCACAGTTAAGCAAGGCGAATCACTCTTCGCTCTAGGCGCCGCTAAGAAAGAGCGAGTTCAACAAGTTGCAATGATGGTAGGCGGAGATAGAATTCAGGTACCTGAAGTATCTGCAGGTAATATCGCAGCAGTAACTGGAATTCGTAGTGCTGCTGCTGGTGTTACTGTTACTCGAAACGAAGATGCCACTCCTTTCGAAGCAATTCGTCATTATTCTGAACCTGTAGTAACTGTTGCTATTGAGCCTAAAGCTCTGAAAGATTTACCCAAGTTTGTAGATGCTATGAGAACATTAGCCAAATCTGATGCTTCATTACAAGTGACTCATAATCATGAGACNGGCGAAGCACTACTAGCAGGAATGGGTGAATTGCATCTTGAAATTTCAGTGTACAGATTAGAAGAGGAACAAAATATCAAGGTTAAGGTTTCAGAGCCGATTGTTGTTTATCGAGAATGTATACATGGTGACAATAAAGGAAATCCGTTTGAAGGTAAGTCTCCAAATAGACATAATAGATTTTACATTGAGGTCGAAAGACTTCCTGATGAAGTTGTACAAGCGCTCAGAGAAGGTGAATTTGGTGACGGGGCAGTTCGCACTAAGGACGCTAAGGAAGTAGGTGATAAATTTGCAGCGTTCGGAATGGATAGAGATTTAATGAGAAAGATCTATGCTGTTGGTGGTACTAACGTATTGATTAATGCGACTAAAGGTATTCAACAAATCCACGAAACTCGTGAACTCATTATACAATCATTCCTAGACGTATGTGTTAGAGGACCGCTCGCAGAGGAACCCATCATGGGAGTCATGGTAAAATTAGTTGATGCAAAACTGCATGAAGATGCAATTCATCGAGGTCCTGCTCAGACAATACCTGCAGTACGTAACGCCATTAAGGGGGCTATGGTGAGAGCTCGTTCATCATTAATGGAACCAATGCAGAAACTCCAAGTATCTGCGCCAAACGATGTTATGGGTGGTATTACTCGACAGATAACTACTCGTCGTGGAGTCATTGAAGACATGCCTGTAGATGGTAATATTACTACTGTAATTGGCAGAGTACCTGTTGCTGAAACATTTGGATTTTCAAATGATATTAGAGCAGCAAGTCAAGGTAGAGCCACATGGAATACTGAGAATGCCGGTTTTGAACAGGTTCCACCTCAACTATTTGAAAAAGTTACACAAGAAATACGTGAACGAAAGGGTCTGAAGGCTGATGTTCCTACTGAGGCCAACTATACTGACTGAAATTATTACGAACAAAGGAGCGATTATATTGAAACGAACATTTGTACGATTATCCGTACTTATTTTTCTATTTTCTATTTTAGCTACACCTTCCGTTGCATATCATTTAGGTCCTCCATTAGAAGATAATAATGGGAATCCTGTTGCTGCTTACGGCTGTACTTGTCATGGATTAGGTGGGCCATTGAACGGTCAACCTTCAGATCGTGCTATCGTTAGCGTATCTGGAGTTCCCATTCAGTATGATGTCGATGTAACCTATAATTTTACTATATTAGTGCAGGATGCGAATACCTTAGCTGGAGAATCAGGAAATGTTGCTGGCGGATTCCTCATGACTTCAGGAAATATGGGTATTTTTACATGGGATGAAAATGAAGATATTCGTGCAGCTGTTGGTACACCNGATGAAGAATCAAGTGAAAGATCTACAATATACAATATTTCTCAATCAGATGTGGATGATGATGGCAAATGGAATATTCAATGGACTGCTCCATCCTCTGATGTTGGACCTGTGGTGTTCCTTGTTGCAGGTAACTCGATTAACGATAATGGTCAAGCTGACGAAGGTGACTACTGGAATGTTTTGAGTTTCTCAATTAATGCTCCTGGTACAGTTACTAATGCTGAAGATATGGATTCATTGATTACAAGAACAGTTAGTGTTGGAACATACCAAAATTTGTTTGTTGCAGAAATAACAGATGATCAAATTGAATATGAGCGACAGGTCGCATTGTCAACAGATATATTCCTCAAAGGAAATATCTACTATTGGGCAAGTTTGGTAATGCTAATCCTAGGTGCTGTAGTTCAACGTGAAATAATGGAACGTAATCGTGGAGAGAGACCACCATATTTAGCATCAGAGTTAGCATATCCACAGATGTTAAGATACTCTGTTGTTGCAGTTATATTGTTTTATTTCGGAGTCATTATGAAGGCAGATGATTCTGCTGTATTCTTGTGGGCTACTTCGTTCTTCTGTGCTCTGTGGGCTACATATGCAGTATATCGTACATGGCTCGCAATGAACTCAGAACCTACTCCTGATGATCTGATGTAATCGTCATAGCCATCTACTTGTAATATCTGGAATGACCATGGATGTCGCCCCTTCTGACACGTTGGACGATATTTCAACACATTTTAATGAGGCATTTACATTTATCAAAAATTGGCTAATTTCATTTCTATTTGCTTCAATATTTATTTCATTTTTTATTGATGAAATTATTTCAACATGGATTTCTTCTTTCGAATTCGAAATTTCTGAATTGACAGTGTATTCTCCAGAAAGATGGTTAAGAATGAGGTGGGGTACTGTTATGTTAGCAGGTCTAATTATCTCAATTCCATATGGATCATTTTTGATAAGTAAATTTGTGAACCCTGGTTTGTATCCGTTTGAACGCAAATTCATACTATACTTAATTGGTTTTTCAACACTAGTAATATGTACAATTGTCCCATACTGTTGGTTTGTTATTTCTCCGACTATAATGAAAGAATTCACCGAAATCACTGCTATTGAACAAATATCATCTAGTTACGATATTAGTATGATATATACCATAGTTCTAGGTATAACTTGGTCTATCGTAATTGCAATAATCTCACTAACATCTCAATCAATCTCAGGAATATTAGTAGATAGAGATAATATTGAATCAACACCAGTTAAATGGAGGATTCATATGATTTCTTTATTCATTTTATATCTATTATTATCTGGCCCACTATCACCATTATGGCTCCCATTATCTGTTAGTATAATCATTCTGACAGAGTTCATTCATGCATTAATTCCTTCCAAGAGTACATCATTGATACAGTCGGGATTCACTACATTAAATTCTGATGGATCAATTAACCGAGTAGCTGTGTTAGATTGTAATTGTGAAGATTCTTGTCCTTCATTAATCAATCCTCCATCTAATGTAGCAGTAATAAAAACTGAATCTATATGCCTCAATGATGAATCCAACGAAAGAGTAATTCAAATTTTAAAATCTAAAAGATATACTAAATTCATTGTAACTGGATGTAATGGTATTCCTATTCCGAAGATTACCAAAGAATATCTAAATTCATCATCAACTGAATTAGTTGGTCTTTCTTGGTTAGACAAACGTGGTTTTCATCCTGAAGATAATAATCTTGCAGAAAAACGACGAGTAATACAATTAAATCAAGAATGTAACAACCATTCTAATTATGATAATTCTATAGTTATATCAGATCCAGGTTGGGGACGATATATCCCACCCGGATACATTTCTTTACCTCAATATGACCAAAACTAATCAATTACCACATGGATTGATATCCAATTCATATTATTCCGGNATGTGATCAGGTCACTTCGTGTCATNGTGGCAGTCGTGCTGCTACTAACTTCAATTGGTACATTCATTGAACCTGAAATTGTTGAAAATGTNTTGGTAAATAGTCAGATTACACACAATCATGATGATTCAGATGAACTATTAGGCATTCAAGATAATGAGGTTTGGTTAATCATCATAATTGAATTTGAAGGGCTACCTTCAGGTGTTGGAAAAGATTCGACTCATGCTCAAAATATGCTAATGGGGGTCGATGGNGCTGATGATTATATTGATGAGTTGACAGCATCTAATTCTGTTTTAGATATAGTCATATCAGATTCAATATATTCGGCTCCNTCTTCACCTTCTGCTTGGGGTACAGATCATAACGGAAATCGTGATGTTGCGTCAGATGGATCAAGACCTTCTGATCTAGCTTCATCAGTTATTCGAGCAATACCTGATGATATTGATTTAAGTCAATTTGATCTAAATAATGATGGTACACTAGACAGATTACTCATGTTGCATACTGGTAGGCCACAGGAAACCAGTGGTAAATCGAGTGATATTTGGAGTCATTTTCAATTTCTTAGTGATCCNATTGAAAGGGGTAATACCACAATTTCACACTATACAATGGCATCATTTCAAAGTGGNTTAGGGACCATTATACATGAGATGATACATCAAATGGGAGGACTTGACCTCTATGATGTTCACGATGATTATAATTCAGANGAATGGAATGGTGTTGGTGATTTCGATATAATGTCAAGTGGNAATTGGAATGCAAATGGACGAATTCCAAGTTTACCAATGAGTGTTACAATGGAATTGATTGGACTAGANAGAACAGTAGATGCATCATCATTCCCNTCTTCACACGTNAATTTGACTCCAATGTCTGCTGGCGGAAATTCATTATTATTCGAAATTTCACCATCAGAAACTGTTTATTTTGAATATAGAGGCGATATAGGATTTGATAGGGAATTACCTGGGCATGGATTGCTTGTATCAATTAAGGATGAGTACCAAAAAGACATGACTGGAAATGAAGTTAATATTGATCCGAGTTCCCCGTTCCTACGTATCCTTGAAGCNGATTCCAATTCTGATTTAGTAACTGGAACAGATTCAGGTACNCAATCTGACCTATTTGTTCAAGGTGACATTATTGGTTCTGATGGATATCTAATTTACGATGCNCATGGACGTTTAGTTGAATGGAATGTTACAATTATANAAATGAACTCAAATTCTATTGAACTATCNATTCAATATATTTCTGANAGTCAAAATGATGTTTTGCCTCAAAGATCAACTATTGAATTATTACCNGAAGATTCAATCGAATTATTATTTGATATTGACACACCTTGTATTCCNTGGATATCATTGATTTCAACAGACGATAGAAATCCACGAATTAATATCACTTCGACAACCTCAGGTCAAAATGTTTCNGTATCTTTGGATTGGATTCAACCTTCAATTATAGGCTCATCTGGCACATTGAGCGGATCTATTGGTTGTGGCNANGAAATTTTTAGAATTGTATTGATTAATTGGGCAATAGTGCCACATAAGATGTTAAATTCAATGTTTGAAACTAGTATATCTCACGACGAATCTAGCCAACTTTCGATACCGGTAGAATTGATTGGTGACGGTGAAAGAATATACTCNGTAAGTATTGAAGGTGCTCTAGANCGTATTGCTGATGTTGATAGTACGATAATTATATCAGAATCTAACATGATTAATGTCACAATAAACCCAAATGGATTATTGACACCTAATATGTTTGCAGAAGGAACTATTGTACTATATTCTGAAGAGGGTAAGAGATCTGATATTNGTGTCACTTTGTTTACTGAAAATGTTCGTACAGGACCGTTTGGTGATTATGTAGATCCTGCTACATTAGTTTCAATCNTGATATTGTTACTATCATTTACTGTATTACCATCATTCACATTTGGCAAAAAATCATATAAAAATCAAATTAACAAAAATTCACATTTCANTGTCGAGTCAAATTTGTCCATCGACGATAAGACGGAGGACGACGAATTTCNAGATACTGGATACTATTCACATGATTATCTCGATCGGTAATTGCGATTGCATATTTCTTGTTNACACCCGCAGCTAGACGTGCATTTAAGCAAGCTTGNGTCCAATTAATTGGTGCTTCAACTTCNGTGTCAATTAACCATGGAGCATGTTCATCACCAACATTGGANGAATAACCTCTCCATAATGTGCCGTATTTGAAACCTGAACGTATGGCTAGTCCTCTAGATATTAAATCTGAAAGTACAGTATTATGTATTGTAAATTCGTNTTGTTGTACCATAGATAATTCAATATCATTCAATCTGTTTCTGAATCGTGTATGAATTCCTAAATTTTTCCATTCAGTCATTTCTAATGTTGAATCATATTGAACATTTCCTGANGGATTGGCAATCATTAATTCATATGAAACAATAGAACATTCATCATCAATAACTAATACTTCTGGAATTCTGTCATTATTTACTACACTAATTGTCCATAACAATAATTCATTTATTTCTATGTCATCTCTCGCTCTNTACCATCTTATTTCAGAAGTNGGATCATCTCTATCTGGATGATGTTCTTTGTGCCACCTTAATGCCCATGTTCCTACACTAGCATTATTTTNNGGATATAATTGTATTAAATTACCAGGTACTCTTAGTGCTTCAAGCATGAAATATTTATCTTCCAAATCTGGATAATTGATTATATTCTCNTTAATCCAATTATCATGAGGCAATGATTGATGTCTATGTATGTGTGCAAATATTACCTCTTCAGGAAAAAATTTCAACCCNCCTCCTTCAATTTTTGTACCAATGGCTGATTTTTCCCAAAGACGTTGCCACTGTGGCTCGNTCATTATCACGTCACCATCGGACTCATCCATGGTATTCCATCATGCCCGAATGTATCAGGCATTCGGATGAACATGAATACAAATCTTTCATATCTGTCCATGTTAGAATTCCACATGTGGTAACATGAGACGACAACTTACTGTGAAGGAGAGAGTGTTGCTGCATTTACATGATCGAAGAATGNTCGAGAATGCTTGGGATGCGCCAATTGAACATTCTCAATCTGGAGTTTCAAATGCTGTTGGNGTTCACNGAAGACACCTCCCTAGAACGATGAGNAGATTNGAAGATTCTGCANTAATTAATATCGAGTTGAGACACGTNAAAAATATCAAAAGAAAAGTACAGGTATATACTCTAACAAATAAGGGTCANAAAATGGCAAGTGATCTTTTGGAAAATATATTGACTTGGCAAGTCGAAAGCGATGATGGACAAGTTCCATTATCATCAATTTNTACAAATTCAACTGACATTCTGCAGTNTCTATATCCTACTTCANATATGTACGAATCNCCATCTATAGGTCGNTTAGCAGAACTAGTCAAAGTTGCATATGAGGATGGAATATTAACTACNGCTGAAGAAAGACTACTTGATACAGCAGCACAAGAATTACATGTTGATAGAGAAACATTAGAACGAATTAAANAAAGAATATCAAATNATAATTCTAATGGATTCGAATCTAGGTTGATTAAAACAGCACTAATGACTGCATTNGCAGATGGTTATATTGATAAAAATGAAGAAAAAATACTNCGTAGATTAGCAATCGAATCAGGCATCGAACATGAGGCTTACAGTACCTTAGTTGAAAGAACTTTATCTGAATGTCTTTCCTTGGAAGAAAGAGCTTATTTTGGTGCAATGGAAGCAATCAATTGGTTCATTGACGAATCTAATTCATTCATTGATGATTTACGTAATGCATTNGGTATAGATTCTGAACAACATGATAGATTGAGTACTCTAACCCGGGCCAAGTTGAATTAGGCGCACCCATAGCGCAAGACAGTGGTCACATGAGAGGGATGGATGAATTTGAAATTGAACATCTAAATCGACTCGAAAGAATTCGTTCATTACTAGAGATAACACCTGATACTCATATCACCTTAGTAGGTGATGTAATGTTAGATCGTTTTGTNACAGGTGAGGCTGAAACATTAGCAACTACNGCTCCAGCTCCAGCATTAAGAGTAATACATACTAATCAATCTCCGGGNGCCTCAGCTCACATAGCNCAATCATTGAATGGATTTGGGACTAATACTCGATTTCATAGTGCAATTGGAAATGATGATGCGGGTCAATCTATTATTCAAATNCTTAATCAATCAGGCATAGATACGTCTAGAATTTTATCAATTGATTCACAGTCTACTCTAGTCAAGACTAGATATATTGCTAGCAGGAGAGGACTACTTGATCGAAGACAAATGTTGTTGCAGACAGACTCAGGAGGCAAATCTCCNTTAAATGAAAATGATTCGAATNCTATTTTAGAATCTGCAATAAATGATTTACAGGGTTCAAGTGCACTCATTATTTCAGACTATGATAATGGNGTAATATCCGATAATGTTGCATCACNATTAATTGATGCTGCTAATGCNGCTGATATTCACACNATTATTGATCCAAAATTAAGTAGTCTTGGTAAGGCTATGAACGCAGATATTGCATTNTTCGAAATGAGAGGTATTGAATTGATAATGAAGCGTCAATTACTGTCCAATTTNGAAGATACTCGAAATCATCTCTTCGATACATATGGNTGGAANGCCATGTTAGTTATTGGAGGAGTTCACGGCACTCAATTATATCTTAAAAATGGAGATTTTGAACATCATCAATGTAGAGTAATTGAACCTAGACAACAACTAGGACTTCATGATGCTGCAGCAACTGCACTAGCATATGCCTTAGTCTGNGGCGCATCATTAACCGATGCGGCATGTCTCGCACATGCGGCATGTGAAGTGATACTNGGTGCNGAGGCTAGTCGAGAATTTGTTTCTAAAGATGTATTAGCTAACTGGCTTGATGAAGTTAAATGGCAATTTCAAATAAGTAATCGGTGATAATATGAGTTGGTGGCTNTGGCCAACTACTGCAGATGTAGGTNTACGAGCATTTGCTAGTAGTCCATCTCTCTTAATCGACGAAGTTATTCACGNAATGCAGAATATTGTATTATCTAACTCTGATTCAGTACTAAATGATGAATTAATAATTGGAGAAATAGAATGGAATCACCCTGTTGATAGGTCAATGGATCGATTAATTGTTCGAATACTAGAAGAAGTCCTATATTTATCCGAAGTTTCCAACCGTTGGATAATTAAATCCAAAACTATGATTCTNGAAAACAATGTNCATATTGTATTTACNTATGTTAACTCAAGCTATATCGAAAGAGATGTAGAAGTCAAAGCTGTAACTAGACATTCACTAGAATTTAGGCAAATTAATGAAAATGAAACCATANACAGTATTGACGGTGTACCTGAGATGATTGGACCAGGTTGGTTTTCATCAGTAGTATTTGATTTGTAGTGGGCATGTCATCGGTGGACACGCGTAGCCTTCAGTAATTACTCGAGGTTTCTCCGCTCCGGAATCNCGAGGCATCCATAGCTCCCAGTCGGGCTGTTCGCTTCCGCGCCTGACCTGGTTCCCGGGTGAATGCCATTNCCACATCCCTCCGGATGTGGGTCTGGCCAACCTGGATCTCTCGGGGTCGAAGCATCGTCGTCCCCCCAAACATTACTGACGGTTCGTTTGTGCCGCCCTCAGACTTCGGACCACCATTATTGACGATTTGTGGAAAACAGGACACGTCATCTTCCCTCCTAGCCCACNGTTTGGTTAGGATATCCCCATATCAATCCGACGGANGTTAATTTGTGGTTTCAGAATTCGATGGATCATATTTACTAGGACATCCTGTTTGTATTTCATCAGCCCTAATTACGAATGAATCATCTACAAACTTAAGAACACCCTTGACAGATACCATCTTCCCTTCTTCGAATCCTACAGGAATAGCTAGTCCAGAAATATCAACTTTCAATGTATCCTCTATTCCAACTAATGTTACCAAAGAATCTTCATTCAGTGTACCATTAACTATTGTACCTCTAATATGAATACGTTCACCTAAATGTGTATCNGAATTATCCATAATCTCATCAATACTGTACTGTGGAACTGGTTGNATTGTAATTGACATCATCACCATGAATAATGTCAAAACTATGCCGACGACCAGCAATCTACCTAGCCGGGTTAANGCCATACTTGACGCTAANGCACATTGTTCTTGAGATTTCTCAATGAATGTTCAATTATGAGAATGACCGACNGCNTCAGTTAGATTNTCATAGCCATGTTCTTTCAGTTTACTAATCAGACCTTTATTGATAGATTTAGCTACTGAAGGACCTTCAAAAATTAGAGCGCTGTATAATTGCAATAGACTAGCACCAGCACCGATTTTTTCCCATGCAGATTCNACATCAGATATTCCACCAACGCCAATTATAGGCAATTTACCATTGGTGTGNTNAAATAATAAATGAATAACTTCAGTAGANCGNTTCTGTAAAGGATTGCCTGATAGCCCACCTTTTTGATTCATTATCTTATTTTCAGTAGGTCGTGAGGTTGTTGTATTAGTTGCTACTATACCTGCGCAATTATTTGCTAATGCTGTATCTGNTACAGCCTTAATTTGATCGTCAGATAAATCAGGNGACACTTTGACAAGAATAGGTTTTGGATTAGAATTTTCTTGCATTGATTTCTCNAGGTTAACGTTATTACAAGNTTTCAGAATCCTGTCCAACTGAGAGTNTTNTTGTAATTCTCTAAGATTTGGAGTATTAGGGCTAGATACATTGATCACGAATAAATCAGTATATTTCCACAATCTTTCTAATGTTCCTGAATAGTCNTCTTCTGCNGATTCATTAGGTGTAATTTTACTCTTTCCTAAGTTTATTCCTACNGGTATATTGGCCCATCTTTTAGATTTTTGAGTCTTTAACCTCTCANCGGTTTTTATCGANCCGGGATTATTGAATCCCATTCTGTTGATTAANGCTTTCTGTTTATTGCTTCTNAACATTCTAGGCTTGGCATTACCATCTTGTTCATGTAACGTAATACCTCCAATTTCAATCCATCCGAATCCCAAATATTCCCAGTTAGGTATATTTTCTCCTTTTTTATCCATACCTGCAGCTAGTCCAACTGGATTATCAAAATCAATACCAAATAGAGATGACTTGATTGANGGGGATGAGAATAAACTCCNCAATAANCTTCGATATCCCGGAATNTATTGACANCTAGTACGAAGTCTGTACATTGCTATNGAATGAAGAGATTCAGAACTTAAAGGAATNATGGACATTAGTGGTGGAGCCAAGATCCTCCATATTAGTCCCATTCATATTAGTGGCTATGACGACATGATTCAAGTGTTGCCCTCCATCGGACGTCATGGAGCCGTTCAATCAACTCGAACTAGCAATGCGAGAATGGGCTCGAAGATTTCTCAGCCACTCTGAAATTTTANTCAAATCACCAGCATNAATAGCTGAAAAAATTCTATCATTGCACCTATATTTTAATGATCATGCGCCCTCACAGTTCTCACANATTCAACAGGGAATAAATGTTGAAGATTCAGTATATTTGTATTCAAATGATATACTAATTGGTCAGGTTGGCGGANAAATAATTGATGAATTATCATCTGTATACATCCCTGCTGACAATATAATNGANAAATGGGATGCCTTAGAAAATATGATTCGTGAATTGATTATTGCTGGATATCCTGGATGTGTCGGATGTGGTGGTCCTGGGGCTGAAGAAGTATGGGATGAAGATCAAAATAGACAATATATACTGAAACACTTCAACTAATATGAAATGTATACATTTCAATCAATCATTACANAAATTCCGATGTAAGGAGGGTTCAAGTATCGTCGTGTTGGCCGTTCAACCAATGACCATAGTCATCATAGCAGAGAAACCCAGTGTCGCTAATGATTTGGCTAACGTTCTAGATGTCANAGACAAAAAAGACACACATTGGCANAGTGAAAATGTAGTAATTACTTGGGCNGTAGGTCATTTGTTAGAACTTAAATCTCCTGATGAATATAATTCTGAATTGAAGGATTGGAGAAAATCTCTTGATTTACTACCATATGTACCTGAATCATTTGATCTTAAGCCTAAACAATATACTAAGAAACAACTCAATGCAATNCTAAAGATTCTCAAAGATAAATCAGTTACTGAAGTGGTGAATGCGTGTGATGCTGCGAGAGAAGGAGAATTAATTTTTAGATCNATNATNCAGTACTCAGGNATTGATANCCCAATATCTAGAATGTGGATGCAATCTATGACTGATGATGCACTTTTGAAAGCATATAATGATNGAAAATCAGGTGACGAATATCTGTCATTAAGCGATGCTGCTTTTGCACGGAGTCACGCAGATTGGATAATNGGNATGAATGGTTCCNGAGTTGCAAACATCCGCCTTCCTAAAAATAAGAGAGAAAATACTAGTAATTCTTTAGGTAGAGTACAAACACCAACATTAGCATTAGTTGTAGATCATGAATTAAAAATTCTATCCTACGTACCAGTACCATATTGGCAACTAAATGCAACATTCTCAGTTGATGATGCTAAATGGAATGCAAGATGGGAAAGAAAATCGCATAAAGACGACCCTACCAATCCTGAAAAGAAATCTCACAGAATTGTTGATGCTGAAGAAAAAGAAATCGTAGAAAAAGCAATTACTTCTGGCAATACGAAGGTATCAGAAACTAGTAGAATTAAGAAAGAACAACCTCCTATGAATTTCGATCTCACTAGTTTACAGAAGAAATCTATCTCACTGTGGAATTGGACATCCAAAAGGAATGATTCCGTAGCTCAAGATCTATATGATAAATACAAAATCATTTCTTACCCACGTACTGATTCTAGATATTTAACAAATGATATGACAGATGAAGTCAACAAAATTGTTCAAAGTATTTCTCAACAATCAGAATATACTGAATTTTCAAATCAAATATCTGAAAATGGTCTAAAGAATGCTAAGCGAAATTTCAATAGTAGCAAAGTTAGAGATCATTTTGCAATTATTCCAAACGGTAACGTCCCTCCAGAATCACTATCTGGTGACCACAAGAAATTATACGACTTAATTGTACGAAACTTTCTAGCTTCATGGTATAGTCACGCTGAATGGAAAGTAACTAAAAGAATTGCAGATGTTGAAGGTCAATTATTTGTAAAAGAAGTTGAAGCAATCGAATCACAAGGTTGGAGGGCAGTTATTTCTAAGAAAAATAATGTGCCAGATGGATGGGGATCACTCCCAGATAATCCATGTAATGCTTCACTATTATCATATGAGTTCACAGAAGAAATGTCTAAACCACCTAACAGATTGACTGAACGTAGTTTATTGACATTGATGGAATCTGCAGGTAAGAATATCGAAGATGATGAAATAGCCGATTTAATGAAAGACAAAGGATTAGGTACACCCGCAACTAGATCTTCTATTATTGAAAATTTAGTCGAACACAGAAAATATTTACGGAGATCACGTAATGGATCAATTAGTGTGTCATCTCAAGGTATTCGAATTATCGATATTTTACGACGAATACCTGTCGATTGGATTACTTCACCTGAATTAACTGGACAAATGGAGCATTCACTACAATCCGTTCAAAATGGCGAACAATCTGTTGGCCAATATATAGATCAAATTATCAAACAAACAACTCAAATGGTGGAAAACATTCGAGAATATGATAGGAATGAATTATACAAAAATGAACCACCAATTGGAGATTGCCCATGTTGTGATGCACAGGTGTATGAGAATACTATGGCTTACCAGTGTGAGAAAAATATTTCTCGTGATTCAGGTTGTTCATTTGTTTTCTGGAAAGACACCTCTGGTCGATGGTTTGACAGAAATACGGCTACTCGATTACTGAATGCTAGGACATTAGTTGATTTACATGGATTTTTTAGACAGAGTGGAGANATATATGATGCTACAGTAGAGCTTAGTGATGAAGGTAAAGTCATTCCTAAAGGCGCAGGNGATACTACATCTTCAACCTCTGATGTTGAATTATGTAATTGCCCCATGTGTGATTCAGGGTCCATTAGAATAACAGAATTCAATTATACATGTGATGTTGAAGATTGTAAATTCCGTGGACTGAAAAATGAAATGGGTAAACGAATGATTACTCCTGATGAAGCTAAAACCATACTCACTAAAGGTAAATCTGAACTTATTGATGATTTTATTTCTAAACGTAATCGACCATTTAGTGCTTATCTAGTTTTACAAGGTAATCGTGTTGCATTCGAATTTCCTCCAAGGCAGCCACCTGCNGATGCAAAGAAATTCGAGGTTAAACCAGGTGTAGTGGCTATATGTCCTAAAACCAATGTTGAAATTTTCGAAACCGAAGTGTATTTTCAACCTGAGAATACTGGATCCGAATGTAAAATACAAATCTCTAGAGAGATGTCTAGTAGAGAAATAACAAGAGAAGAAGCGAAGATTTTGATTGAAAAGGGTNAANTTGGTCCTTTTGATGATTTTGTATCTAAACGAACTGGAAATACATTTACNTCTATTTTGTATTTGAAGAAAAATCAGTCTGTNGGATATAAATTTGCTAAGAAGTGATGAATGGCATTCATAGCGAAGTAAGGTTCATGCCAGTGAACTATTACAAAATAACATGAATGTGCTCGAATACGACGTTTTGGTCGTGGGAGCCGGCCCTATTGGTGGGTATTTATGCAGAGAATTGTCAAATTCAAAATTGTCAGTATTACAAATTGAAGAACATAATGAAATTGGAAGGCCNTTCCAATGTGCTGGTTTAGTAACTCCATCTGCCATGGTTAAAGTAGGTCTTGAACATACTACATTAACCGATGTTTGGGGAGCTAGAATGCATTCCCCAAATGGTACAAACATTCAGATTGGTAATCCATCTCAAATACGTGAACACGTAGTTTGTCGCAAGTTGTTTGATGAATCAGTTGTTAGACAAGGTATTGATGCTGGAACTGAATTATGGTTAAACACAACNATAACTGATGCTACAACCACATCTAGTCATATAGTTTGTACAGTTGAAAAAGATGGTCANTTAATTCAAATCAAAGCCAAACTTTTGTGTGGAGCAGATGGGGCNCACTCATGGGTTCGTAGACATGCGANATTAGGTCGTCCACCAGAAACAATGATCGGATTTCAAACAGAAGTAGTTGGATATCCTGGNCTTGATGGAATTTTAGACATGTATACTGGTCATGATATTGCTCCNGGACTTTTCTCATGGGTAATACCCAATGGAGACACACATAGAATTGGCATGTGGGTGAGAACAAAAGATGTTGATGAGAGGTCATGTGAAATGNTGTATGANTATTTGATTAATCATTCTAAATTTGCATATCGATTTGAAGGTATTACAGAGGTTGCTAGATATTGTGGCCCAGTACCTGCAGGAGTACTCAAGAAAATCGCAAAAGAAAGAATACTACTGTTTGGTGATGCTGCTGCAATATGTAAGCCTACAACAGGAGGTGGTATTGGTCCAGGATTTGAACAAATAGATCTAATGTTGCCAGACATGATTAAGTGTTTTGAAAAGAATGATTTCTCAGAGAGACGACTAACGAAAGTAGCTAAGCATGTCGATAGTATACGAAAACATCATCGAAGAGCAAGACAATTGCGTGACCTATTCCTTACTGAAGTTGATGATGAACAATTAGACGAAATTTTCTCTGTATTTGCAAGACCAGAAGTAATTGAAATGATTAATGAGTTAGGAGATATAGAGAAACCAGTTCCTTTGGGAATGAAAATGATGAAAGAAATTCCAGAATTTAGAAAAATGTCAATGAAAGCAGCATGGACACTACTTACTGGAAATTGATGATAGACACCTTCATTCATCGTACCCATCATCGTTCATCATGGGTCGAGTAATTACTGCACTACTACTCGTGTCGATAATGTTGATTCCAGGCTGTATTAGCAGCGAGAATAATGATGACACTGAGGAAGTTGATATCGTATATCCACCTCCAATACCAGTAGTATCAATTTCCCCATCAACTCCTACTNTAAACGATGAAATAACTGTTACAATTCAATGGTNTTCTGTTAATGGTGGATCTCATCCGTANACAATATACCTTGATGGAAATATTGTNGCNACAGGACAAACATATGGGGACTTACCNACTGGCAGAATTATCAACAATACTGTCGAAGGAGATCATACNATTCTTGTTGTAGTNGGTGAAAATGATAATTCTAAAGATGCTACATGGCAATTTACTACTTCACCACCTGAATTGATTGTCCCTGAAATTACAGTTCCATATTATCTTCAACTTGAAANCCCAGGTAATTCTCCAATTTTTTCAATTACTATAGAACATCCTGAAATTGAAAATTGTAACATTAACTCTAACGTCACTGATACTCCTGTTGATTTACAATTCATTCAGATCAATGAATTTCTATCGAAATATGAAGGTACTATCGAATTNACAGAATCTACTGATATCACAATCNATGTTGATTGTGGACGNAATCAAATAGCTACCACNACAATTCCTGTATTCGTCAATGATCCTGCATTGGCAGATAGTGATGAAGATGGTATTCCTGATTCAAATGACGACTGTGAAAGTACCTCTGGCTACACTAGTAGCTCCAATACCGATCATGATTCTGATGGATGTTACGACTATACTGAAGACAATGATGATGATAATGACGGTACTTTAGATGCAAACGATAGATGTATCCGTGGTGANATNGNCTGGGACTCATCAAATNAANCTCTTGATTATGATCAAGACGGATGTAGAGATAGTTCTGAAGATTTAGATGATGATGATGATACTATTTCAGATGATCACGATTTATGTTTATCTGAATCATTTATTTCATCAGGAATTACTGATCATGACACTGATGGTTGTAATGATTCTACAGAAGATAATGATGATGATAATGATGGATATGATGATTCAGTAGATCAATGTCCTAGAGGAATTGTTGGATGGATTCCTACAAATCTAACTGACTATGATTCTGATGGATGTAGAGATATTGACGAAGATACTGATGATGATAGTGATTCTATTCCTGATGTTGTCGATCAATGCGAATATACGACTCTTGGATCACTCACTGTTGACATCAACGGTTGTGATGATGATCAAAGAGATTCTGATGGCGATGGGATNGTTGATTCTCAAGACATATGCCGTGATACTCCCTCTCAGCATATCTCTCAAATCAATGANGACGGTTGTGCNGATATTGATTCTGATGGAGTGTATTCGAATGCNGATTCATGTCCTAATAGCCCAGTACGNTGGACCATAGATATNGACGGATGTGCCATAATTCAGAAATCTATTGANTGGAATACNGGTCCATATCAGTCAAATGCATTTGGTACCGCTGGTGATTTTACTATTTCAACAACATCAGGAAGTTACAGTTTGTCATCTTCATGGACAGGCGAACATACTCATTTGTTTATTTTCAATTACAAATCCAGTTCTTACATGTCAAGTTTATGGAATCAGGACGTAGGNCAACTCTTAGCAAACACTCCTGATAATACAATTATTATTTTTGGTTCATTTGATAGTGATTATTCATCNGATATTGGTTCAATGGAAAATAGAGTACAAAATTGGTTATCTAGTCAAAATCAAGAAACTCGTGATTCATGGNATGGTCGAATACTGTATATGAATCAACGTGCATCTTCCTCAGGAGGTAGTCTCGGAGATATTATCAATGAATGGAGTTCATTTTACTATGGCATAGATAGATTNCAAAGATGGAGACAGATTGGTAATTTACTAGATTGGAGTCAAGGGAATAGTTGTTGTTATAGATTCCATTACATAGCAAATGAGCCACAAATGTGGAACTCTGAATTCACAACACAACTTAGACCTCATGACCCAGGCATTACTACTGTAGATGTNTGGACTGGAGAAAGACATAGGGGTGGCTGGGATTATTCGGCCACTGGTGGATTTTATTCATACATGAATGCGACATTGCCTGAATCCATCATCATGGATCGTTTCGATACTCTGGAAGTCCATCACGAACATCGCTGCACAGATCGTCTCGACAGATACGGTATTGACGACGATGGAGATGGTACNAATGACAGGTATAGTGGTTGNCATCAATGGGACCGTCTTCAGAAATTCAGTCTATGTGACAACACAACCTCTAACTCATGCGGAACTGAAGTTGTCAGATACATCACAACATACGGGCGTGAAGGACAATGGACTAGTGATATCTCACCGTATCTATTTATGTTCTTAGACGGTGGAGATCAACGATTCAGATATTCTGGAGCTGAAGGAGGTAATCTGGTAATTACTCTAATGTTCTCATCATGGGATGATGATGACTCACGACCTGTTAGAGGNGAGTTGGCATTCAACATTAATAACGTTANATTCAATTCAAACTACAACAACGAATCTNCTAANGATAGACGTCATGATGTTGACACAAGTACATGGCATTCAGTCAGTATAGTTGCTGCAATTACTGGCCATGGTTTCGGCAATGACCCAAATAATTGTGCAGAATTCTGTAATCATGAGCACCGATATTCAATGAACGGATACGATATAACAGAGGATCACCCAATGACTAAAAACTCTAGTGCTGATACAGATCAAGAAGGTTGTCAGAAAACAACTGATGAAGGAACTGTTGCAAACCAATTAGGAAGTTGGCCCTATGGTCGTGCTGGATGGTGTGCTGGTCTTGATGTTAAATTATGGATATATGATATTACACATTGGATAAATCCGACTGGTTCAAACGAACTACTCTATCAGGGACTGTTTAATGGTGCTCAATATCAAGAAACATCGACTAATCCGTACATTGTAGGCACAGTTTGGATTGTCTATGAACACAACACTACTAACGAAAATTCAGGTGCATTCAAATTCGACGATTCACCTGTTGAATATCAAGGGATGATAACAGCTAATCCTCAAATGTCATATCATGTTCCATTTAGGACTTAACAGGGACAGGTGTTATCATTTCTTCATATTCGCATAATGTTGTTTCTAGATGATTATAATCACTATCTCTCTTTACAGGTGTAAAACCTGTGCGCATTATCGCTCTTTGTAATTCTGACTCACTTGCTAAAACCTTGGTTGTACCAGATGCACTCACAACATTTTCTTCCATCATAGTTGATCCGATATCATCTGCACCAGACTGAAGTGCTATTTGAGCGACATCTATACCCATTGTAGGCCATGAAGCTTGAATATGAGGGATATTATTAATAAAAATTCGAGATATTGATAATTGTCTTAGATATTCAACAGGACCTGCTCCCAATTCTAATCTATTTGCACCTCTATTTCGACGACCGAATGAGTTATTTTCTAACTGTACTGGCCATGAAATGAATGATGTAAATCCAATTCCATTGCGCACTAACGAATTATTTTGAAGTTCTCTGATTCTTTGCATATGCTGAATTCGATGAATTGGGTCTTCACCAAAACCGAAAACACATGTTGCAGATGTTGTTAATCCGAGGTTTTGTGCCTCACTCATTACTTTTAACCAATTATCAGCGCTACCTTTCTTGGGCGAAATATCTAGTCTGACTTCATCAACCAACATCTCAGCTCCTCCACCAGGTAATCCATGCAAACCTGCTTTCTTCAATTGAGATAATACTTCATTAATACTCAAGCCAGTGACATCTGCTATTCCTTCAATTTCAATTGGACTAAAACAATCAAGATCAATTGATGGGTGATTATTACGAAGATATTTTAGTAATTCAGTATAGTAAGACATTGGTAAATCTGGATTTACACCACCTTGCATTAGTACACGTGAACCACCTATATTTTCTAATTCAAGAATTCTTGCAGATATTTGTTCATTTGATTGAGTGTACGTCTCTTTATGTCCAGGTGGCCTGTAGAAAGAACAAAATTGACAATTAATTGTACATACATTAGTGTAATTGACGTTTCTATCTACCAAATAAGTGACACGGTTACCGGGATTATGTATTTGTCTAACGATGTTAGCCACTTTAGATAATGCTGGTTGTGGAGCATTAAGATACAAGTCGAGACATTCATCAACACTAATGGATTGATGTCTACCATCAACTACGACTTTGTCGATTATATTTTTCCAATCTGTCAAATCATTCACCTGTACCGATAATTGCTTCAATATCATCAATTTCTTTAGGACATGAAGATGTCAAAACAATAGGACCATTTTCAGTGATTAGTATATTATCTTCTATGCGCACTCCAATTCCAGAATATCTTTCAGGAATAGATACGTCAGTTCTCCAACTAGCAAAATACAATCCTGGTTCAACAGTAAGAATCATTCCATTCGAGAATACAGGGCTAGGGCCATCGTCACCTTGCCTACCACCTCCTACATCATGAACGTCTAAACCGAGTAGATGTCCAGTACCATGCATGAAGTAGTTTCTATATGGGCCATCAAAATCATCACCTAATGCTTCTTGTAGAGTACAATCCAGTATACCTAAATCGATTAACCCTTGAGCTAATACCTTAGATGCGGCTTCATGAAATGAGGCCCAAGGTGCACCGACTTGACAAGCCTGTATAGCAGCCTTTTCTGCCTTGAGTACTAATTCGTAAATTTCTCTCTGAGGATCTGAAAATATACCATTAACGGGCCATGTTCTTGTAATATCAGATGCATATCCTTCAATTTCGCAGCCTGCGTCTATCAAAACTAATTCACCATCATGAATATCGTCTTGATTTATTGAATAATGTAGGATTGTTGCATTATCGCCCCCACCTACAATTGAAGGATACGCCCAACGACTACGATTAGAGATGAAATAACCTTCTATAACTGATTGTAAATGACATTCACTAACCCCTGAATTAGATGATTTCATTGCTAATACATGTGCTTGAGATGCTAATTCTGCTGATTTTTTCATAATTTCAATCTCATTGTCTGACTTAATTACTCTAAGTTTATCAAGAACCTTTCTAGCATCTAAATTAACAACATTATGATCGTAAATCAATTGATCAATCTGTTCATCAATACCGTCTATCGAATAAATCGATTGAAAATTATCATGTTGAATATATTGTATAAAATCATCATCAAAGGAATTAATGCTATATCCACTATCTACAGGCATATTTTGAGAGACAAAATCAGGGCCTAATATTCGGCCTTCCCAAATTTCAGATTTAGTATCTTTGTCTTTAACGTACAATGATGTTTTCCAGGTTGAATCTAAATTCTCGGCGACCCATACACCACCTGGATGATCCCAACCAGAAAGGTATAGCATGTACGAATTAGCTCGGAATGGGAAATTTGTATCATTCGATCTACGCATCTTCGTATTTGTGGGAATTATTACTACTGATCCATCTGGTAACTGATCTAGGAATGATGATTGTCGATCATAATATTCTTCATGCGTAAATGGAAGATTCATAGCCTCACCAGTTGATTGCACTAGTCATGTGTTCTTGATTCTGTGGTTTCTTCTGTAGGTGTTGTCCACTGACGAATATTAGGAGTTTTTCTGTTACGGCCTGATATAATGAAGAAAACTAGAATTGTACACATTAATATGAATACAGAAATGGTCGCTACGATTTTCATTGATGCTGAAGATTCATCGGGATCAGATGGGGTGCCAGCAATACCAATTGTAACAGTTACCCAGTCAACTGCTCCATCATTGTCTTCGACCATTAATGTCAATTCATGCTTTACATTATCATTATCAGGCCGTGTAAGTACTCTATCGATACCAGACATTATTGGATTTCCATTTAGGAACCAAGTGTAAGTTAGATTATCTATATCATTTTGTGAATCGAAGGTATAGGTTGCATCAACGTTCCAACTTTGTTCGTTAGTTAATCTAATTACTTGACCATCTGTTACAGGAACTGAGTCTATTCGCATATTTGCTTGTGGCCGAATATTAACAATATTGATAGTAATAGATTGACTACTCGAATGTGATGCTGTATCAATCACAGTCAAATTGAACAGATATGTTCCAGAGTTGCTTCCATCAAATGTGAATATTCCATTAGTATCACCTTCGATAGTTACAGGTATAGAATATGGATCATCGATTTGTTGATATGTCCAAAAATATTGCAAATTATCTCTACCCCAGTGAGGATCAAATGATGATGAAGAATCTATAATCAACAATCCAATTTTTTCTTCGATTAGGATGGGTGCATCCATACTGATGATAGGTGGCTGAAGATCAATTTTTGTCGTAATACAACCAATTTCATCACTCCAATTATTTTGGTTTCCAATCTCAAGATATAGCGAAACCCAACCATCCTCAAATGATGATAAATTAAATTGCAAATTCATCTTACCATTTTCAATAGAATCGATAGAATATTCAGTGTTAATTCCACTAATATTCTCTATGTCTATGGTATTTTTAGATAATGTTCCATGTAAACAACCATCTAATTTTTGATTTATGATAGTGGATTTTATGTCAAATAAATTAGTCGAATCAGGTATCAATACAGCAGTTCTTATTTCAAATAGTTCATTAGTTATTAATTCATAATCACTAATTGATACAATATTGAAATTATCAGAATTTAATGTCTCTTTCGCATTAACTAATACTCGTTCCATAACTAAAACCATTGAATCTGTATTAATTTCTATTTCAACAATACAAACACATGGACTAATAATATGGTGATAAATTGGAATATTGTAAGTTGAAATAGATTCGATAATATCAATTGTTCCTGAATATCTGACTGCTTGATTATCAATTACTGAATATGAAATATTAGTATTATTAGAAGGGAGCCAGTTAATTGATACTGTTAGATTACCAGCTTGAGTAAAATTCTGAACATTTCCGTTATTGATAGTTAATAACGAATCATTTGAAGATTTATATTGATTTTTATCATTCATACTGTGATGAGTTACAGGCATCGATGAAAGGATCAAAGTCGCCAGAATAATGAACGATAGCCTGTTACTCACATGCTACGTTAATGCATTATGGCAATAACAATTACTTCAAAATGATCGACTATGCGAAATCATCACAGATTTCACCCTGTTTAGGGAATGAACTACTGTCTTTAGGGTTAGAATCATAATCACATTCACAACGATTACTAATTCCATCTCCATCACTGTCAATGTTAGCATCGCTAGGATCCATTGGATCGAAGGAGAAGTAGTACTCCCATCCATCCCACATGGTATCGCCGTCTGAGTCTTTATGGAATACTTCATAGCCATCTAACAAACCATCAGGACATCGTTCTCCATTACACATGTCTGAATCGTTGTATACTGGAGATGTACCATTTTGGAATTCTTCATAATTTGTGTAATTCTCTAAGTCATCATAGAAGCTTACGCCTTCTGGACTATTAGGGTCAATATGGCATGTCCCTGTACCTCCATTCCAAGAAGGACAATATCTATTCATCAATCCAGTACGATTTAAACCATCATTATCAAAGTCTTCGTCACCATCTAAAATACCATCTAAGTCTGAGTCTGGCATGCGTGGATCTAGAGGTCCACGTGCTCCAATTAATTCCAACGACATATTGTCAACGAGTCCTTCATTGAGAGCTCGTTCAGTGGCTGCAGTTTCCCAACCGTCTGGTAGGCGGTCTCCATCAGAATCATCGTTAACTGGATTTGTATCCCATCTATCTGGAACTTCTTGAGTATTAAGAAGTGAATCATTGTCAATATCAAACAAACGATCGGCAGGTGAATTTTCAGCAGGATTCAACGCCCAACGACCATTCTCAGGAACATCAAATCCACTGAGATTCATTTCGCTAACAAAATATTTCGGATCTGGTTGCCCATCTCCATCACGGTCTCCTCCTGATTGGAATCCTGTTCTGAAATTATCCCATAGCCATCCGCCTGGGCCCTTACCACACTCCGACATTACCTCACAACCTGGTGGAAGCCAGTTACGTGTTGTAACCCATAATGAATGAGTTTTCTTATTGTCCATTGTGCTTGTGACTTGCATTTCCCAACCATCTGGTTGCCCATCTCCATCAGTATCATTATTCTTAGGATTAGTCATTTCTTGCCATGGTCGTGGAACGAATAATGTCTCAGCGCCATCATTTAGCCCATCATCATCAGTATCAGAGTTATTGGCATGAGTAACATAGTTATCTTCACCATCTACTACTTCTTCACCATCTGCTAATCCATCATTATCAGTATCAAACATCGACGCATTTGTAGTATACTCGTACAGGATGCCATTGTATGTCATTTGATGTCCATCTATTACTTCTACTCGATCATGTAATCCATCAGAATCAGTATCTTCATTGGAAGCGTTAGTGGCATGGATGTAAAATTCATCTGCGTCTGTTAATCCATCATCATCAGTATCTATTGCACGAGGATCGGATGTAACTCGAATTTCGACTACACCCTTCTCAACAACTAGTATATTCCAACCAATTACTTCAATTCCATCAATTAAACCATCATAATCAGTATCTGCGATAAGTGGATCAGTAGAGCGTCCGATTGCTACTCCTTCATCATTAAACTTGGACTGATACTCATCGAGGTTAGTATATTTTTCAGACTCTTCAACGATTGTCATCCATACATAAGATCTAGACTTGACTTCATTTTCAATCGAAATATCATCTGATGTATCCTCTGTACCCATATCGTCAATCCCATCATACAACTTTTGTGCAGGTATAGAATATACATATCCAGTAACTGGAGCCTTCAGTGGCACATTTACGTACTGGCTATTTTCAACAATTTTAGCCCAAGCAACGGTTGTATTAACAGTAACAAATTGTCCTAGTTCAACCATGATTGATTCAACCTCAGCTGTACCGACTAGTTGTTCAAAACGAACTGCTCCATCTCCATCTACGTCATATCCGTCCATGTCTGGATCGTCTACAGAATCGTCATATTTCGGATGAAGACCAGATGAAAATTCCCAACCGTCTGGCATTCCATCATTATCAGTATCAGGATCAGATGGGTCTGTAAAATTCTCTGGACCCCAATTGATAGCAACTTCATACTCTGCTAAATTACTCAATCCATCATCATCACCATCAGGGAATGAATCGGAAGCGTTTGATGGATTCAATAAATCGTTAAAGCAATACTCGAAACCATCAGGCATTCCATCACCATCGGTATCCCAATCGCTAGGACCATTAAGACGGCCATCGCCATCCATATCTTCAGAAAACCATGAGACATCTGAAGAACTTTGTAAATTTGAAGAGAACGGGCCCAGCATTCCTACTAATGCCGGATTCTGTCTAACACCACAATGATTTTCTAAAGTAAGAGAACCAAATGAAACTTCAACTTCATCGGATATTAGATCATTATCGCTATCACTTTGCAGCGGATTTGTACTATATCTTTCTTCGATATAATTATTCAATGTATCTTCATCTAAATCCAAGACAGCATCACATGAATTTCTACCAATTACAGTTAGATTGTTTTTCCACTCATCTTCCCCTACTGATGCCTTAACTGAGGCTATGACATCTGGAAGTAGTAGTGAACAATCCCAGTTACCGTCTAGTGGATCAAACATCTTGAGTGTGCCGGTTGGAGTTATTTCTTCGTATGTATATTGACTCTCCCACCTGTCATTCAATCCATCTCCATCTGTATCTTTCAGGTTAGGATTGGTACCAATTTCAGCTTCTTCTCTATTGGTTAGACCATCTCTATCTGGGTCACCATCGGGGCCATTATTAGGGTCAGGAAATGTTTCGTTTTGTTCTTGGTCATCATCATCAGGGGCATCTGGGTTCCCGCCTGTAATCTCATCATTCGATGCTGTACCATCGTCAAGAGGATCTAAACCATTAGCAATCTCCCAACCATCGGATAGTCCATCACCATCTGTATCAGGATTTCTCCAATCGGTCCCATACAACGTTTCTTCCATTCTATCAGAAATTCCATCTTCATCCTCGTCAGATCCTTCTTCGAAAGTTGATTCTTCATCGAATATTAGGTCATTACTAGCAGGTTCAAAACCGCCTACTTCAGTAGTTGAAATTCCAGAATCCACGACAGTATATGCACCTGCTAAACACAGTGTTGATACAATCGCTACAACAGCCCATTGATTATGATCGAGTGGCATAGAATCACCATGCCCTCATATGGGGCATCTAACGCAACATCAGTTGGGATAAAAGGTTTCACAGAACATGATCGAAGGAAAATTACGATTTTTATGCAATTTCTCTCCTAGATTTAATAGAAATTTCTATATTATTTTCATTTATTGAATTAACACAAATCATACCCAGCATGCCGTTATTCCTTTGCCAAGCGTCAAGAATTATGCCTGTCACTATCGGCCATGGAACATAGGCTTCGAAATTAATTGTCAAATTAGTATCAAAATCAGTTGCTGAATTTAATTTACCATATCCGTTAAATTCAATTCTATTCGCAAACCAATTTTTTAATTGATCATAATTATCAATCAAATACCTTTGACTTTCAGTTGAACATGCATTTACGGATGCCATACAAACAATATTATCGATTTCGTTAACTAAATTATTTATTTCAATTAATGGGTCATCTATTTTAGGACTCGCAATTTCATTCAATGTTCTATNAAATTCAAAAAATACTTCAGTTGGAATAATGGTAATAGGCAATCCATCTCTTGTTGGCCAACCTATTCCATTATCGATATTGAGTACAAATTCAGAAGGAGTCCCTATCTCAATCATATTATCTATTTCTTCATCAATTGGAAAATTTATTTCTTCAAATGTAATTGAAGCATTTGAACCTCCATCATCTCTCCATTGATATCTTAATGATTTACCAAGTAAGTATTGTAAATATGAACAAACTTCTCCAACCTCTATTGAAACCATCAAAGGTCGTTCAATATGAAATGAATAAGGCCAATTAATCGATGTAACAATTCCTCTTCCAATATGAGTACGATCGTGTGCCCATTTCTCAAATGATCGTGTCATTTGCTTTGCACTAGGCTTTCCAAAAAGACCACGTTTAGGAGACCATTTCGAGTAGTCTACTTTAGTCCAATAACTTAACGATGAATGGGCTAAACGGCGAGCTAAAGTGGAATCAACTAGAGATTCTAGCTGTTCAATAAAATGGAATAACCATTCATTTTTGATAATGAATACGTTACCAATTCCATCGTGAATAATTCCTCTTGAATTTGAATTTAGCATTTGATGTACAATAGGATGTACTTCATTCTCACCAACATCAGATTTATTGACAATTGGCATGTTATCTTTCCGTCACAGAGCCTCGCCTAAATTTAACGTTTAGATCTCCTGGTGATTTTTTAGACATCTTAGGAGGACCTTTCACCTTCGGTTTTTGTGATGGAGCTTCTGTTCTATGCATTGGGCGATAATGCACTGAACCAACCAAACGTTCCATTGCTGGCACATCTGAATTGTATGGCTTAGGACGTCTTAACCACCATCTATTTGGTAGCGGTTGTGTACGTGGTAAATCACTATCTCTGAGTGATTTCATACGTTCTACCATGAATGATTTCCATGCACGTTCCCTCATTGGTCTGTTTCTATCGATTAGCCATAATGGCAGTCCGACATCGAAAATTATGCCTCCAACCTCGACTAAAATCCCACTCATTAACATATGATTACCAATAGGAGCACGACTTGGATCGCCAACAACTTGATTTTTCCTGAATCTATTAGCCATCATCACCATCAAAGGTTGATTGCGATGTTTGACTTCTCTTCCTGCTTGATTTTTGAATCGTACTACTGCCCCATGACAGAGCAGCAAAATCAATGAGACAAAGCCGGCATATTGACTGTTTCCTGATTCTAATAATATTACAGCACCTATGCTTAGCCACACTAATGGTAAAATGAACCATCTTACTGCAAGTTGGGCAAATGATATGCTAATATGAGGAGGAACCATTCTCTCTACTGCTTCGTGCGCAACTGCCAATGCGTTTGCGTTAAGAGCTTCATCCATTCCTCCCTTAACTGCTAAACCCACGTATGCGTTAGCAGGAGCCTGATCTAACCATGGCTTCTTGTCTGCAACTGAACCTACTGATAATGCAACCTCAAATTCGTTAACATCAGCTTTGAGTCCTAGTATTGAGGATAATGCCATAACACGTGGATCTTCAGGCGAAACTTGTTGAAGATCTCTAAATATTTCTAAAGCGTCATGCCATTCTCCTATGTCTAAAGAGCATAATGCTGATGCTATTCTTGCTCTTACACTATTTGGATACCTTCGTACTAATCCAACTGCTAATTGTAGTGCTTCTTCAGATCTTCGTTGAGCTCGTAATTGGGCTACAGACGATATTAATGCAATATGTGCAAGTCTATTCCTGTGGACATGTCCAATTTCACTAATTGGATCCCAAGACTCTAATTTAGATTGTAATTCCTTAATATGATCAATTGTTGCTTCATTCTCCCAATCATACAAATCATCGTCAGTAACTCTATCAGCCCAAGGATCTAGCCATTCAGAGACAAATTCTACTAATTCTGGTTCCTCATCATTGTCTTCCATAATTAGTCCTTTCAATGTTACTTTTGCTGCATCTAATCTCCTAGATGCTATATGTCCAACAGCCATTATCATTCTAGCCTCGTCATCTTCTCCACCTTGTTGTGCTAACACAGTTTTTGCTGTCTCAATTGCATTTGGCCATAATCCACGCATTGCATATTCGAACATTCTAGCTCGAGTTCTTTCTAATCTCAATAAACTCTCGTCAGCAGATATTGAATCAGTTTGAAATCTTCTCAGAGTAGCAATATCATCATCAGTTGCTGCTCTCAAAACATAATCACGAATCCAGTTTCCACTTACAGTACGCGCTGCACCACTCCTTCTCTCATCAGGGGCAAGATCAAATTTAGTAGTACCAACTGTATTCCACCTTCCAATAGATAATAGCCAAGTCAATATGAATACGCCTTGGCCAACTGCAATGAAATTCCATGTTTCTTGGAGTAACATTAGCTCGACTTGTGCAGAAGTCAAAAATTGAGATGAGTTTGCATACGGCATTAATTCAGCCCACTCTTTGTATACCTGCATAATTAGTAATAATACAGAATATCCTGCAAATCCCGCTAATCCAAATGCAATGATTCTTGATTGAACAATACTTTCGGCTCTGATTTCCCGTGGCTGACCAAGTACTACTCCTCCTATACCACCAATTACTTGTCCTCCAAGAAACAGGTTACGTATCATTTCAAAAATTAGTGCCAATCCAACTACAGATACATTCAACATCAAATATCCAGCTAGTACCAATGAAAGACTTTTCAAATCGACTAATCTACTTAGAAATTCGTTACCTTCTACAAACACTAGTAAACTGTTTCCGATTATACCACCTAAATCAAGAATAAAACGTAAATTGTCTGGATTTTCTAATCGCGTCCATGCTAGTGTAATTATTCCATTTACTGCCGCAAGTGGCATTGTGCCCAGGAATATTACCAAAATTGCAGAATTAACTCTCTTGATAATGGATGGTTTATCAGGATCAATTGGGGTTGGATTACCGCGAATTGTACGGTACTTGTTACGAAATAACATATTCCATGATGCGCCCATAATCCTTCCGTATGCAACAATTGTTGGTAGCATGAAAACTAAAAGGCCCAATGAAATCCATTCTACCATAATCAAAACCCTATTAATTTCAATACGATCAGTATTAGACACCCATCTTCCATACCTATCATCTTCAACTTCTTGAGTTACAGGATCAGTAATTAGTTGAGATTGAGAATTACAAGATTCTTCATCTAGAACATCTATTACAAGAAGGGGTGAATGGATTCCTCTAGTATCAATACAAACAAAAGAATTCATTGACGTATCGTAATTGAATTGACCAGGACCAGTCCATTCATCTCTCATAGAATCAACNGTGTCNTCTTCAACGGAGTTATATTCTGTNAATCCAAGATATGCAACTGGCATGATTAATACAGTAATCACAATACCTACACTTAGTACATTTAGAAACCATTCCCNCAGTGTTACTATTGAATCTGCTGCACTTTTTCTTGAAATCTGTGCGTAAAGAGAAATAAATGGAGATAAGACAATTGGAAGGGCTAATAATAATCCAGTTATTACCAATACCGGTTGGTAATATGTTGGCCCACGATTCCAGATCAATGAATCATCAACTACATCAGTTACAATTATTAAAATTCCAGCCATTGCCATCAAATATAGCAAAACACCNATTAATACAGGTCTTGGCTTGATAATTTTCAAAGCATCAGAACGATTTTTTGTTAACCTATGTACTTCGTAAAATCCATCATCTATCTCAAATGCAACCTGTAAGTTTGACAATGAACTAGGGAGTAAAAATCTCCATAGTAAAAGACTAGTAATTATACCTACAATAATTGGTAACATTANATCAAAATTAAGATCACCAGTACCTATNATGACGACTTCTTCTGCACTAACTATTGTTGACAAAAATGTCAATCCAACCAAGGTCAGCACTGATATTACTGGCCTCATAATTATACGGCGGGGTATTCACCAATTAATCGATTCCCCGCATTATGTATTTTTTAGGAATCTTTCAATCCTATCGAAAGCGTCGTTTAGAGTGGCCGGATCAGCTAAGTGTACAAGACGAATATGTCCAGACCCCCGTTCCTTACTGAAACCAGATCCATGTACTAGCAANACTTTTTCTTCATGGAGTAAAGATAATACAAATTGTTTGTCGTCATTTTTCCATCTAGGATGTGTAATTCTGACAAACATGTAAAATGCGCCACCTGTTGGTTCAACTTCTAGCCCATCTATCGAATTAATTCTTGAAAGTGCTATCTCTCTCCTTTCTGCTACTATGCGTCGATGTTCATCCATCCATCCTCTGTCATTGGTGAGGCCTGCTAAATATCCCATCTGAGCAGGAGTAGAAGCACATAATCTAGATCTTAACAATCTTTCAATGGCATCTTTAACATCGAGTAGAGTTTTTGTTGGGTCATGTAAAGCCATATATCCAATTCTCCAACCAGGAGCATAGTATACTTTTGATACTCCATTCAATGTAATTACAGGTACTGATGAAGATCTAGATGCGATCGAAACTTGGTGGCCAGTAAAATCAAGGCCNTCATAAATCTCATCAGCTATAATCATGCAATTAGGATATTCTTTAACAATGGAAATTACTTNATCTATTTCTTCAGCGGNCATTACATTTCCAGTCGGATTGTTTGGATTTATTANTACCAACATTCGTACATCATCACTNATTCGATTACGNATATCATCNATTCTAACCCTCCATGAATCATCTGGATCTAGCATGTACTCTTCCGTAATTGCACCAGACATCTGAGGATAAGCCATGTAAGGAGGATAATGAGGTCCTGGCGCAAGTATGCGATCACCTTCTGACAGCACTGCTGAGAAAATAATCTGTAATGCCTCTGTTACTCCATGAGTAACATATACATCATTAGGATCGCAATCCCATCCTTTAGAGATTTCATCTGATGAAATAGCATTNCGNAGCTCTTGGATACCATATGATCCAGAATATCCATTTTGNCCTGCTCTCAACGATTCTACATATGCGTCTACCATGTGTTTAGGAGTAGACAAACCTGGATATGCGATTGGGTCACCAATATTCAATTTCAATATTTGATGACCCTCCGCTTCAAGTTCCATTGCTGGNACAACGACATCACGTATTGCATACTCTATTGATTTTGCTCGACTCGAAGATGGAATCAAGATAGATCCTCCAATTTATGGCCAGCCATTCCTACAATAAATTCAAAATGATTCTGCTCAACTTTCTGAACAGAAAGTCGTTGGCCACGACGCAATAATGCCATGTCTTCTAATTCTGGTGCGTCTCTTAATTCAGGCAATGATACAGTATTATCAAATGTTAATACAGGCTCAATATCAACCATAAACCAACGTGGATTTTCAGTTGTAGACTTTGAATCAAAGTACTTTGAATGAGAATCCCATGAAGTGAAGTCAGGATATCCTTCACGACTAACAATTGCAACCCCTGCTATGTGAGGTGGCTTACAATTAGAATGGTAGAATAATACAAGATCTCCTTCATTTAATTCATCTCTCATCATATTTCGAGCTTGGTAGTTACGAACTCCGTCCCAATGAGTCCATTCATCTTCAACCAATTGACTCCANGGGTATACATCAAGTTCAGACTTCATCAACCAATACGCGACCATATATTCACCTGCGGGGGTTTAATGTTTGAAAATGTTGCATATATTCACCAAGCATCTTTACCGGGTAATTGAGCATCTATTATTCCTGAATTTCTAGAATTACTTTTACTTAATCCGATTTTTCTAGTCATGGCTGTAGATCCGCCAGTTAATCCGTAGTCTAACTTAACCATTAATGCATAAATCGCAGGAAGTAATAGTAATGCACTAATTGCAGCGAAAACCAGTAAAATCATGATTGTATAGATAAACGGTTTAATTGCGGGAATTGGAATCAACAACGCACATGCTAGACCTGCTAACGTACAACAAGCAGCTTCGACGAGTGACATACCAGTAGAAGAGGCGGCGACTCTGATAGCATCTAAATCTCCACCTAACTCTCTAACTCTATTTGCAATATGTATAGAGAAATCTACTCCTACTCCTACTAGAATTGAACCAATCATTACTGTAACCAAGGATAATTCAACATCCATTATATCCATTACCATCCATTGCATTGCAACAGTAAAAACTACTGGAAGGGTTGTTAGAAATGCATAATATCCATCTCTAAAAACAAATCCAAGTGTCAATAATGTAAACAATAATGCAAATAGTAATGATGTCCATTGAGAATCAACAATTTCAGCATTTACGGCAATTGTTACAGATGCTACGCCACTTAGATCATAAGCGGTAATATCTCCTTTACGATCTTGCGCAGAAAATCGATTGACTTCATCTACAGCTTGCTCTGTTGATTTAACATCCATGAAGGGCATATCAACATACACTAAAGATCGTTCATAATCCGATGAAATGAATAACTGTCTTGTCTCTACAGTCAACGATTCATAGAATACATAAAGAAGGAAATTTTGTGCCTGTAAGCCACCATTATCCTCCTGAGCATCTAACAATTGTAATGCTTCCCAAAATGTTGCATCTTCTGCAGCCTCTCGGCCAAAAACCAATTCTGCAACATCCTTAACGGGTTGAGGGGCAGCATCTGGAATATTTTCTAGTAATTCATATCCACTAGCATTAACAGACACTGAAATTGATTTCATTAGAAACACTACACTAACTGCCGTAGTTTTATTCACAAGATTGACATCNGCTTCTAATTGATCAATTCCTTGNAGATTCTCAAATGGATCATCTGCATCCACAGCAAAACTAGGTGTCGCACTTATGTCTCCTTCAACCAAAATAAAACCTGCCTGTCCTGCATTAAATTCATCAGAATATTGTTTCATTTTCCTTACAGCAGCATAATCTTCAAACGGACATTCGGGATTACTTTCATTACAACTTTCATCGTCAGGAGCCATTTCAAGTAACTCTATATTTTCTTCAACATTTGTTCGATTATACATGGCAGATACTAGCATTAGTACCATGAATAATGAAAGAGCAATTTTAGCATAATTTACGGGCCCGTTTACGGCTGATTTAAACACGCCAAGAGGAGGATGACTAGGTTTATTCAAGTCTAACAATATTGTCAAATTTGGAACCATTAGCATTGTCATGATATAGACAACTACAATTCCTAATGATAGGCCATATCCGACGGTTTGAATTGGTGCCATTGGTGTTGAAACTAAAGATAAAAATCCAATAATTGTAGTTACTGCTGATAAAAATACAGCACGACCAGTTGATTGTAATGCTTCAGCCATTTTATCCTGGGGTGTCCCTGATGATTCAGCATATCGGTTTGTTATATGTAACCCGTATGAAACACCTAATGCAAGAACAATTGGCCCTACAATAATTACTGTCATCGTCACTTCGGCATCACTCCAACCGATTAATCCCAATGTGATCCATACAGAACATAATGTTGGTAATCCTGAAATTACAACAACCTTGAATCCTTGTATTGGACGAATCCTACCTGTTTGAAAAATGTCACAATGGAATAAAAATAGTACAAGAGCAACAGCAACTATACCATATGGGAAAATTTGCCAAAATAGTTTGAATGAATATTCAGTCACTGAGTTTGTAATCGGAACTGGACCTGTTAATGTCATATCGAGACTAAGATTTTCCCAATCATTTTCAATACCTAAACGATCAATGTCAGCTTGTGTATTAGCGATTAGTTGACCTATTGGATAGTCATCAATACCATCTCCGTCTTTGTCTAAATTCTGACTAATAAAAACAATAATTACTGCTCTATTCCAGAATTTTGCTTCCTCTGCTTCCTCAATTGTTCCATTGTCATTAGCATCAAAATCTACTGCATTCACCAATTTCGATTGAGCATTCTCTGGTAATTCTCCAACTATTCTATCAATAGTATTTTGATTCTCAGGGATTGCATAATTTCCTAATATGTCTTCATTATCATCTATTGACTCATTGAAATCTTCACTCAATTCTTCATTTCCAGTAGCAGTTGCTAATCCGCTGAAGAATGCTTTAGAAACACGAACTACACTGCTGTTAACTTCTTTGATAACAGTAGAAATNGATAAGATTGCGATTACGTTATCTTCTGCTCCTCCATCTTCNGGATGCACATTCAATCGTCTCTCAACTTCATCCATTTGTTTGAGAATTGTATAATTAGTAACATTAGTCATCTCTGATTCGACATATATTACCATCACATTCGTTGTCCAATTTTTCTGGACCCTAGCAATATCGCCAGTGATGGGGCTATCTTCGGGCAGATAAACCTCCAAATCTCCGTTAACATTGAGAGACGGATCTTGAGAACAACCCGCACCATACCATTGTTCTCCTTCNACATTATCATCTGAACTTGACCAACCTCTCCTACAATCATTCATACCAGATTCTAGTCCAACAACAAATGTCAGTAAAACACATCCCAACACAGTGATAAGAGGAAATCGTGTNAGAATACTGGTTGCCGACATCGAACTTAATTCTCTCTTTAATTTTCCAGGTGCGGCAATTACTGCATCAATTGTAGCTACTCTATCAAAGGATTCAAATCGATTTTTTATCGAATCTGTAACACTGAGTTTGTCATAATCATCAGATAATTCGGCAGAATTGGATGCATCTTCCTGCCCAGACACTAACTCCACCAACCCCTACACTCCTCAAAGGCGTTTGAACACTGCGCTTTACTGGGATATTCTTAGTGGATTATTTCGCAATCGTCAAGAATGTAACCTTTCACCGATAAACAGTGATGACATGGGTCGGCCCCGTATCGAAGAGAAACGTTGGTCAATCGATCTTGAAAAGAAAATTCAGGAAAATCATTATCAAGAAGACAATCAAAGATATTCTTTTAATCCTAAATCAGGCAAAGAAATTTTCGTTATTGATACACCACCACCATACCCAAGTGGCACATGGCATATTGGCGCAGTTGCCCAATATTCGATGATTGATGTTATTGCTAGGAGTCAAAGACTGCTAGGAAAAGAAGTTTATTTCCCGTGGGGAGTAGATAGAAATGGAATCAATATTGAATTTACAGTAGAAAAAAATACTGGCAGAAAAATGAAAACATATGGTAGACAAGAATTTCTTGATTTATGTGAAGATACTATTGAAGAATATACTCAAGCTATGAGAAATACAGCTAAACGTGTTGGACTATCATGTGATTTTCAACGAGAATATCTCACTGATGCCCCTAATTATCGAGCAGTCACTCAATCAATATTCATTGAACTATTCAAGAAAGGGCATATTATTGAAGATCTAAGACCCAATCTCTATGATCCTGTAGAGGGTACAACAATTGCCGACGCTGAAGTTGAAAGAATGAGCCGACAGACACAACTAGTTGATATAAAGTGGAAGACTGAAGATGGTGAAGAGATTATCATTTCTACAACCAGACCTGAATTAATTTGTGCATGTGGAATAGTAGTAGTACATCCTGATGATTCTAGATACTCTCATTTGGTTGGAAAAAAAGTTAAGCTACCAGTTTCAGTTAGTGGTAGAGATAATTATGTCTTAATTTCCACTCATCCATCTGTAAAAAGTGAATTTGGTTCTGGAATTTTAATGGTATGTTCATTTGGAGATCAAAACGACGTTGCTGTTTTCCGAGAATTAGGTATTACACCATTTCAGGCTATCGATTTACAAGGTAATATGACCTCTATCGCTGGACCTTTGGAAGGAATGTCTGTCTTAGAGGCTAGAGAACATGTAATTTCTACTCTAGATTCCGCTAATCTAATCCACTCTATTGAAAATAAAATGCAGGATGTACCAGTATCAGAACGAGGTAAAAATCCTATAGAAATAATTTTGCTAAAAGAATGGTATGTTAAGCAAACTGATGTTCTGGATAGGGTATCTGAATTATCTGAGAAAATTACGTTTCATCCCCCACGTAATCGTCAGTTCCTTATTGATTGGATGCAGAATATTACTATTGATTGGCCAATTTCCAGAAGAAGATGGTATCATACTGAAATACCAATTTGGTACGACTCGACTGAAACAAGAATAATTGTTCCACCATCTGGTACATACGTTAGACCCTGGGATCATGAACCTCCTGTGGACAGCATAGTGATTGAAAGAAATACTCGACAAGTTCTAGGATCATACGAAGAAATGAAATCTGAATTAGGAAATTTAAGAGGAGAAGAAAAAGTATTCGACACCTGGATGGACTCATCGAATTCTAATCTATTTGTATCTGGATATCTGAATGAGCCAGAAGTTTTTGAAAAAGCATTCCCTACAGGATTAAGACCACAAGGTAAAGAAATTGTTAGAACATGGCTTTACTATACATTGTTAAAATCAACATTATTACTAGACAAACCTGGATTTCAACATGTTTGGATAGATGGGTTAGGAATGGACCCATGGGGGAGAAAGATGTCTAAATCGTTAGGAAATGGTATTGATGCTGATTCTGTTCTAGAATGTGGAGCCGGTGGCCGTACAGGATCATGGAAAGTTAAAGGTCCAGAAGGTAAGCAAGTACACTTGACTGCNAAAAAAATTGGTTCTGAGTGCTTTAGATTATGGAAGGCTTGCGATGCACAAGTAGGAGATGATTTTCATATCAATCCTGAAGAAATAGAGTCGAGATATTTTGGGGTATTATCTAAATTATTTAACGTAGCTAGATTTGCTTCTCAATTTGATGTACCAACTGACCTTTCTACTATTCCTACTAATCTAAATATAGAAGATAAATGGATATTGAATGAATTTGGAATTATGCTTACTAATGTAAANAATTCATGGAATAATATTGATATTTACAATGCAACACAATCAATCAAAACTTTTGGAACTGGTATTTTNGCAAGCCATTATCTTGAGATGGTCAAAAAGCGATTATATGATGGAGATGAATCTGCNGCATGGACAATTCATAGAATTTTTAGAGATTTAATGACCGTGTTTTCACCTATATGTCCTTTATTTANTCATCATATTTCTACCACCATATACAATCACTCTGCAGTTGACATTAGAACACACCCTCAACCNATTGATGTAGATTTCAATAAAGATTCGAATATTACCAATGAAATNATTTCATTTAATGCAATGGTATGGAAGGCAAAGGCTGATGCTGGCACTAGTTTAGCCGCTCCAATTACTGGAATTNAAATACCTGAAACTATTTCAGAATTTAGTGAGATTCTTACATCAATGCATAAAATCGAGTAATTAGTTTAGTACGTCTCGATTGACTACTGATTTAGGTGTTTCACCATTAAAATATGTNATCAATAAATCTGCCATTTCAACCCCTATTCGATGCTGGGCTTCGTGAGTTGCAGCACCGATATGTGGNGTACCATGAAAATTTGGATGTTTTAGGATAGGGTGTTGAGTTTGTGGTTCATTTTCAAACACATCTAATGCACAAGAGCTTAATGTACCATTTTCTAATGCTAATAGGGCATCATCTTCGTTCACTATACCTCCTCTNGCACACGAAACTAAATGATTACCACATTCGATACCATCTGCACCAATACCTGGCATAAGAGATAGGGTATGTGTATTNACTAAATGATGGGTGTCTTTAGATAAATTACAGTGAACTGCAATATGTGTACATTTTTTGAAAATTTCATTTATGTCATCATGTAAGATNCAATTTTGTTCCAATGCTATTTCATTAGGTAAATATGGATCATAAGCATGTAATTCCATTCCTAAAATCTTGGCGACTCTTCCAACACCTTGAGCGATACGACCAAAACCAATGAAGCCTATTCTTTTACCGAATAATTCGGTTCCCCTTAGATTCTTTTTAGTCCATTCTCCATTTCGTAAATCTCTGTCAGCTATAGGTATGAAACGTATTGATGCAAGTAAATGTCCAATCGTTAATTCGACTACTGATTGAGTAGACGCGCTTGGAGTATTACAAACTAAAATCCCTGCAGAGGTAGCAGCAATTAAATCGATATTATCTACGCCTACACCTGCTCGACCGATTATACGAAGAGAAGGTGATGATTCAATTACGTCTTTTGTNAGTTTAGTTGCAGATCGTATTACAACTGCATCAAAACCATCTAATTTTTCTGGTTCTAAATGTACTTCATGACCTGCATCTATCAGTAATTCTATTGCAGATTTAGACAGACCATCAGTGATTGCAATTCTAGCCATGAATNTCGGTTGACAACACACTCCATNAACATACTCTTTTTCTAANTTNATTTTAGAAATATATTCAAAGAATTCATGAACATGGTTGTTCTGGGAGTTNCATGGACGAACATGAACAGTTCTNGATTGAAGCAAATGCACATTGTGATGGACCTTGTGGAGTATACGACCCGGCTAGTGCCAGAATCGCTGGAGAAGCCGTTCAATCAATGACAAATAAGATGATTACNCTCTCAGAAAATCATGGTAGTGATTGCGGTTCTGCTGCGTACATCAATACAATGAGCCGNTATGCTGCTATCAAGGAAGAGGAAGCGCAGAAATGTAAGGATGAATTACTGGTTTTGTGGACTGATTTTTTCAAGCCTCAACACCTAGAAAATCATCCTGATTTACATGAAACCTTTTGGATGGCTGCTAAATTATGTAGTGCTTGCAAAGTAGAAGTATCTGCAACTCATGCTCAAGAATTAATGGATGCTATCGAAGAAATTCACCATCTATTTTGGGGCGTCAAAGGACGAGAAGTCCCTTGGATTCGAGCAAGTTGAGTAAATGAAAACTTTAGCAGTGAAAATATCCGGCAACAGTATGTGGCCTAATTTTGTCGATGGCGAGATTGTTAATTTTCTCAAATACGATGGAGAACCTCTCAATATTAGAGATGTTATTGTATTCCCTAATCCATTTAATACACAATTNTTGTTAGTAAAANGGGTTGTCAAGATAGATGAGGATAAGTGTGTAGTCGAAGGAGATAATCCAGATCCAACTGCTTCGACNGATTCCCATAATTTTGGTTCAATTGATATATCTTCCATCGTCGCCTTCCGCCATAATCATATTGCAGAATAGTTGCCTAGTCACATGGATACTGCGGCGTTACTATGGTCTCTGGGTCTTTTGGCGTTGCCATTAGTTGCCGCTATCCCCGTCAGTTCACTATTCAAATCCTGGCTGGGCAGTAAAGCATCTCATTCCAGATATAGAGAAGCAGTGAGGCGAGTTTTAAATTCAGGATCTACACTTAGAAAATATCGTGCTGCATTAGATGAAGAGGCTAGATTAAATCAAATTGATAAGGATCGACAATCTAGAATTGAAACTGCAATGTTATTTCCTCTGAATATTGTTCATTTCATGTTCGTACCTGCTGCAATATTATCACCAGCGATATCTTTTATTGCATTTCCAGTCGGATTAATCATTTATCCTGTTATTGCTCTATTTGAACTTATATTAATTCGATTAAAGGCACTCATATTGATTCTTCAAACTGTAACAAATATTACTGATTGGCAAGTAATTGGAGTCCGTCCCCCCTATGAAGGAAGTTCACGATTAGACCCAGTATTAGTTTCAGTTCATAGACTACCAACTCCAGTTTTACTAGGATTATTTGCATACCTTGTTGCCTTGTATCTTCCATTACAATTCCATTGGATAATAGTTTGTACAGTTCTAATCTACGTTATTTTAGCATCCTTTACATCGGTTCTAACCGCAGCAGTTAGTGGCCCTCTAGTTTTTGCAGCTACTGCAGAACGTAGAATGATTACACTAGAATCATTTGTTCAAGAAAAAATTCGGCCAATTGTTGGAGTGGGACTCATCGCACTTGTGATTCGTCAAATGTTCATGGTAATCAGAACTCCAGAATTTACACCTTTTGATTCACCAGTACAATTTTCACTTTCAGTGTTAGCAGTATTATACAGTGCTGCAATTATTGGATTGATTATTGAATTCGCTTACAACAGAAGACGTGGTGATTACGTTGGTTCAGAATTTGTTAATGCTGTAATTGAACGAAACGATCCTGAATTATACGCATATATCCGTAAAGGTGGTGAAATGTCACTAATTAGTCTAGGAAGACTAGGAGAAATTGAAGACACAATAGAAGACGATCTGAGTTTTGACGAAATAGCATCTGCACCTTCTGCTATGTCTGTAATCAATAGACCAGATATTCCTGAACTCTAATCGTCACTAGCACTTAATGCACCTACTGATACAAGATCTGCTTCTAATGCGGCTCCTTCTGCTTCAAGATCATCGCTGTCAATATATTCATATTCATCATCTTCTGAATTTGAATATCTAGAAACAAATAATGCAGTCGCACCGGATGTAAATAGCACTAAGATTGTGATAAGTAAGTATAGAAGAATTGACGATTCCGTTTGTGAGAAAATATTTTCTTCATACATTGATATCGCTGATTCATCATATACACCTCTTAGCATTAGTAAATTTCCAGAATAGGATTGATCGTACATTTCAGAAGGTGTTGTCGGATCTAAATCCGTGTATCCATCTGGGCGTTGTACTACTTCTACAACAACAGGTGATGAAATATCAATTGTTAATGCAGCAGATACGGTATATGCAAATAATGGTTCATAAAATTCATCATCAATTGAGGTAATGGGTAATAGTGTAATTCCATTTCCAATAACATCGAACTCAGCAAATTGATTCCATTGAGATTCATCAATATCTAATGAATAACTTACAACATCACCATTTCGAATACCTGTTCCAGCATCATTTTCTCCATTCTCTCCAACGTCAATTGTCAGACTGTGTTGTCCAATATCTCCGTGCTCGAGTGTTCTTTGTACTACTTCGAAAACAACATCCATACGAATTGTGCCATTTGGAATATATGTATAATGACGATCGTCTGTAGAATATGTTCCAAATGTACCAGATGGTCCGTTATTGAAATGACTCCATTCACCTTTCCATGTGTGTACTAATCTATCAGTAGATAATGGTATTTCGACTGTTTTCATTATGCCTTGGTATTGATCGAATGCATCAAAAACAGTCGGACGAGTATCATCAACAAATCCGTCTCCATCGGTATCTCTCATTAATTGAAGAGTCCTTGCTAATGCTAATGCCTGATCTACGTCTACTAAGCCATGACCAACACGCCAATCGTGACATTTACCAGTCAGAGAAACGTAACAAGAATCGTTTTGAGGAATATCACTACAAGAATCTTCATCGTTACCATCTTCACAACTATTTGGTAGATACTTAGATGTTAATTCCATTACAAGTTCAACCTCATGGATTCTAGTCTCATTGGCAGAATTCCATCCCTCCATCTGTAATCCTTGAGGTTCTGCACCAGTTACCAAACTAATACCTTCATCATGGTCTTCACGATGGTAATCAGCTACACCCAATGATGGAGCTGCGTCAATGAGTAGAGTTGCAATTCCACCAATATGTGGAGTAGCCATACTAGTGCCACTAATTGCCATGTAGTAGAGGTCACCTTGAGTTCGAGTAGAGGCATCAATAGCAGTTCTTCTAGGTGCAGTAGCCCAAATATCTCTCCCAGGTGCCCCAAGATCTGGCCAAGTATGTTGTTGACTCATCCATCCTCGACTACTAAATGAAGTAACTGCAGTACCATCATGTGTTAATGCAGCAATAGAAATTGCAGATGGAGTATTTGCGTAGATATTTGTTCTCAAATCACTATCATCTTCATCACCTGATCCTCCACTATTACTTGCTGCAAATATTACAGCAACTCCATTATCGAAGGTTAGAGCATCTGTTAGAGTAGTGATTGCATTCTGTGGAGCATAATCACCATCTGTGCCCCATGAATTGGAAACAACACGGATATTGTTTGGATTATTACCTGGACGACTGTGTTCATACACCCATTCAAGACCCTGTACACCGCCATATATCGATACTAAATCTCCTGCACCTAATGCTACTAATTGAGCACCTTTTGCAGTACCTAGACGACGCCCTCCTGAAACATCACCATTTCCTGCTATTGTTCCACCGACATGAGTTCCATGACCTGATGAAGTATCTGAGTTCTTAGTTTCAGTCCAACCATTAGGATCAAGTTTGGCTGAATATATCACTTTCTCACCATTCCAAGCTCCAGCATAATCAAAATCAGGATGTTCTGAATCTACACCTGTGTCAAGATCTACTGCAGTAGTGCCATCTCCGTCCCATTCTGCAAATGCACCTGTATCTGTTAATTTGACAGAACCATCACGTTGAATTATAGCGCGACTCCATGCAGTAGTCGCATTGGTAACATGCGTAGTTTCATGCATCATGATATGATCTGGTGTACGAATTGGCTCATCAAGGTAGAATGTCTCTAGTGGACGGTCGAGTTCAAGAAATCGGATATTAGGATGGTGGCTAAGATGAGCTATCTGTTTTGCATCCATATTTGCTAAGCCTCCATTCAACAGTTGAGATTCATCTTCAAATGAAACATCGATTGTAATCAGGAATGCTCGGATTTGAGGATTAATCTCTACAGAGAATTGTACTATGACTGGATGATCTATATTTTCATCAGAATTGATTGAATCAATTAGTGCTGAATCGATTACATTGTAGTTAATATCGGGCGTGATAGTTGCTCCTGCAGAATGCGAAAAAACCATCAAAACCATTAACAAAACTAGGATGATTGAAGAGCGCCGACTAGTTGACTCCATGATTTACCCTCCGAGACCTTGTTCTAATGTATTGCGATTGTTTGTTATCACCATTTTGTAAGAATGGTGCATGAAATTTCATTGATATCGAATTTAACACCTTCATCTGCTATATCAGGATGAATTAAACCTAAATTGTAACTTACTCCATTATTGTTGATTGAATCAAAAACCACCAATTTACCTCCTCCAACAACCCTATGATTTCCTAAATCAAGTGAACTCGTTGATGAAAATGTAACAAGTGTTCTAGATAATGCACCCCT
>PAOK01000031.1 GCA_002708015.1 Methanobacteriota archaeon
TGAGGATACTACTGCTGAGTCCGATGAGCAGGAAGATGAGGGGCTGTTTGGGTTACCTTCAATAGGAGTTCTCGGAACAATCATTGCGATCACTATGAGCGTATTTGTATTCGGCCGGAATCAACGTATTCATTGAAAATTAAATGAATAATTCTCATCTGATTACTTACAATCTTCCGAGATACAATCCTTGAAGAATTGGTTCAGTACTTCAAGTCGTTCGGGTGTACCCATATCCCAGAATTTAGTATTGTCAATATGAGCAGTTATTTCTCCCGATAATGCCGGATAAACAGTTTCTTCCCAACTCCATTTTCCATTTTTCCCATATGTTTCAATGACCTTCTTGTCCACAATACTTGTCCCTGCTTCATATCCGTTGAAATTTTCATTAGGTGATGATTTGTTGTATTCGATCACTTTTCCATTTTCATGTCTAAGATTCATCGTTTCATGTTTTTCAGTTACTGTCATTGTTAGTAATGCATTATTTTTCCGATGTGAATCAACTAGTGAAGAGTAGTTAGTTGGATGGTAATCGTCACCCCAAAGAAGTATGAATTCGTTTTCTAACTGATTTTTTGCATTCCATAGTGCTCCTCCTGTTCCCAATGGTTCTGATTCTTTAACGAAAGTGAGATCTATTTTATGTTCATAATTTTCGAACATTTCTCCTAGATACCCTGTAAGAATTAGAGAACGTCGACATCCTTGTTCATATGCCCAGTCTAAAATTCGAGTAATTATTGGAATTCCATTTACTTCAATTAAAGACTTGGGAATTGTTTCAGTAATCTCGCCTAATCTACTGCCTAATCCTCCGGCCAAGATTACCACTTGAGGTATTTCCACAACAATTCTACTCATTCTAGTCATTCAATCTTATCTGAAAATTTTGATTATTTCACCTACGTAAGAGCGGTTCAAGTGCTCGTGCCGGGATTTGAACCCGGGTCGACGGAATGAAAACCCGCCATGATGGACCGAACTACACTACACGAGCGATAATCAGCCGAGCAAGGTTATGTTCAAGAATCAATCGGCCACATTTTCTTCTTCTTTCTCATCTAGAAGACCTTCCCACCATCTGAAAAGAGGAATAATCAAAATTGCACCAATTATTGCAATAATACTGAATGTCCAGACATTTAGGCTTGCTAGAATCTCTTCACCATATGCTCCAATTGCCATTGCTGGGACTCCAAATCTCACACCTCTTCCAAGTATTCCAGCTATGATGAATAATCGTAAATCCATTTTTCCCATTCCTGCAATCCAGGCAAATACTTTGTAGGGGATTGGAGAAACTGCTGCAATGAAAATTCCACTTGAACCATATCTTTCCGTTAACACTTCTAATCGTCGAATAGTTTTTTCAGAAGAAAATCGATCAATTAGTGGTCTTCCAGCTTTATCTCCAACCCAATATCCAACGATTGCTCCAAGAACAGAAGCAATAGTAGCGATTAAAGCTAAAAATAGACTTCCTGGAACAGTTCCGTCCGTTATTACCATCGGCAAAAATAATGTTTCAGGGGGGATTGGATTGATTATAGCTTCAGTAAAAATGAGAATTATTAGACCTATGAGTCCAAATCCATCTAGAAATTGAACCACTGGCTCAAAATAGTCTAGAATCTCCATATTCTAGCGGAGGAGGGATTACCCATGAATCTGATGTTACAAGGTCACTAATTTTAGCCGGATGTATCAAGAGGGATGTGGCTCCGTGAGAGTGCATGGTCGGCGCAGCGAGAGTACTTGATACCGGTGCGTTACTTCATCTCCCCCCTAATCGTCTTTCAGGTGGGCTTGTCGCTAATAGTCAGAGGGAAGAGATAGAGCGTGTGGACAAAGATCGCGCTCTTCTGATTGAAGGTGTAAGACTCCATTGGCGCTCTCCATCAGAAGAGGCTCTTCAAAGAGCTCGTGAAGCAGCCCAAGAGACAGGAGATATTTCCGGTTTATCAGATGTAGATATGGACGTTCTAGCAGTGGCTCTTGAACATAGAGCAATTATTGTGACTGACGATCATCGTATTCAAAATGTAGCTGGCCGTTTCGGAGTTGGCTGGCACCCTGTAATGAATGAAGGTATCAAGGAGCATTGGGAATGGGTTCTGGCCTGCAAGGGATGTAAGAAGATATTCCCACCACCCGAGAATGTTTCTCGATGGCGCAGAACATATGGAACATGTGCTGATTGTGGTGGTAAACTCAAACTAAAACGAGGCGGAACTTGATTATTCAGACTCATGAATCTCTTGTTTAATTTCTTCTGGATTCCTTCCTTCTACTTCTACGCCTTTGCTTTTTGCTTCTTCAACTAAGGCTACTGATTCAGTCATTCCTCCGCGGCCAAGATCATCTTCAGTGGTACTTGTAACATCTCCTTCAACCAGTCCTTTATTGAATTCAGATTTTGCTTGTCCTAATGACCGTGCCAACTTCGGAAGTTGTGACGGTCCAAACAATATCAGAAAGAGTCCCACAAGTATCGCGCCTTCCATCGGTCCGAATGCCATGTTACGTTCACGAAACTCATCCTTCAAAGACAATTCCGGTGTTTTTAGNAGATATTATGTGTTTTTATCCTCCTGATACAGGAGGTAGAAGGGCNATTTCAGCACCATCATGTAAAATTGAATCTAAAGAACTAATATTCCCATCAATCGCTGCCTTAAGACCTAATTCAATCCACTTTTCTAGATTAAATTGTTTGATGATATCTCCAACCGTAGTATTTGTTACTACTGACAATTCTATTCTTTCATTCCCGATGTGTTCACGTAAAGGACCAAAGACAAGAATAGATATTTTCCATGCTTTGACGGCATCATCCATATGCTCCTCATATGATTCCAGTATTTCACGCCTCGGAATAGGTGTTATCAGGCTCCGCTATTATCGGTAAGCATGGGAGAGATACTCAGGGCGGTAGATCTTTGGAAGGTATACCCCATGGGTGATACTGAAGTTTCAGCACTAAGAGGGGTTTCATTAGGGATTTCTCAAGGAGAGATTCTTGCAATCACTGGCCCTTCAGGAAGTGGAAAAACAACATTACTGAATTGTTTATCTTCTCTCGATACAGTTAGTCGAGGGGAGATATATTTTGAAGAAAGAGATATTTCAAACATCTCTGATAATGAAAGAACTGAGCTTCGTGGNGAGAGAATGGGATTTATTTTTCAGCAATATCAACTCATTCCTGTGCTTACTGCTGTTGAAAATGTAGAACTTCCTTTACTTTTGCTTAATTTCCCNGCNGATGAAGCNAGGAAAAAAGCGCTTGAATCNCTTTCGATGATGGGTCTATCTAATCGNTCACATCANAAACCATCAGAACTTTCTGGTGGGCAGCAGCAGAGAGTTGCAATAGCTAGAGCAATAGTACATAATCCAAAGATATTGTTTGCTGATGAACCCACNGGGAATTTAGATTCTGATACTTCTGATTCTGTTATTCAGGCGCTAGAGGAATTGAATAGCATACACGGTATTACAATAGTAATTGTTACTCATGATACGTCTGTTTCTAAGAGATGCAACAGAATATTGGAAATCAATGATGGAATATTATCTGAAACCNATAAAGAAGAGGAGTGAGGGGTATTGTCCCAAAATAGAAAGGTAATTCCGNTAATCGTTGATTTGGTATTGGCTGGAATTTTACTTTCAATTACTCTAATCAATGGATATCACTTTTGGCATTGGTTAGTTTCCGGATGTATTTTCATTTTGCTTCATATTATTTCTAGAGTAATTATCTCTCCCAGAGTAAGGATGNTATCTAAGNTATCATTCNGAGATACANGTCAGAGAAAAACGAGTTCAGTNTTACTTTTTTGTGGTTTNATGTTGGCNTCATCTGTAGTTTCTAGTTCTCTGATTGTAGGGGATAGTTTTGATGCTACATTAGAAGATAGGTTGGTTTCAAGCCTAGGTGAAACCGATTGGGTAGTAGAAGGTGTAGATCCTCTTACATCTACTCCTTTATTGATGAATCAAACACGAGTTATGAGTGCTCTTAATGATTTGATGGAATACGATGAAATTGATGGTATAGGGGTTGAACTTCATCAANNAGTAACTGGGATAACAGTTGATGGTNGTAAAGTGAATCCAAATGTTGTATGGCTNGCNCCAGATGNCAATTTACGAAATTCAGGTCCCTGGGTTGAGCCTACAGGNGTCCCACCTGTTTCTTGGTCTCAATTGGAAGGNNCCTCTCAGGATGGAATTGACCATGCATTGGTAAATCAAGCTCTAGCAAATTCACTTTCACTAATGGCAGGAAGTAAATTTTCTATTTCTTGGTCTCAAATTATTGATAATGAGTCAGTACGGATAAGTCATGATTTTATTGTTCAATCTGTAATTGACCCAACTGGTTTAGGTTGGGAGAATGCAAATCAACCTCTATTGCTAACTAGTCTTGAAACAGCTCAAGTTTTACAAAATAAGAATGATTTTGTTTCAAGAGCAGTAATTTCTGGAGCCGGAGATGTATTCGAGGGTTATGTTATTCCGAATATTGAAACTAAAATCGATAACACATTTTCCCAAGCAATGATTGCATCAGATGCAGGATTTCATTGGAATGGAATGAGCCCTGGAGGGATTGCAACATTAACCAGAACCAGTGCTGGAGGGTTACTNACTTCTGGAGATGTATCNGGAATTAATTCTGCATTAGAGATTGTTNAACATGATTCTGATGCGTCTTCATTTCTTCTTACTCCGATTTCTGGGATTTGGGNAAATGAAGATAAAATNACTTCCATNAATGGAAANNANATTGTTGCTGTTGATNTANATTCTTTTCATAATGTAATTGTAACTGATAGTTCAGTCTATCTGTCAANTNTGAATGACAATCCAGTTCACCTTTTTTTTGAGGGTATTCTTGATGCAGANNTCATTAATTCAGTTGTATATGTGTTAACAGAACAAGAAATAATTGCTGTCGATATTGAATCAAATACTCATGAAACCATCATATTGAATCTTAATCAATTATCGGATATCTCGGTAGTTGATTCGACAATTTGGGGTGTGTCAAACCAATTTGGAGGTATATATCACCATACTTTGGGTCAATCATCAAATGAAGAAGAATTTTCAAAGATTGATTTTGGAATTTCAAATGACGTACTTGGCTCTAAGATATATGATGATGGAGTTTCGATAACCACTCATTTTGAGACCATTTTCGATAGTAATGTTTGTTGGATTTTTGAAAATGAATCGAATTGTACTTCTTCAGGAAATTCAAAAACTGTATTTCTACACAGAAATCAGACATTCATAGAATCTGAAAACTCCATCAAACGGTGGAATGGAAGTGATTTTGAGTTAGTTCATGTTGTTAATTCTTCAATACTGGGTGCTAATAGTAATGGATTGATAATTGAAGGTCATGATTCTATTTTGGTTTGGGCATCCGAGTTATATGCATTTGTTGAAGGGAAAACAATTCCATCCACTGTTAACGGATTTGCCTATGATGAATTAAACGGCTCTATACTTGCTTCTACAGATTATGGAATTGTAATGGTCGATCAATTTGGAAATATGTCTATAGAAATCTTCAACTCTTTTGATGTAGGATTAGGGATTCAGCTCCCTCCTTTCCTCATTTCTTTAGAAGGAGATATAGTGAATGATTTACTTGGAGCAAATCAAACCATTAGATTTAGAGATGGGATTGCTGACTTTAATCAAAGTGAAACGTTTTCTATTGGTAAGAATATAGATGATGAATTTCGTCTAGAGGTTCAGGTGGATGCTTCTTCAGTTTCTTTAGATGATTTCATGGCTTTGAATCCAGATATAGAATTGCTAGATTCAGCTATTATTGGTACTATGTCAATGGATATTGCGACCGATCTATTGGGTGGAAATCCAAAAAGAAGTATGATTTTAGTTCAAATGCCAGAGAATGAATCAGACTCGATAATCGTCAAGGAGGCTCTACAAGATTGGGCAGATAGACGAGCAAATATACAATCATCTTCTTCATCATTGAATTCAGTGAAGGNAGATGCAATTCTTTCTATTGATGGTGCAGGTTCATCATTCTCTGCATTATTCTTAATTTTTGGAGTTTTCATTGTTATTGCAGGNGTATTATTGATTGTCAATTTNTGGATTATGTCTGCNGATGANCGTAGTAAAGAATGGGGNTTACTNCGTTCGATTGGTGCATCAACTCAAGATATCGAATGGATNTTAAGGATTGAGGGNGTAATTCTTTCTACTCCTGCATGTTTCTTAGGTTCTTTTCTCGGAATGTTTCTAGCAGGCCTTCTAATGGGTGGTCTAGGTGCATTTTTCCAAGCAACGTTTGGCGTAGGATTCAGCTTCTATTGGACTTCTGAATCCATCATCATAGGAGCATGTATCGGGTTTNTAGTGTCNGTGATTACTCTAAGAATTTCCTCTTTCTTCCTTTCCAGAAGAAATTTGATTACTGCACTTCGAGGGTTAAGGATAGAAAAATCTGCATTAGGTTTCTGGGGAATTATTGGTTCTATTTTCCTTGGAGTTGTCGCATTAGTTTGTTCGATAATGTCATTTTTCATCGGGGATTTTTCGCCTNGTACAGGACACTCTCTATGGATTTCTGGTGTTTCTATTTTTCTTCTTTCTCTAGTGGTTCCATTGAGTGTGATTATTTCCCGTTTTCTTCCTTNAANGTCAAATTTCATTGGCATGAAACTCTCTAAAGATGATGCTTCAAGAATTTGGTCATGTACGATAATTGGATTTATACTCATACTATTTGGTTGGATAGAAGATCCNATTCGAGTTCGTTATGAAGCAACTGATACCTCTTTGATAATATCAGGGTTTTTCATGTTGATAGGAGGCGTCTTGGTTTTATCTACATCAGGGCCCATTTTCATTAGGCAGTTTTTGTCGCTCATTGGTCGATTAAAACCTAGTTTTTCTGCAGTTATTTCTCTTTCCATTGCTTATCCTCAGTCTCGACCATTTCGTTCTGCTGTGTCAATGAGTATGTACAGTATTGTGATTTTTGCACTAATCGTTCTTTCCGGTTATAGTACTATGTTTGGGAATTATGTATCAGATATAGGTGAAAATTCTCGAGGTGAATTTGACATCCTAATTACTGGTTCTGGTCAAGAATTAGATGTATCTTCACTAGAGGCTTGGAGCGATGATGATTTAGATAGAAATGGAATAGAATCTGTAACTATAATGGACATAGGCCTATGCATAATAAGCGGTGAAAACTTGAACGCAACATACTCCTCATTACGTAACATTCCCCAATCTTTCATAGAATCTGGNGCCTTGCCATTATCTCAATGGGATAAATCATTAGGAGAAACTCCCTTAGAAATTTGGACTGCAGTAATCAATGATCCTAATTTGGCTATTGTTGATGCATCAATAGGTATGGATAGCTACACGGTTTTAGGGGCGCTCCCTCTTGAAGGAGGAGGTTTATCNTCTGGNTCGTCGTTTGAGATAAGGGATCCTAACAGGCCTATACTACAATCTAATCTTCGTGTTGCAGGNGTGTTGACTGAGGATGCCTCAATCTTGCTATCTGGTATCTTTGTATCTGAATCAACATTTTCGTCAATGATCGAATCCTCAACAAATATGGTGTGGATTGATGTATCGAATGACGTAAACATGGAGGAAGTATCCTCAAATCTTCAATTAGAATTGGGATCAGATGGGGCAAATGTATTGCTAATTGATGAGTTATTCAATCANATCAGCTTAATTCTTGTCTCNTTGTTGGGATTACTTCGTGTNTTCTTAGCCTTAGGTCTATTTATTGGAGTAACGGGATTGGCAGTAGTCACGGCAAGAAGTATCAATGAAAGGAATCAACAGATTGGAGTCATGAGAGCAATTGGAATGAAAAGAAATCAAATTGTTTCTTCAATTCTGTTAGAAGTGGGTTGGATTAGTGGTCTCGGCATAATTAATGGCCTTGTTGCAGGGATTGTCTTCTATCGNTTACTATTCAACACTTACATCAGAGATTTTGGAACTCCGTTTGTTATTCCATGGTTAGAGTTCTTGTTGATCATCCTATTTTCCATATTCATGACACTAATCTCTGTTTTAGTTCCTGTTAGAAAAAGTGCTTCAATTTCTCCTGCTTCTGCGATGAAATCTTTGTGAAGAGCTAAATTAGTTAACAAACCAAATGCACTAATCCGGCATACGTGTATTTTTTCACCCTCATTTTTTAACATTCTTCCCCCATTTTTTATATAGAGATGATATCCGTAAAGGAGGTGACCGACTGGAGGTCATGACCTATGAAGAAGACGCTATCGTTGATTATGATTGCACTAATGATTGCCAGCGTGATGCTTTACATCACGCCGGAAGAATTGAACGCCGATGTAGCACAAGCCGATGCAGGACGTGCTGCAGGAGATGAGATTAAACTGCATGATGTAACCTCTCCGAGGGAGTCCTACACGGATGCTTTCTCTGGAGAAGTTAGGAACCAGATTGATGCTGGAACCGATGTGCCGTTTATTGTCGTCATTAAGAATGATGGAACAAACGACATCCTGAACTTGAATGTAAGAGTTCAAGTTACATCCGGGACTGGGGCTGCAGAGCAGACTATCTTGGATGTTAGCGATCAGGTGATTTGCCCTGCTATTGCTGGATGTCCTTATGCAACTCTAGTTGCAGGGGATTACCTTGCAAACGGTGCATACACAGTAAAGTCTGCTAGTGGTGCCGATCTTTTGTGGAATCCTAGTATTGCAGGTACCTATCAAGTCAAGGTTTCCCTAGAAGGATTTGGTGACCAAGATACAGACCTTACCAACAACGAATTATCATACACTGTTTCTGTTGTTGATTGGAATGATATTTCTGTAGACATATGCTGGATAGATGGAGATGCTTGCTATGCTGATGATTCAGCTGCACGCAGTCAGGCTGTAGAGGCAGGCTCTTCTTCTCAATACAGAATCACTATGACTCCTGGTGGTAGTGTGTCTGATTGGGAAGCACGTTCTGTTTCTGTAACTGTTGGATTTGACGGTGCTTATGATGATTCCATGTCAACTATCGATGATGGTACTGGAAACCAAGTAACAGTAGCATCCCTTTCTGGCGCTTCTAGTACCTATGTAATGGGTGACACAGTAAACGATGTTGAAGTTTGGCGTAACGTTTCAGATGCTGAACAGACATCAAACAATGGTGCATATCCAAACCCATGTGCAAATGAAGACAATCCCTGCTTCCAGTCACGCAGTATTTCTTCTAATGGCACATCATATACTATTGATGGATACATGACTCCAGATACATCATCCACTTCGGGATTTGCTGCCTTTAGTGTCTCCGTACAATTTGATAGTCACGTCGTATATGTCGGTGAATCGTTAGATGAAAGCGGTGGAGGCCAAGGAGGAACTGGCCAAAACCAGGGCGGAAATGATGGTGGAGAAAGCACCATCAATTACGAGTCAACAATTGCAACCGATGCTCGTGCAGGTAACAATTTTGATTCGATNACTGGAACATTTGGTGTGTTCCACAATATTCGAATGGAATCCTTAACTATTGGCGAAGACGGTGTTTTTGGCGGAATAGTAAATGTAGGTACACAATGGGTTAAGGCAACTGTTGTTCACGACGGTAGTGACCGAACAAATACCTATGATTGGAATATTACTTTTGATGTAGAGTCATCTGATGGTACTACTCAGGTATACTATGCAGATAGTTGCACAGAGATGCCGGGTCAGGATTCTTACCCTCACAAGTTACTGGGTGAAGATGATACAGGTAACAACCTCGCTAATGTCGAAGGTGTTGCTTGTGTCCAGGTAATGATTATGCCTGGAGATCAGTTAATCCGAGCGACTGCAAACTTCCTCGAAGCAGGTCTTTCTGAATTGACAGCAACTGACAATTTGAAGGCAACACAGGTAGAAGGTATCAACGATATTCCTAATGTTGATATTCGTGTAGGTGACTTACTAAACGATCCTCCAGTTGTTGGTGACTCTCTATCATTTGAAGCACGTGCTTCAGATACTGAAACTCTCGACCCTGGTATGCTATTCTACACTTGGGAAATTAGTGGAGGTACAGACCGTCAAGGAGCTGATACCGATACCTGTCAGAGTGGCCCTGGAATGGTTATGTGTTCTCTCGATTCAACTGATTCTCGATGGCTAGGTACGAACACAGTGAAGGTCACAGTTTGTGATGAATTCAATGCTTGTGCAACAGACACTGAGATGATGATGATGTGGAACATGTTGGTAGCAACTGGTGGAGATACTAACCCAGATTGGGCAGTAGACTATAGCCTAACATTCAACGGTGGACTAGGTCATAATTTGTCATTCGTTACAGGAACAGCGATTGAAGATGCTACTCTAGGGTCCTTGAGTGGCCTGTATGATTCAGTAGTTGCTTTCGATGTTTCAGAAGGCCTTGATCCTGAAGGAAATGTCACAAGTTATCTTGACTTCAGTCCAGCTGATGTTGCTGGCGAGTCACTATCAGTGACTTTTGCCGGTGATGTAGCTAACGATTTCACTTTGTGGGGCAAAGGTTCTGCTGGATGGTTTGAAATGACTTCAACTAAGACTGCTGCAGAAGGCGGCGGAGTAACTCTAAGTTGGTCACAGCCAGGAGATATTGGAAACTTGAAAAAGACCAATTACGGAGTATTCCAAGCATCTGCAGATAGTGGGACTCCTCCTTCAACCGGTGTACAATGTGACGGTGTTACATTAGGCGCTGCAGGTCAAATGACCATCAAGTGGACATATGAAGACGAATCATTGCTTAACGAGGTTGAGGATCGTCCTAAGGTGTATGTAAACGATGTATACGACAAGACTATGCCTTCAGTTTCTGACAAAGAGACAACCATTACTGGTACTCACGGGACTTCATACAAGGTAGAAGTCAAGTTGGAGAACGGTAACGGAGCTAACAGCGTATCTTGTACTCACAACGCAATAGTTGCTGACGGAGCAGTAGATCCTTCTCCTAGTGTTACAGGCATGACTGCTACTGTCTCAGCATCTGATATTTCCTTGAACTGGGATGCAGCTGACACTGGTGATGTTGATCACTGGATGGTCTGTTGGTCTGTTGGATATGACTTTGAAGCATCTGACTTTGATGGATTAACCTGTCAAGAGATGACAGACTCTGCTACATCATTGACACTCTCGAAGGAAATAGTCTGTTCAGGAACATGCGCTGGAGAGTATTTCTTTGCAGCAGCGGGTGTTGATGCAAACGGTAATGCAGACAGTTCTGCAGCACAAGCCAAGATAGATCTTTCTGAAACAATAGTTGACCCAGGTGTAACTCCTGGACAGACAAATGAAGAAGTTGAAGCAGGTATTCCACAGGGCGCTATGATGGCAATCGTAGCAGTTGTTGTGATAGCAGTCATCGCTGGAGCAGTCATCTTGACTCGAGGCGGTGGCGAAGGCGACGACGAGTTCGATTACTAATTGAACTCCGATACGGATCAGCCGCACTNAGTGCGGCTGATCCTCGTCAATGTTATTTTTTGACTAAAACTTCTTTTCTATTTTTTTAAATTATTATAATTTTTTAATTGATATATATTGACCAGTGTATCGTTTATTTAATTTTTTAATCAGCTCTGTTGTATCTTATTTGTTGTTACAAATTTTGTGTACTATTTGAAAAATTCAATTTTTTATTATCTTCATTTCCGAGTCTTAATCGAGGATTTACTAGGGCGTTTCAAATTAATTGCACCCATATAGTTATAGGGAAAATAGAGCCTCATGTGTAGTGCATACAGTGGGGTATGTAAAATGATGACGAAGAAAAACATGACTGCAAGCATTGGATGGCTAGTTCTAACGCTATTGATGCTAGGAATGAGTTGGAGCGCCGCAGTATCTCCAGCCACTGACGTGGCTGCGGATTCTGATGAGGTCGGAAGTGTCGGAGAGACACTCGATCCATTGGCGATACCTGAGAACGACGTGCCAGTTGGCCAGCAAGGGTGGGATCCCTCTGCTGAATTGATTGGTAGCCGAACCGAGTCGGCCAAGACCTATCTCGGCGAGGATGGTGAACGGGTGACGCTGCTATCAGCTGGCCCTGTCCATTATCTCGAAGATGGGTCCTGGGAAGATATCGATTTGAATATGGTTTCCACCGCTGAAGGTTGGGAAGTCACGAAGAATACNTTCGAGACCCAATTCTCTGACGATACTGACGCTGGAATTTCACTTCAGGTACACCCGAATGTAGATCCAATCCGCTTTGGTGTTAACCCGATTCCTATGTTCTTCATGGGCGAGGACTTCAATCCAATGCCATACGTGGACACTCCTTCTCAAGAAGGAATTGAGACCGGTGCGAATGTTATTCGATATCCTCTGACAGATAATGCTGAAATCGATTATGTNGTTTCTGAGATTGGAGTCAAGCAGACTCTCAATATTCGAGAGAAGCCAGTAGTTCCAGATGGATTCGAGGGCTATTTTGGTCTTCAAGAAACAATGATTCTNCCTAGTGGATATGCTCTGTTCATCGGAGATGCAATGGTTGAAGATGCTAAGTTGGTAACAACAAACGAATCTATCGACATTAGANACATCGAGACTGGGGAAAAACTCGCTCAACTCGATCGTCCTTTGATGTTTGATATGGCAACTGCAGAAAGCGACAATCCTGAAGGATATCTCGGTCTTTATGTAATTCGTGCATTCGGAGAAGTAATTGAGATTGCGACAGTTGTTGATACAGAATGGCTTCTATCCGAAGAGCGTGTTTACCCTGTTCAAATAGATCCTTCNCTCAGTGTTAGAGACAATCGCACTGGATATGCTTACTACTACCGTTACTCGTCACGNTGGGGTACTAGAACTTACGAGCGTGCATACGGTTCAAACTACTGGAGTTCATTGACTACTTGCCGAGGTCGCGGAAGTAGCCAGTCTTGCACTACTAGTAGTTCTTACAGCTGGTACTACCGTTATACNTGGTACCGTTTCGATATGGCTAACGCTCTACCCTCAGGAGCAACAGTAACTGATGCTGATTTCATTTCCCACACAGGACGAAGAACGTCAGGTANTGCTCGTTTCCAAGCGACTGTTGTGAAGTCAGGTACTAGCCAGGGTTCCAACATGATTGATGCTAACTCGTACTTAGGTGGAGGCGGATGGCGACTTGCTAGATTCATAGGAAACAGCGCGGCATCCAGTTCATCAACTACTCTTAGTGATCCAGGTTACTATTGGTATGGAATGAACTCTCGTACTGTCAGTCTCAACACCAACGGTGTATCTGATGTACAAGATGCAGTTGATGGGAACGGAGCAGGTAGTTCTGGACACATCATGACTCTTGCACTAAGAAATACTGCAAATGAACCATATTGGTATTGGTGTGGACATACTACATACTCTTACTGTAACTCTGCTAGTGAATTGCCGAAGATGGCAATTACTTACACCGGGGGTTCAGATACTGCTCCTCCAGTAGCAGACTTTGCTCCATATACTGGAATAACCAGTTACCGTGAAGATGCTAGAACATTCTACATTGGTCTAACTGACGGTAGCGGAGTAGATACTACAAGTAGCCAAGGTCCTCGANTGTATTACAGTGTCAACAATGGCTCTTACAGTCAAGTNGCAGCTACTGGAATTGGAACTTGTGTTGCAGGTGCTACCTGTAACTTCAAGGCACAAATCCCAGCAGTCAATCTTGGAGACTATGTCCAGTATTTCTGGGCATACCGTGATCTATCTACAACAGGTGCAACTGGTGGAAACACTGGAACCACTCCAGCGGGTGGAACAGGTACTCCAGCATCGATTAACTCTGGNGCAATTACTCCATACAATTACTTCGTACAAGATGTTGAAGATGCAACTGCAGGTGTAAAGAAGTCACAGATTAAGGTAGATGGNCAAAGTAACTATTTCTATTATCAGGCAAGACAATTCTATTCCTACCAGGTTACAATGTGGGAGAACAATCTCGAATACATGATTGAACTCGACACAAGTAATTGTGGGACTGGAAGTAATTCCTGTTTCAAGACATCTGGTTTAACATGGAACGGTAAGTACATTGGTACTGCTTCGAATACCTATACTACTTCTGGTAGTGTAACTGCTAAGGTTGCTAGTNTTCCTGGTATGACNTTTGCTGCTGATGACGGACCTGGAATGAACCTCATGTATTACTGGGATTCCACCACAGCTTCAATGGGAGTTTTGGGATTAGGAACAGCAACCGGTATCGAGGATCCAGCCAGTGGAGGAATAACATACACTGGTNTATCTTCAGGAAACACTGATGATGGATATGTGCGTGTACCAATTCCTGCTGATTACACTGGAAACTTTGGAGCAATTCCTCTGAATGGTACCACTGGCCCCTACTACTCTAGCTCTGCTAGAAATGCGGCTTGTGTAGGTTCAAACGGTTACTTCTACTTTGTACGTGGTAACCCTGCTTACTGTACTACTTGGTACTCTACCAGTTACAAGTTCAATGGATTCAATGTTGGAGCTACTGATACTCGTTTCAACAGTGCTGGATTCACCATTACTGCTAAGGCTAGTAACATCCGTCCAACACCGGACATTTGGGCACCNGCCCCAGNNCATTCTGGATTAATGGATTCATACACAGATGATGATAGAACAGTCAAGTTTGAGATGAGCGATGCAGGTGACCCACCTTCGGGTATCAATGTCACTTCGGGAACCGATTCGAATGGTGACCTATATCGTCCATTCCTAAAGTACCGTGTAAATGATGCTGTCAATGGAACTGGATGGTCCTCATGGNCTGTTCGTGCATTGACTCCTTCTGGCGGATTCTCTACGTGTGAATTGAGCACTTGTGATTGGTCCGCAACAATTCCTGGCACTGAGCGTGGAAACAATGTGGAATATACTATTCACGCCCGTGACAATGAAGGAAATATGATGAACAGTAGTGCTTACTCTTANGCCTTGGTCACTCCGACTAAGGTTATGACAATCGAGTGGCATGATCAGAATTGTGGTTTCGGAGCACAGTACGCATGTAGTTGGCAAGTCAAGTTATACGACGTCTCTAATGAGATTGAGTTCCATTATGATACTGGAAGTAACATGTACTACGATTATGAGACAGTTGGATACCAAGCTCCTAACGGTGCAGAAGGTGAAACTATCTTAACTCGTGGAAATGGATATCAGAGCGGATATAATCCATCTCGATGGACAAACAACTACCGTATCGCTACTGATGGAGGTTCTCATGCATACGAATCGTTTACTGCAGGGATGACTGAACTCTTCAATTATGANGAAGAGTTCACTGGAACATCTAATGGTCGTCCTTACACTTACTACTGTACTCGCTATTGGAGCAGTTACAGAAATCAGTGTAGCACAACAATCGACTTACCGGCNGGCTTCGATTTCGAATACTTCGGAAACNCATACAGTGGAAACANCAGCNANAAGATCCATGCAATTAGGCANGGAGCTATGCAGTTCTCTACAAGTTCCTCCACCAATTCAGCACAGATGATGTACTATGGTTGGGGTAGTACNATGCCTGGTCTCCCATCAACTAGTTCATACGTNAACAACGTAGATCTGGCTCCATGGTGGGGATACTACGCATCGTACTATTGTTACTACAACAATAACAACGAGTGTTCAATTAGAACGAAGACCATTCCATTCGATGGTGCAGGTACTGATGTCTCAGCAGACATCAATACTCCAACCATTTGGGATCTTGAGATGAGTCCGATTCGAGTTACTCCGTCAAGCGGTGATTACATCACTGTAAATGCNGACCTAACAATTGAGTCCGGCGTAACTGTCGAGATCGCTGAAGGCAAAGGAATCCTGTTTAATGGAGCATGTAACAAGCTCNTTGTGAATGGAACTGAAGATGCACCAGTCAATATCACTGACTTAGGTACTACTTCTGCTAAGGCTTTGGGTATGGCATTCACCAACGGATGTACAACATCTGGTGGAACAGAAGATCGTCATGAGTTCTATCATACGAACTTCGAGAACATGTCTATTGCAATTAGTGCAGGTAGTGCATGGGGCTCTACTCCTCGTTACAATGGTAACGTTGGAGATTTCGTAATGGAAGACATGACCTTCGATAATGTCGACAAGGCAATCAGCCACGGCAGCGGTCAAGGTACAAGTTTCAACATGGAGAACTTCGCTATCACTAATGCAGCAGATGCTTGTATGGATCTCCCAGAGGATGCAATCGTCGAACTCCGTTTCGGAACAATGGACGAATGTAACACCAACTGGAATGATTGGGGTGGCGCAGTCGTCAACTATCCAGGCTCTAACGGTGGTTCACTGATTATGGAGAACGTTACAATCACAGATTCACGTTCTAATGGAATTAGTGTAGATTACGATGAAGTTTGGCTCAGTAACGTTTCTTTGACTATACCTGATCTAACAGGAGATGCTGGACGTCCAAGTTCAAGCTGGAGTCCAGATGGTGGTATCTATCATGACGCAGATTCAACATCTGGATCTACGTTCTATGGATACGGCTTAACTGTTGAAGGATATTACAGAGGAGTGTATACCCAGGCTACTGATTCAGTACATATGGAAGAGATATCTGGAACAGGATTGGAAGGATTCATTTCAGTAATTCCTGCAGGTGCTTCTTCTTCAGTAACTGGTGCAACAGGTGAAGATGCAGTCTTTGATGGCATCGACATGAGTGGTTCCAGCAGTTCTGACAGCCAGTTATACCTAGAGAGAACTCGTCCTGATACTATCAATGACGTATCTTTCACAACAACTGGAAGTGGTCCTGGATTGTACCTAGCGGGCAATTCACCGGATTCGGGTACTGTTTCTGTGACTGATTTCGAAGGCGCCCACATGCGTGTCGTAGGATGCGGTTGGGATGTTGTTGCATCTGATGTTTCTATTGATACAGATAACACTGCTATAATCTCGAATTGTGCATCTGCGTCTTCATCTAACTCTGTGACTGTAAGTTCATTCGATATGGATTACACAGGAAGCAGTTCGACGATTGGCGCATCATATGCTCAGAACTCAATGCTTACACTAGCTGATGGTACTGTTGATTCAGACTTTGCGAACATTGGTTCATCTGGTCTAGACGGTTCTGCACGAATGATAGGTATCACATACGGTACTACTGAGTGCGTAACNTCNTCTTCAGCATACTCATTAACAACATGTCCAGTAGATGTTCTTCATCCAAACGGCGAAGCATTTGTTGGAGGTATGGCAACAGTTGGAGTATACCGTGTAATCAATCAGGTCCCAACATATGTTGCAGATCACAGAGTAACCACGACAACTGTTGAAACATCTGGCACATGTCCTGATGTAACAAATTCAGGTNCCTGTACTGTTACTGATGTTGCAGTNGTAGGGAGTGCATCTACCGATGGCAGTGGCCTGACAGAGGCTTGGCTCATAACAACTCGATTGGGATATTCCACATCGGGTACAGTTGAGACGAACACCTATACTGACCACTCGTTCAATATTGGTGGTGGAGCAGGACAGAACACAACAACTCCTTCTGATATCTGGTACACAACTAATTACAACACTGCAGGTCATGACTTGCCGTTGAGTGTTGGTGCACGTGCTGACTTCCAGTTGGAAGCATATCCAATGGATTGGAATGGCGCATCAAAGGATTGTACATGGTTATCTAATAACGATTCGGCTTCACTGACCAACGGGTTCTACACATACACATTACAGATTATNACATTGTCCACTGACTTGGTCTTGGATGGTTGTGATTTACATCTGAATGGTACTAAGTTTAGCGTGAATTCATCGGCTACTAATACCCCAACAATCACTCTGAGAAATGGTGCTAATATTCACCTAACTGGTGGTGTTGCATCAGGTGGCGTAGACGGATACATCAAGGGCATAACTAGTTTGTATGGATGGCGAATGAACATTGAGAGTGGAGAACTTTCTATGGACCATTCTTACATCCGTGACATGCATCAAGATACTACTTCTAACAGTGGNCTATTACTCGGTTCNGGTGCTACATTAACAATGTTGAATGGTTCATACGCTGTTGGTTCCTATGCTACAAGTCCTACTATGGCTACAATCAAGGTNAATGGTGGAAAGTTGGTNATGGATGACTCCAAGGTCAGCAATAATCAGCAAACTGGTGTAGGTGTCCATCTAGAGCAGACTTCCGCGTCTACTCTTGATGACATTACAATCGAGAATGCAGCTACTGGTATGGTAATCAGAAATGGTGCTCCAACAGTAAATGACTTCACTTTGTCAAACAATGATGTTGGTGTAGAGAATTATGGTGGAATGGCATTGCCAACCATCTACAGATCTCCTCTATTACAGGGTCAATCAGGTTGGCAGACTCATGAAATAGATATTACTAACTTTGCTAAGGAAGATAACGTTGTTCAGATGGCATTCAATTCAGTATATGCTGGTGGAAATGCTCACCCGTACAATTACTACTCTAGTCACTATTACATGATTTATGATAGAATGAGAATTTACGCAGATACTGGCGATGGTAACGGTCTACAGTTGATCGATTATGGTCATAGCATGGCTATGAACACCGATTCAGACACAAGCCTACCAGAGCCTCCTGTATGGGACTGTAACGCATATGGTTACCAGTACAACCCAGGTGGATCGTACCAATACGCATACTATGGATACATGTTGAGTCAAGGTCCAAGCCAGTTGGCTTCGAATGGATCCGGTCCTCCTCTGAACTTTGGTTTCAGGATGACTGAGACTCCTGGCCTAACCACGAACACGAATTACTACCCATACCACTTCTGGGCAGGGTACTGGCCGAGTATCTATCAGTCAGCATACCCTCGATCCCCTGAGCAACTAGCTGGTGGTTCAGGTGGAATGTGGGGATACTACGGTGTCTGTATGGATTACGCGTACCGCTTCGGTACCCCTAACCCATCTGGATGGAAGATTGAATTCCCTCCAATCAGCACNCCTGGTGATGCTTACACTGAAGTAGTTCTGAAGATGGATGTTTACCACAACAGAAACAACTACTTCCAGGATAGAATTGATTTCGTAACTCGAGGCGGTTCTACAGTTACTTCAATGGGTGACTGGCAACGTGAGTTCGGTGTAGCAAGTCTAACCAATGGTCAAATAACTGGTAGTGATACTGGTGTAAAGATTACAGGTGGTACTGCTGCTGGTGCATATGATTCATTGACGATAGTAGATCCTGTTGATGAAGGTGTATTGGTAGACGGATCTAGCAATATAGTATTCGATGACATTACTGTCACAGATGGACGCTATGGTGCTAGAATGACTTCCTCTGCTTCTGGCAAGATGTCAATGACAAATGCTGACTTTAGTAATCAGAGCCAGAGCGCTCTTGTTCTAACCGGTGATATGGGTCTTGGTTTCTCTGGAGAAATCAATTCATCTGGTTCTTCTGGAATCCATGTGACTTCCACGTCCGATACAGATTGGACTTTCAATGGATTAACAATTAAGAATTCAGCAACGGGATTAGAGCATGATGGCGATGGAAATGTCAGATTGATTGATACTACACTTGAGACAAATACCGATGACATCATCATTGACGATGGTTCAGTAACCTTTGTCGAAGGAGATATTGGAACCGGTTCTGGAGTAGTAGTAAATGGAGCCGGTGTGTTCACTCGTGCTCGNTATTATGACGTTAGCCTAGAGGCAGATTCTTCAGCAGTANCGAATGCTAGAATGAAGTTGATTGATGCTGATGGCCGAGCTATCGATNNAGGTAAGTCCGATGGATCTGGTCTAGTCGATAACCTTGAGTTTAACACATACACTATTGACGCAAGTGGAACGAACAACATGAACCTTAATGGAATGAGAGTAGCATCTGTTTATCGACATGCTACTGGAACTAATACNGAGTTCCGTTATGCTCTTGAAACTGTTGCATTNACTGATTCTCCTGGAAACTCAGATACTGTAGACATGGCTGATTCAATTGATGCCCATGTTTGTTATCGATACAATGGAAACTATGGATTAGCTCAGTGTAGTAGTGGCGTAGGATACAGTGGAACATCTACTTTGTCTAGCGGTCTTGTACAATACGACGCTTACTACGCAATGAGTGGTGAGCATAACAACAAGGCAATCTTGATGGATAACTCGTTCAACTACATGGCTGCAGGGTCACAGACGTACTTCAATAACTCGATTATCTTCACAACAGGTTACAACACTGATAACCTTGCATCGATACGAGTTCAGTATCCTTACACTCAGCAGATCAACATGGATAATACCATTGTGGTTGGAATTGGAGCAGCAGGAAATGATAACCCCGGTGGATTCTATCTTGGATATTCTGGAACATCTAACTATGGTGCTTGGAATGTTAACAACTCAGAACTTGTGGGTATTGCATCTATGGGTTCAGGACGAGGTTACTACGGTGCTCCTGCAGAGTTTACTCTGACAAACAGTACTGCAGCACATTACACAGCNCCTGTGAAGACNAGTAGTTTCAACTACCGTCAGATTTGTGTTGTAACAGCNGGTATTTCAGANGTATTANTCGAGAACAACAAGTTCTTCGATTGTGATGCAGGTGTAATGGTTCCTTACAACTATTATGCGTACAGTACGTACTATAATGGTCAAGGAACTGACGATATGATTGTCCGAGACAACGTCTTTACTGACACTGGTTCAATGGGATTGTGGATGTATCTGAACACCAAGTCGGATGATATCCTCTTCGAGGGTAACACTTTGACAGGTAGTACAAACCCGTCATATGGTGTGTATATTCAGGACGCAACCACGAACTCTATCGATGTGAAAGATAACGATATCAAAGCTGATATCGGATTCTACTCTCGAAACGGTAAGCAGTGGGATGTTACAGGAAACACCTTCCGCGGTATTGGAGATGCATCTTACCCAGGTGTATACACACAATCAGGTTGGGGAACTATTTCTGGTAACACACTAATCGATTCAGATGGTGGAATTTCAGTATACAATGTATTGGGATCCAATGACGTTGAGATTGATGACAACATTGTCGAATTCACAACTGGTCGTGTACCAACAAGTGCAATGGGTATNCAAGTGTCAAACTGTGGAACTACTTCTGAAATTTCTATGAGTGGGAATGATATCGAGGTAATCTCGAACGGTCTCGTAGTAGACGGATGTACTGTCATCGATGATGGAAGTTCATTCACCAGTCTCGGTGGGGCTGCACCTCGTGTACACCCTGTTGATATCAGAGCATCTGTATTCTCTCCACAGAACATTAGCATCAATCTAGGTGATACTGTTCGATGGCACGCAATTGAGTACAATTCTGATCCTACATTCTACCAGCATTCTACAACAGAGAACTCCACGCCTCCTTTGTGGGACAGTGGATTAATGAATAATGGAACGTACTTCGCTCAAACATTCACTCAGGCTGGAACTTACAACTACCATTGTTCACAACATGCTAACATGTATGGGACAATAGTAGTTTCATCTTCCACTGGGCCATCACTTGCATCTATTGGAATTAATGTTGCAGGTACCGGTGATGATGTTTCGTTGTCAAACACCTCAGTTAGCGGATTCGGANTTGGAATCGAAATGAGCGGTGGAGAGTTATACCTCGGTGGTACTCCTCAAGCCCGTTCTGGTTCTGGTTCTCTAATTGTAGCTGACCGTGCAGGTATTGAAGCAGAAGATGTAGATATTACAATCAATGGTGCAACTATAGAAGTTGACGACACTACTGGTGTCGCAGTTGATGCTGTTAGCACTGGTGGAACTACTGTCCTTGACATCACTGATTTGTCGACTGATGGTGGAACTGGTGTTCTAGCAGATGGACACAAGTTATTCCGCTGGAATGGTGGTACAAGTACATCAGATACAACTCTGAAGACACTCAATGCTGCATCTGGTTCGATAGAGAACATGACATGGCCTAACACTAATACTCAGATTAATGCAGGTCCTTTCAGTACAATTACTAGCGTTGGAAATGGAGTTCTAGATTCAAGTAAGTTGACTTTAACGACTTCCTCAATTATCCACGAAGGTAACTTGTTGAATCTTGATGTAACTCATATGGGTTCAGCAGCGTCTGATGTTGGTCTAGTGATTCGTTCTACAGAGGACTATACCTCTTTGGGATTGCCACTGATTGCACACTCAAGATCTGAATACGTGAGTCCTTCATGGCGCACTCGTGCTGGAGCCACTGTTGTAACAGATGGTGACATGAGCGATTGGGTTGGAGAGTACACTGCTGAAACCAACATCGCAGACGATATGATGCCAGGCGTAGTCGCTGAAAACACAACTAGCGGCGGTGGAATGAGAGTTACATGGGATTCATCCAATGTATACATCGGACTGACTGGAGTATCATTCACTGTATCTGATGGTATGGTTTACCTTGATACTGTAGCTGGTGGAAGCAGCGTTGGAGATAACTGGTACGTCAGNCATAACCTGCCGTTCCAGGCAGACTTCATGCTATATGCTGAAGACGCAACAAGTTGGGGCTTGAAGCGTGTTACGCCAACTGGTAACTGGGTTGATGTTACTTCTGCATGTACTGGAATCACATCACATGTGGGATTCGGATATCCAGGAGTTACAACAACATGGAGTTTGAACTCTGAGTTCGCGATTCCATGGTCTTGTATTGGTTCACCAACTGAGGATGTAAGATGGTTAGCAATGGTTCAGGATGAAAATTCNGGATCCGTACTAGCTGTATTCCCTCCACAGACAGGAGTGACTGGGCTAACTACAGCAGCAACATTCTACGATTTCGGTAACTTCGATCTTGGTGGTGTTGACTTACCTGATGGAGCATTAGATGACTTCTTGCTTATCTACAGAACATATGCAGGTACAACAACTCCAACACCTGCTCGTCCTTACGATATCATCGTAAAGGTTCGAGATGCTGACAATGACTACTGGGATTGGGGAACTGAGACCAATGTTATGATGAGCACTAATCAGGAAGTTGAGATTGATATCCTACGTGCTAAGCCTGTGATTCAGAACCTTGTTGACATCACTGTTGACGAAGATACTGGACAAACATCGATTAGTATGACTGATTTAGCCCAAGACTATCAGGATCAAGCAGCTACTCTAACATGGGAAGTTGTTGATTCTGCAGCGAATACGCATACGTACATTACACCGTACACATATGCATTGAACGGGCACAGTCTAGATGTCACTACTCTACAAGACCAGTTCGGCGGTCATCGCTTGAAGGCCACAGTAACTGACAGTGACGGTCTGAACCGTACTCAGACCTTCCATTGGAACGTTACTAACGTGAACGACAAGCCAATGATGTGCAACACTGCACGTACAGACTGTGTATTGATGGTATACGATGGAGGATCTGCAGAGACCTTCAACATACGAGATGAGCAAGCGGTAGATGGAGCCACAGGTTTCACCATCCCTCGTTCCCTTGGAAGCGTGTACAACGTCTCTGGCAGTTACATCATTGATATGGCGAACGAGAACGAGCAGACGGATAACAACCCATACGCAGTTCCTCAGACTTATGTCTGGAGTGCTAACGAGGGAGAATGTATTCCGTTTAGTGTTGAGATGGCAAGTACAACTGACTTACTANTGACNGAGAATGCGACTAACGAGAACGGTGGTTCTTGTACGATNGTNTTCGGTCTAANNGATGGAGTAGANAGTGCTGACAACGANTCANTCACGTTCATTGTTAACCCNATTAACGATGCTCCAGTAATCCCGAACTTNGANGCCTCTGCTGGCGCNGTAATCGAGGTTGCTAACGGAGATATTCTGTATCAGGGTGATGAGAATGATTGGTACTTCGAACTAACTGAGGATGACACTAATGTCGACAACCTCACGTTCAATCTGGCTAACATGATGTCTGATATTGACCATCAACAGTCTGATTACCAGTGGGAAGTAGCTAAGACTTCAATGTGCGATTATGACCATTACTTCACTATCGCTTTCGACCAGGATACTGAGGACATGTCAATCACACTGATTCCGGATGCTACCACAACAGCACCAACCAGTGAGATTGACTTCCTACAGGATGCTGATGGAGACGGAGTTCGTGATGGAGGAATTCACCAGATGGTTCCAGCAAGCGGTTACTACTGCACTGTTTCCCTTTGGTTGAATGACACTGCTGAAGCACCTAGTTACATCAACTATAGTCAGGCNGGTTACGATACCTACGATCAGAGGTCAGACCGAGTGACTCTCAACATACGTGTAAACAACGTAGAAGAGGCTCGTCCGGACTACCACTTCGAACCTGTTGAAGGACAGACTTACTTCGACTTCGTGAATGTCGATGCTGTTCTACCTGGTACTCGTGTGCCATACAAGGTAATGGTGACTAACAATGGAGATGATCCAACACTGTACAATTATGGCCACGATCTTCAGATTCGTTTCACTGCAAACGATAACCCAGGTATCCAACATCAGGTAACACTGGAGTGGGAGAAGGGAGAAGTTCCAGGTGTTGGCGAGAGCGTTCTTGTTCAGGGTTACATCACAATGAATACAGCAACTGATGAGGTTGCAGCATTCGCTGAAGTGAGGACAATCGATCCATTCACCGACGCATACGTGACTGATAACTTCCGTCGACCTGCACTAGAAGAGTTGAACTGGGCCAATAACAACGTGACCACAACTGACTCGGGCGATGCACTACCTAAGATGGTAGGTCTGCGTCCAGCAGCATCAGTTGCCTCGTTCGTACCTGGACTCATGGCTGTATCACTAGTTGGTCTATTCCTCGGTTTCACACTATTCTCGGCTCGCCGAGAAGAAGAGGAGATTGTAGAGGAGATGTCCATGGATGAAGAGGCTGTTAGCCCAGTAATTGCAACAATTCTGCTAGTAGCTATCACTGTCGTACTATCNGGTACGCTCTATGTGTGGTCTTCATCTCTGGCGGACACTTCTGGTAAGGCTGCTCCAAGAGTAACAGCATTGACTGACACCTTCGTAACTTCNGATGACCCTAATGATTGGTCATGGAAGATTACTGTAAACGGTGCACAGAATGAACTTGCTACTCAAGCAGTACGTGTACAATTGGAATGGACTGACTCGAATGGAGAACAACAATTCCGTGATTATAATATGACGGACAAATATGTTGGTGCAGAATCTTGTGCAAGTTACGAATCAGGTGATGCTACTGGTGATTGTGGTCTATACGGCCGTATTCCTACCAACAGTGATGCTATGGTGACCTTCAAGGACGACATTGATTGTTCTGCTTCAGGTGATTGTACTACTGGTTTTGGTGCTGGAGATATCATCTATGTATTGATGACTGACCCAAGTACTGGTGAATTGATTGACAACATGGCTATCACGGTGATTTATTCGCCTGGTTCCCAAGCTGCAACACCGTTGATGTCCTTTACTGGACAGACTAACCCGCCAAGGCTCGCTTGAGAAGATCGTACGAAGAAACGGATTGGAGGCCTTCGGGTCTCCAGTCCACTTCGTGGTCGATTAGACTAAGGAGACGTTAGTCTACGGTGAGTTGTATGGGGTCTGTTAAGGCAGTTGCGTTTGATTGTGACGGCGTCCTTGCTGACGCTGGATCTTCTTGGGCAGTTATCCATTCTCATTTTGGAACTGGAGACGCTACTTTGCTGTCTGCTTTTTTGAATAAGGAAATTACAGATGAGGAATTCATGCGTGATGATATTCGTCAGTGGAAAGAGGTACAGCCTAAGATCCATCGTGATGAGTTATTCAGGTGCTATTCTGGTGTCCAGTTAATGGAAGGAGCTCGAGATGTAGTTTCGGCTTTACAAGAACGAGGAGTACATGTTGTCATCATTTCTGCAGGTGTTGATTTGTTTGTTTCTGCAATCGCTTCGATGCTTNATGTAGATGACTGGGCTGCTAANGGTTTTTCATATGANGATGAAGGATTNCTNATGGATGATGGAGTTTGTNGAGTACCTGCNTGGAANAAAGGNGAGATGGTTGAGAAGTTNATTCGAATNAATGGCTTTGATCCATNTGAGGTGGTTAGNGTAGGAGATAGTAGNATGGATTTATCCATGTATGTNCCTGGAAGTCGATTTATTGGNTTTAATCCTACAAGAGAAGAAGCTCATTCTGCATTTAANTCNGCAGAAGTNCCCGTGGTNCCTGGTCCNAATCTACGAGACATTTGGNCNNNNCTCTTCAATGGGGAGGNATTCCCAGAGGAGTCGTGAAAGAATGGGGCGTCGAATCATAAGTTCGTTCATTATTGTCATATTTTTATTATCTCCNGGTTGTCTTTCTACTGATGAATCGTCTGAATTAGATTCAAATGATTCTGATATTGAACTCACTGTTTGGCATTCATTTGCTGCTGAAAGTAAAGAACAAGCGACTTTTGAGTCAAGAATTGAGGTATTTATGGCCTCTAACCCGGGTGTAGAGGTTAAGATATCAGCAATTCCATATCCTGAAGCTGATCAACAATTTATGATAGCCGCACAGGGAGGAGAAGCTCCAGATATTGTACGTCTTTCTTCCGATCAATTAGGTAAGATAGGAGATATTCGAGTAGGAGGGCAACCGTTGCTTGAAGATCTTCGTTCACATTTGACTCCAATCGAACGTTCAAAATTTGACCCCCGTGCCCTTAATGCAATGAGATATGAAGGAGACTTACTGGGAATTCCTGCCAGTCAAGATTGTCTTAGTTTACTCTTCAACCCGATTTTATTTGATGCGGCTGGCGTCGATTATCCAAACGAAAATTGGTCATTAGATGATATGTTGTTGGCGGCTTCAACATTAACTTCAGGAGATGTAAATGGGTTAGCATTACCNGTAAAAGATGCATATTGGTGGTTTGGTTTCCAAGCCGGATTTGGAGGTTCTCTTTTTGATCAGAATGGCACTCCTACATTGAATTCAAACGGTTCTTCTGACTCAATGGATTGGATGTTAGATTTGGAATTAGAACATGGAGTAGTTCAGACTGGAACAAATATTGAGTCTATGAAAACTCAATTTTTAAGTTCTAAAGCTGCAATGATAATTGATGGACCATGGAATTGGGTGACATATGAAGCTGGAAGAATACCTCTTCAGCAAACTGTTTTACCCTTTGTATCAGATACTGGTGAGCGAATNGCACCCTTAGTTACCTACAAAGGATGGTCGGTTAGTAAGCAATCATTGAATAAAGAATGGTCAACCAAATTAGCACTTTTTCTATCTTCTTCTGAAGTTCAAAAGGAATTTGCAATTGAAACCTATACAATGCCAACTCACATCGATCTCTATGATGACTCAGATATTTCTGATAATGTTGTAATTTCTGGTTTTCTTGAACAGTTAATGCAAGGAACTCCTGCACCCACTACCAGGGCTATGGCATTGGTCTATGATCCATTAGGAACTGCTTTCGAAAATGTGTATACTGGTGAGATGACATCTTCTGAGGCATTATTCCTTGCGAATCAAGCACTTGAGTCTGATTTGGAGGGAATTTAGTTGAAGAGAGTATTAATTGTAATTTTATCATTCATACTCTTACTTCCAATATATCATGCTTCAGAGATTAGTACTATCGAAGCAGATGGAGATATTGGATTTCGACAAGTCGGTCTTATTTGGACAACCGATTCACCAACTGAAGAAGGAACGATTTTCGAGATTTGGTTGAGTAATGAAACAATAATTGAGACCATTAATGCAACTAGACACTCTCAAGTAATGGTAGGTAACATATCTGGACTTTTTCAGCCACAAATAGGTGAATGGTATGATGATTGTCAGTATAATTTTGGAGATGGAAACTGGATTCCAGTTCATCGAGATTTAGATGGAACTGCAGTAGTCCCTTCTGGAACAATTGGAGTAAATTGTACTCTAACTGGGATTCCTTCTGGAACAGAAATTCATCTTGCAGTTCTGATGGTTAACCCAAGTAATGAATCAATACTTTCTCCTTCAATATCTAGTTCTTCTACTTCCTCTGATGAAGAAATTATAGTCATTGAAACTTCTCCGTATATTTTTGCCATTGGTTCTATTGCATTGAGTATAATCATTTTACTTTTCATACTAAGATGGATGGATTATCGGGAAGGAAGAACAACCTCACGATTTGCCCATATCTATATTGCTCCTGCGATCCTTGCCCTNTCTGTCCTAACTTTCTATCCAGTTTTATACGGGATTTGGTTGTCATTTACTAATGCTGATCAGTCACATCTTGGGGATCAATCACTTATTGGTATTGAGAATTTCATAACAGTAATATCTACTTCTGGATTTTTTAGAGTAACTGGTTTCACACTATTATGGTCAGTAGTCAATGTAGCTGCACATATTGGATTTGGTTTACTTCTTGCTCTGGCCTTAAATTCAGATGATTTGAAAGGAAGAAGTGCTTATCGTACAGCACTTCTCTTACCGTGGGCGATTCCTTCTTACATCTCTGTCTTAGTATGGAGGGGATTGTATGAGCCCGCAGGTGCTTTGAATGATTTTCTAGGGACAGATCTGAATCTCTTAGCTGATCCTAATGGAGCAAGAATGGTAGTAATTTTAGTAAATATTTGGTTGGGGATTCCATTTATGATGATGTCAATTTCAGGTGCTCTTCAAGCATTACCAAAAGATATGTATGAGGCTGCAGAAGTCGACGGAATCAATAAATTTTCTAGATTCTTTTATCTTACATTACCCAATCTAAAAAGTGCTTTAGTTCCTCTTTCTTTACTAGGATTTATTTGGACATTTAACATGTTCAATGTCATTTATCTAATGACTGATGGGGGGCCTAACTTAGATTTTGATGGCCCTGGTTCTACGGATATTCTGATAACATATGTTTACGATGTTGCCTTTAGAGATGGAGCATACGGAGTTGCTGCCGCTTGGTCAGTAGTAATTTTCTTGATGTTGGTAGTATTTTCTTGGACCTACATGAAGANGACTAATGCAACGGAGGCAGTCACATGATTGGTTCAAAGAAATCATTTTCATCAGTGCTAAATGATGACCTAGCGAGCAGATGGTATATTCCTGCTGAAGTAGAATCCTTACGTAGTCTATATCCGGTAGTTGTAATAATTAATTTCGTATCATTAGTAATTTTTATCCTTAGAGATGATCCAGATTTGATATTCTCTTCATCAATGCAAATCGTTGTATCTTTGGTAATCGTCTTATTATTGTCTAAATTAGATCAAGGTCAACGATTTATTCGAGACGGTGTGATTGCAATCTCTGGACTTGCTTTGCTTTTATCTGTTCTTCAATTCCTGTCAGGTCCTCAAATAATAATCGACTTTTGGATGATGGGATGGTCATTTTTTCCAGCCTTGTTTCTAATATACTCCGTTTCAAAACCGATTGTAACTCTGTGGGCTTCTGGAAATCAAACGACACGTTCTGCAGAATTGGGACTTTATCGAAATAGAAGTGTCACTCTTTTTCATGGCAAGGTTTTCCGCCACATAGCTTTGTTACATGCAGTCGCGTTTGTTGTTCTTCCAATTCTATGGATTCTTGATGTGGCACTTTCCCCTGGGAATTCATTGGGCGGTGGATTCTTTGATAGTGTGACTATGGAGCATTTTAACCATATTTTGTCTTCTGAATCATTTTGGATTTGGACTGGTAATTCTGTCATTGTTTCTATTGGTACAACAATATTGGGACTTGCATTAGCTATCCCTGCAGGATATGCATTTAGCAGATTCAAATTCCGTGGAAGAGATTATGCAATGTTCTCCTTCCTTCTAGTTCAGATGTTTCCTGGAGTAATTATTCTTGTACCTTATTTCTTGGTAATGAAAGCCTTGGGTTTNTTGAACACTTCAGTTGGACTAATTCTAGCATATTCAGTTACAGCCTTNCCACTATGTGTTTGGATGTTGAAAGGTTTTTTTGACACAGTCCCAAAGGAATTAGAAGAAGCAGCATTAGTAGATGGGTGTAACCAAAATCAAGTCTTTTGGAGAATCATTTTACCNTTATCTCTCCCGGCAGTGGCCGTTACAGCATTATTTTCTTTTCTTGCTGCTTGGAATGAATTTTTGTTGGCATTGACATTCAATACAAGTGAGGAGATGTACACCTTACCTGTTGGTTTAGCTTCTTTAATTTCATCAACAGGTCAAGCATGGGGTGATTTTGCAGCAGCATCTTTGTTGGTAAGTCTCCCAGTAGTAGTTCTGTTCGTAATATTCCAACGATTCTTAATTGAGGGATTAAGTGCAGGCGGAGTAAAGGGGTGATCTCATGGTTAATGTGAGTTTTAGAAAGGTAACAAAACAATATGAAAATGGATTCACAGCAGTGAATGAACTTGATCTTGAGATTAAGGATGGTGAATTCCTCGTTCTCTTGGGTCCTTCAGGATGTGGAAAATCAACAACTTTGCGAATGCTAGCAGGTCTAGAGGATATTTCTGANGGAGAGATTAGTATTGGAGGAGCCAAGGTAAACGATTTACCACCAGGTGCTAGAGGAATAGGGATGGTATTCCAATCCTATGCACTATATCCTCATATGTCGGTAGAAGACAATCTTTCTTTTGGATTGAAAATGATGAAAGGAGAAGAACGAAAATCAGATGATGAGGTTTCGAAATTGATATCTGAAACAGCTGCTATGTTGGGATTAAGTGAAGAATTACAAAAGAAACCTAAGCAACTTTCTGGAGGGCAGAGACAACGAGTGGCACTAGGTCGCGCACTAATCAAGAGACCAAGGGTCTTACTAATGGATGAACCATTATCGAATTTAGACGCAGAATTACGTCAACAGATGAGGGTTGAAATCCGTAGATTACATGATGAGTTAGGNATGACCACAGTTTATGTTACTCATGATCAAATAGAGGCGATGACTCTTGCAGATCGAATTGCTGTATTAAATGAAGGAGAACTTCAACAACATGGCCCTCCAATGGAAGTTTACCGNAANCCCNCAAATCAGTTTATAGAAGGATTTCTATGTGCTCATCTTAACGAAATAGTAGATACTGCTAATGCATTGTTCGGAGGCGAAGAAGAATGAAGTTTAGAATAGGATTGTTCTCAGTCTTATTTTTACTTCTCGTCTCCACCCTATCTCCTCTTTTGGTTTCAGCTGATTCTGATTCTCAGTCTATCGTTCGCCAGCGTGCATCTTCTCATGAGTTTCTTTGGGATGGTTCTGCTACTACTGTAGAAGTGATGGGCGAATGGGATGGATGGACCCATGGCACTCCTATGGTCGAATTTTCAACAAATCAATGGTCAGCAAATATTGAAATCGATCCTGGAATGTATTGTTACAAATTCGTTATTGATGGGAATTGGACAATTGACTCCTCTAACCCATATAGAGGATATTGTGACTCTTTTGAGAATAGTATAGCAAGGGTGGCAAACGATACTAGGCCGATGTTTACTCATTCAATAGAGAATGATACCCTTTACGTCTATTGGCATGCTGGTTCTGGTGGAGATGCCCCTTCTTCTACACCAACTGAATTGTTAGGTTCAATTTGGGACCCTCAAAATTGGACATGGTCTCTTGACCTCAGCGGTTTGGAGGACGGAAAACATACTATTCACATAGAGGGAGTTGATGCCTCTGGAATTCCTGCCGATGATCTTTTACTTCCATTCTGGATAGGGGGAGAATCTGATTTCATATGGGATGATGCACTAATCTACATGGTGATGACAGATCGTTTTGTAAACGGAAATCAATCAAATGATCCAACAGAAATTCAGGGAGTAGCTCAAGGAGCTGATTGGATGGGAGGGGATTTAGCAGGTGTTACAAATATGATAGAATCTGGATATTTTTCCGAGTTAGGGGTTAATGCTCTATGGTTGACTCCATTTAATGAGGCAGCAAATGGAACTGGACTTGCAGCCGATGGCGTTCATGAAGTTTCAGCATATCATGGATACTGGCCTGTAGAACCACGTAGTATNGATCCACGTCTTGGTACCTCTGAAGAGTTGCATGAATTGGTTGACTCAGCTCATAATGCAGGGATTCGTGTGATGGGAGATTTTGTAGTAAATCATGTTCATCAAGATCATCCTTACCATATCGATCATCCTGAATGGTTTAACCAAGGTTGTATCTGTGGAGAAGAGAACTGTGATTGGACTGAGCATAGGCTTGATTGTCTTTTCAGAGATTATATGCCGGATTTGAATTGGAAGGATAGAAATGCTTCTGAGCAAATGATCGAAGATATTCTTTGGTGGATTGAAACCTATGATTTAGACGGTGGACGAATTGATGCAGTAAAGCATGTTGATGATCTTGCAATTACTAATCTAGCAGTACGAATCAATGAGAGATTTGAGACTGCTGGAACAGATATCTATCTCAAAGGAGAGACTGCAATGGGTTGGTCAGGACATAATCTTGAATCGAACTCAGAGCAATATGGTACTATCAATCGTTACATGGGTCCTAATTCTCTTGATGGTCAAGCAGACTTTGTCCTCTACCATGCTACCTCAGATCTTGTTTTTGCTACAGGTCAAGAGGATTATATGCATCTAGATTATTGGACTGCTAGAAGCCAAGATCAGTATTCTGAAGGTTCAGTCATGGTTCCATTTATTGGAAGTCACGATGTTTCTCGTTTTTCATCACGTTCTGACCCCGGAACCGCCGATGAATGGAATCAATGGGTTGAGCANGGACTTCCTGGACAGCCNGGAACTGATGACCCTTATCGTGCGTCACTTCAAGCACATGGTTGGTTNTTGACTACTCCNGGNGCTCCAATGATCTANATGGGAGATGAATATGGNGAATANGGNGGAGCAGATCCAGATAATCGNCATATGTGGNGAGATAATCAATCACNGAATGAAAGAGAAAGAGGTCTTCAAGAGAATATTAGCCAACTTGGGGTACTAAGATCAGAACTTGAATCATTACGCCGGGGGGGTTACCAATCAATTTTCAATTCTTCAGACGTAGTTGTCTATCAACGTTCAACTGGCTCAGATTCTAGTCTAATTGCTCTGAATAGAGGAGCAACAAGTACATCTATCGATATTGGAAGTGGTTTCAATGATCATTCTACTGTTTTTGGTTCAGGATGGATTGAAAATAACTCAAATTTACTTCATATCTCTCAGCATAGTGTTTCTGTATTAACCAACGAATCTTCATATTTTGAATCAAACATTACATATCCTGAGAGAGAACCGGATGGGCACTGTCTAATTGTACAAAATTTGACTGTTAATGAAACTCTATACGTTACTCTAGAACTGACTAATATCTGCGATAAAGGAATTAATTATCCTGGAGTAAATGCTACAGTTGATAATTCACTAGTTGAGGGATTTCCCGGAATGTTAGAATGGTATTATTTCATCTTCGCAAATTCGACTTACAATTATTCATGGCAATTGATACTCAATGAAACAATTCCAAATGGTACTGAAGTTTTATTCACATTTGAAGCCGCAATTCTAAGTTGTGGAGAATCGGATTTGTTTTTCCATCATTGTCCTAGTTCAACACTGAATTACTCCTTAGTTGTTGAATGGTCAGAACCAGAGCCTGAACCAGACCCAGACCCAGACCCAGAGCCAGAGCCAGAGCCTGAACCAGACCCAGACCCAGAGCCAGAGCCCGAACCAGAGCCAGATCCTGAGCCTGAGCCAGAGCCAGAGCCAGAGCCCGAACCAGAGTCTAACCAATCATTATCTCCATTTCCAACACCAGATTCCAATTATCCAGGTGGAAATTACAATGATGGCGGCTCTACATTACCTCCAATAGGTGGAGGGAACATATTGGGTGATTCGTGGTTGTCCATGTTACCTGAAAAAGAAGAGATGGCGACTATTTGTTTCGTCATTGGTGTTGGTATAGCATTGGCATTGATGCCATTTTATTTCATCAATCATAGGAAGAAAGAAGATGTTCAAATTGAAGAAAATTTGGATAAATTAGAGAATTAATCTGAATTGAACATTATCCCATAAGCGTGGTGGTCTGTTGTTGCGTTCACGTGATCAATTTAGTCTCCCACTATCCTTTATCGCCGTTCTAAACCAATCGATTTTCGTCTCATTTAGATCATCCCATTTACATTGCCAAGACCAATTTCCTTCTTTTGTTCCAGGTGTATTCATTCTGGCTTCTGAACCCAGTTTTAGAACATCTTGTAATGGAATAATTGCTAAATTTGAGACTGAATTTAGTG